>PMYD01000007.1:0-6086 GCA_003171335.1 Phycisphaerales bacterium
TTCATATTGTCTGGCACGCGAATTGCTACATACGTAGCGGAGGGCTTTTCCTCTCTCTTGGTCACTCACCAAGTTGATACTTGAAAAGTGAATAAAGGCCTTAGAACCCCGGCGATCTTGTACCAACTGCGGAATTTCCGCAGTCGACTCCGAGAGAGCCCAAGGGGCGATTGACCATTAGCCACGGGCGCGAGCCCGTGGAAGAAAATGGCCCCGTCTTCTCTGGAGCCCTTTAGGGCGATTGAATCTGCCAAGCCAAGGCGGTGCAAGCACTTGTGCAATCCGCTACGGGCATGCGCGATACCGAACGCCTCAATCGCCCTTGCGGGCTCTTGCGCGCGGGGGCGCCTCGTTTCCACGGGCTTGCGCCCGTGGCTAATGGTCATACGCCCTCCGGGCTTCGTGATACTGCGCGACTCCGACATGTCGGAGTCGAGGGAGGGCAGGCTCGTTGGAGTCGACTGCGGAGTTTCCACAGTGGAAACATCAACTGAGGAAATTCCTCAGTTGGCTCACAGCCGATGGGCCACGCTCTTATCAACTGCGGAAATTCCTCAGTTGCTTAAGTGCTAGCTGCGGCTGATCTTGCGGATCTCCACCGGCGTGACGGGCACATCATCATACTGGCCGTGCGTGCCGGTGCGGACTTTGGCGATGGCGTCGACCACGTCCAGGCCGGCGGTGACTTTGCCGAAGGCGCAATAGCCAAAACTCTCGCCCGTCTCGTTGCGGTGGTTGAGGAAATCGTTGTCGGCCAGGTTGATGAAGAATTGGTTGGTGGCGCTGTGAATGTCGCTGGTTCGGGCCATCGCCAGCGTACCGCGATCATTGCGAAGCTCGGCTTTGGCCTCGTTCTTGATGGGCTTGCGGCCGGGCCGCTGCTTCATGTCGGCCGTCATGCCGCCGCCCTGGATCATGAAGCCGCCGATAACCCGGTGGAAGATGAGCCCGTCGTAGTGGCCCGCATCTGCGCACGCCAGGAAATTCTCCGCGGTGGCCGGGGCCTTGTCGGCCCACATTTCAGCGCGAATTTCGCCCAGGGATGTGTCGATAATGACTGTAGGATTCGCCGGCTTTGCGTTCACGATTGCTCCCAAAGAAGGTTAATGCCGGCGGGTTGGCCTGCGCCGGATGGAACGATTATGGCGGCAGTGAGGGCGTTTCGCAATGCCGATGGGGCTCCTGGGTTTTTGCGATTTGGGATTTCGGACCCGGCCCAATGCTATGGTAAAAGAAGGGGTTGTCCGGCCGGTTGCCGGAGATGCTTTTGAGGCAGAGGCTTCATGCCGCATCGATATGTGTATAAGCAGTTGCGCGAAGGCTGGCGGCGGGCCGCCACCTTCCTGAGTCACCGCGTGCTTCACGTGGATGACACGCCGCATCGCATTGCGCTGGGCGTGGCGATCGGGTTCTTCATCGCCTGGACGCCGCTGGTCGGCGGCCACATGGTGCTGGCGCTGATCCTGTGCGCGCTATTGCGGGCCAACAAGGTGGCCGGCGTGTCCTTCGTGTGGGTGTGTAACCCGCTGACAATGGGGCCGATTTACTACTCGAGCTACCGCATCGGCTGCACGCTCTTGCCCGGGATGGCCGCCGAGTGCCACGGCCGCTGGCGGCAGGTGATTCATCACCTGCGGGATGAATCGGTGCCCATCTGGACCCGCGTCCACGAGTTGGGTTCGCTTTCGCGCGATGTCCTCACGCCGCTGGTTCTGGGCTGTGTCGTGGCGGGCCTGGTGATGGCCGGCCTGGCGTATTGGGTGACGTTCACCTCCGTTTCCCGCCATCGCCGGCGGCTGGCCCTGCATCACGCGATTGCCCCGGCGGCGGATGAGCCGCCCCCTGGGGCCGCGCCCACGAAAGGGTCCTGCATTGGCTGATGGAGCGGCCCCTGTGCCCTGCCTGATTCTGGCCTCCAATTCACCCCGGCGGCGCGAGCTTCTGGCCGAGGCGGGCATCGACTTTCGCGTCGTCGCCCCGCCGATGGAAGAGCCGGCGTTGTCGGGCGAGCACCTGGAGCCCGGCCAGCATGCCGAAGCGCTGGCCTACTTCAAGGCCCGCGGCGTGTGGGAGCGGTACAAGCCCAACCTGCCCGTGCTGGGCGCCGACACGATCGTCACCGATGGCCGGCGGCTCTTCGGCAAGCCGCGCCATCGCGAGGAGGCCCGCGAGATCCTCTGGGCCCTGGCCGGCACACGCCACCAGGTGATTACCGGCGTGGCGCTGATCGACGTCGACGGCGTGCGGCTGATCGCGTCGGACACCACATTCGTCCGCATGCGGGCCATGAGTTTTCGCGAAATCGAGAGTTACCTGGATTCCAACCAGTGGCAGGGCAAGGCCGGGGCGTATGGCATCCAGGATCGTGATGACGCCTTCGTGCAGTGCGTCCAGGGCAGTTTCTCCAACGTGGTGGGCCTGCCGATGGAACTCTTGAAGGGACTCTTGGCGCAACTGGTGATGAGGCACGGGCAATGAGACGATGCGGCATATTCCTGGCGGCGACCTGCCTGGCCGGCCTGCTCCTGGCCGGCGGCGTTTCCTGCAAGTCGAAGGGGCAAGGCCCCAGCTCCAAGGTGGTCATCAACGGCCAGAGCTTCACCGTGGAGGTCGCCGACACGCGGGCCAAGCGCGAGGCGGGATTGTCCAACCGCTCATCGCTGGCGGCCGACCGGGGCATGCTGTTCCTGTTCGAGCGACCCGGGCCGCTCGAGTTCTACATGATCGACTGCTACTTCGACATTGATATCGCCTTCCTGGATGCCGACAGGCACATCATCAACCTGGAAACGATGCCCGTCGAGTCCGATCCCGCGCATCCCAAGCGCCTCTACCATTCCGACCACCCGGCCAAGTACGTGCTGGAAACTGTCGGCGGCACGTGGAAGCGGATCGGCGCGCAGCCGGGAATGACGGCCACGTTCATCGATGTGCCCGAAGGCGCCGCGCCCGCCCCGGCGGCCCCGCCGCCGCTGCCGGTGGAAGAAGATTGATGAGGTCCGGGAAAGGGGGGACGCTGTAAAGAAGCCGCATGGGCGTCTTGCCGCATGGTCGTGTTATGTTCGGCGGCCGTTTCCCTTTCGTTCCCTCCTAAAGAGCCGGCCCGTTGTGGTCGAAAATTGAATCATGTCCACGTGCCTGAACTCTTTCGCTCCCGCCCGGTCCGCCAGCGGCCAGGGGGAGCTGCTGTGGATTTCGGACCTGCCCGTGCCGCCCAACATTCAGCAGGCCGTCCAGGGCCGTCATACGCTGCGCGAGCTGTCGCTCTCCGAGTCGCTGCTCAAGCACGCCGAGAAGGCCAAGCTGGTGCTGATCTATTCCTCGCAGCCCAGCGTGCACCTGCGGCAACTGGCGGGGCTGATGGATGAGCTGGAGAGTTCGAACCTGGTGGCCGTGCTGCTGCTCCAGGAGCGGGATTGGTCGTTCCAGCGGGTCATCGGCCGGCACGGCCGCTTCTGCGTGGCGCCCGCCGAGGCGTCGCCCGCCATCCTCAGCGCCCAGATCGAGGCGGCCCTTCAGCTCCAGCCGGCGCTGGAGAGCCTGCAGAAGGAAGTGGCGCGCATTCGCGCCTTGGGCACCGACATCGGCAAGACCCTCGACACGATCGATGAAGAGATGCGCCTGGCGGCCCGCCTGCAGCGCGATTTCCTGCCGCACAAATTCCCCCACGTGGGGCCGCTGGAGTTTTCCGTCATGTTCCGCCCGGCCGCCTGGGTGAGCGGGGATATCTACAGCGTCGAGCGGCTGGACGAGTTGCACGTCGGCCTGTACGTCGCCGACGCCGTCGGCCACGGCCTGCCCGCGGCGCTCTTAACGATGTTCATCAAGCAGGCGCTGCCCACCAAGCGCGTGGATGAGACCGGCTATCACCTCGTGTCGCCCGAGCAGGCCATGCTGGAACTCAATCGCGCCATTTGCGAGCAGGACCTGTCCAGTTGCCAGTTCTGCTCGGCCCTGTATTGCGTCATCAACAGCCGCACGCTGGAGATGACCTACGCTCGCGGCGGCCACCCCGAAGGGCTGTTGCTGCACGCCGACGGCCACCTCAGCACGCTGGATGCCCCCGGGGGCCTCTTGGGCATCTTCCCCGAGGAGAAGTACGAGCTGCGAAAAATACAGCTTCAGCCGGGCGACCGGCTGGTGCTGCATTCGGATGGGGCGGAGGATGTCTTCCGCCACGAGGGCGGCGGCGGGCGCGAGGGGTTCATCCAGACCATGCAGCGCCTGCGCCACCTACCCGTGGACCGCTGCGCCTTTCAGCTCGCGGCTGTCATCGACTCCATGCGCGGCTCGCTGCACCCGGAGGACGACATCACCGTCGTCACCATGCAGGTGGGTTAGGGTGGCGAGAAGAAACCCGCCCGAAAGTAAGGTTTACAAAAGCTTTCTTGCAAAAGTTTAGCGATCTGTCAGAGGTGCCTAGGCGGGATCAACTGCATAAGAAGCCTGAGGGACCACTCTTTCAAAGTCATGGCGGGGCATAAAGAGTATACTCTTCACCGCCTCCTTTATCTGGCGCAGAAAGATAACAATCGCCGCAATCGGGACGATCCAAACAAGGAGGCCGCCGATATTGATCAATAAAGCACGCCAAGTTGTGTTATAAATTTCGCTTCGAATTCGAAGCACATCGGAATTCCTGCATCCGGCGAACAGTTCTTCCTTTCTCTTCACTCTCTCGTGAAGTGTCGGATTATTCTTAAGCGCGTCAATTACAGCAAAAATCATCTCAATGCCGAAAAACGGAAGGAGACCAATTGCTATATTGAGGCTCTCATGTAGCTCGTCGAAGATCTCTTGACTGACTAATGGCTTATCCACGGCTTTCATTCTTCGCAGTTCATCTCGAAGGCTAAAGAGTCTGTACCGGAGTGCCAAGCGCAGGGAAGGAGCGATTGTCCCTTCGTAAATGAAATGGCACAAGGACGCGAAAACGAGAGCAATGATAATTGCTTCCATTCCGGTCGCTCCTCATCCGTTGCTCGATGGCAACTTCTGTGCCAGAGCCTTCTCTTGCAATTTATTGCGTTCCAAAGTCACCCGATCAAGCTCCCTGTGAAACTCGCGCCGCTGCCACTTCGTGTGAGCAACCCATCCCAGAGACAAACACAAACTCAAAATATACCCAACCAAAGAATGATCCACCAGGTGCTGACCGATGCCGAAGACCAGTTTGCTCACGTCCGGCCCAGGCATTTTCCAAACAATAACCAAAGCTATAAGCCCTACCAGCGCCAGGGCGAAAAGGCCTTTGTTCATTGCGGCTATCAGGACATCCCGGACTGCTTGCGCAATTGTGATCTTCTGCGTGTCGCGACCCTTGTTGCTCTTGCCCATCTGCCAAACCCCTCCATTCCACCGAAAGGTGGTTCTCGGGAACCTGCATGGGCAAGCATGATCGCAATCCGTCAATCTGCCTGTCAATATCTTTATCGGCTAGGACCATATGACAATTCTACGCCTAGCTCATGATTCATGTGCTGCTACTCCTTCATGGGCGGGTTCAGCGGCACCTGGGGGAAATCGATTTCCACCTTCGCCACATCGTTGAAATAGTTCGTGAAGATATTCAGCGCCACGTGGGCGACGATCTCGGTGATCTGGGCATCAGACAGGCCGGCCGCGCGGGCGGCGGCGAATTCCTCATCGCCGATGTGCCCGTGGTGGCGGATCATCAATCCGGCCAGGCGCAGGGCCGCGGCTTCGATCTTGTCGGAGGCCGTTCCCGCGCGGGCCTGGCTGATCGCCTGGTCATCGAGCCCGGCCTTGCGTGCGGCCGGCATATGGGCGGCGACGCAATATTCGCAGCGGTTCAGCTCGGCGGCCAGCAGGGCGATCTTTTCCTCCAGCGCCTCGCCGATCACGCCGTTGCCCAGCGCCGCCTTGAAGCTGAGAAAACCCTGCATGGCCGACGGCGAATTGGCCATCGCGCGGAAAATGTTCATCGTGCGGCCGCGGGCGGCTTGAATCTTCTCCAGCAGCATCCTGGCCTTGGGTTCGGCCGTCTCGGCATCCAGCAAACGAAGTCGTGCCATGTTGAACATCCTTAATAGGGCGGTGGCCTCACTAAGAACGTGTATGAAAAC
>PMYD01000007.1:6101-7578 GCA_003171335.1 Phycisphaerales bacterium
GCCGGTTTTCATACACGTTCTAATGGGCACTGCCGCAGGAGTATACCTAAAAAGCCGCCATCTTCGATGGGCCTGCCTTTGCACGCAGGTCCGCCAGAGCACATAATCAGTGCATCAGGCAGATGACAGGCTTAGCTTAAGGCCCAGACCGCCCGGATCAGCGCCTATAGCCTACAGCCTATAGCCTAAAGCCTGTATCGGGAGTCTCTCATGCGAATTTCCGACGTCGTCGAGCAGCTCGAGCAAATCGCCCCGCCGGCCTATGCGCAGTCGTGGGACAACGTGGGCCTCCTGGTCGGCGATGCGCTGCGGCCGTGCCGGCGGGTGCTCCTGTGCGTGGACCTCACGCGCGCCGTCCTGGCCGAGGCCCGCCGGCGGCGGGCAGCGCTGGTCATGGCCTACCACCCGCTGATCTTCAAACCTATCTCCCGGCTGACGGCGGCGGCTGCGCCCATCGCGTACGAGGCCATCCGCGCGGGCATCGCCGTGTACAGCGTGCACACCGCCTTCGATGTCGCTCCCGGCGGCGCCAACGATGCCTTAGCCGATGCCTTGGGCATGGGCGAAAAACGCAGCCCGCTGGAAACCCGCTGCGCCGAGGGCGAATTCAAGCTGGCCGTGTACTTACCGCCGGCGGACCTGGCCGCCGTCGCCGCCGCCGCCTTTGGCGCGGGGGCCGGCCGCATCGGCAACTACAGCGAGTGCAGCTTCCGCTATTCGGGGACAGGCACGTTCCGGGGTAACCAAGGCACGCACCCGGCGGTGGGCGAGGCGCTCAAGCTCGAGGAGACTTCCGAGCTGTGCTGGGAAACCGTCTGCCCGCGCCGGCGGCTGGCGGCGGTGCTGGCGGCGATTCGCGCGGCCCACAGCTACGAGGAGCCCGCCATCGACGTGATGCCCCTGGCCGATGCCCCGCCCTGCGCCGGCCTGGGCCGCGTGGGGGAGCTGACCAAGCCGGTGGGGCTGGCCGCCATGCTTCAGCGCATCCGCCGCGCCTGCGGGGTCAAGCGCGTGCAACTGGCCCGGCCGGCCGGCCGCCGGGATAGCGCGATGATCCGCACGCTGGCCGTCGGCGCCGGCTCCTGCGGCGACCTTTTCCGCCGTGCGGCGGCGGCCAAGGCCGACCTCTACATCACCGGCGAGCTTCGCCATCACGACGCCCTGGCCGCCGTGGCGGCGGGCCTGTCGGTCATCTGCGTCGGCCACTCCAACAGCGAGCGGCTGACCCTAGGCGCCCTGGCCGGCCGCCTCCGCGCTGAAGCGCCGGGCCTGGAAGTGATGCAGGCGAACGAGGACAGTGATCCGTTCGTTGTGGTTTGAACCGAATTGCCTTGGTGGCATGCCCTCACGCTGCAGGCCGCCTTTGGCGGCCAAGGCGGGTGGGCATGTCTTGCGGCAGCGGCATGTCTTGCCTATGTCAAAAGCCCATGCCCACCCATCCGGTGCTTGCGCACCGGCGTGAGGGCATGAAGATATG
>PMYD01000169.1 GCA_003171335.1 Phycisphaerales bacterium
ACCGGGGTATCTAATCCCGTTCGCTCCCCTGGCTTTCGCACCTCAGCGTCAGGACAAGCCCAGTGCGCCGCTTTCGCCACCGGCGTTCCACTTGATATCTACGCATTTCACCGCTCCACCAAGTGTTCCACGCACCTCTACTTGCCTCAAGGTCTGTAGTTCGCCCAGCAGTTCCCCGGTTGAGCCGAGGGATTTCACAAGACGCTTTCAGACCCGCCTACGTGCTCTTTAAGCCCAGTGATTCCGAACAACGCTAGCCACCTTCGTATTACCGCGGCTGCTGGCACGAAGTTAGCCGTGGCTTCCTCTGGGACCCCTCAACGCAACGGTCTGTTCGACCGCTTTGCTTGGTAGTCCCTGACAGCGGTTTACACCCCGAAGGGCTTCATCCCGCACGCGGCATCGCTGGGTCAGGCTTTCGCCCATTGCCCAATATTCGTTACTGCAGCCTCCCGTAGGAGTCTGGGCAGTGTCTCAGTCCCAATGCGCCGGGCCGACCTCTCAGCCCCGGTACCCGTCGTCGCCTTGGTGAGCCGTTACCTCGCCAACTAGCTGATAGGACATGGGCCGCTCTCTCACCGACAGGTCCCGAAGGATCCCCGCCCTTTGATCTCCACAGCCATCGCCACGGAGACATCATCGAGTATTACCCAACCTTTCGGTAGGCTATCCTCGTGTAAGAGGTACGTTGCCCATGCATTACTCGCCCTTGCGCCGCTCTACTATCTCCCTTGCGGGAGAATTCGCGCGCGACTTGCATGTTTTAGCCATGCCGCCAGCGTTCGTTCTGAGCCAGGATCAAACCCTTCAGTTGATTTTCTTTGTCCCTCACCGCCGAAGCGGCAGGGGGAATTTTCAAAGAAGGTGATTCTGGATAAAAACCCGACGACGGTTGTGTCGGGCTCGCTGTCCCTGCCTTTCGGCAGAGACGGCTAAACTCAAAATCCTGGTTGCACTGTCACGAGGATTTCGAGCCGGCCCGGCTTCGCAAGTTGCCGGGCCTTTTGGGTTGGATCGTCCCACGCTTCTGGCCCGTGATCGGCCAAGAGCGTGGGTCACACCCTCGTGACGGCTTCGCTGTTCACTTTTCAAGTATCGAGCTGGTAAGACCTTAACACCTTACCCGTACCCCGCCACTTAAGGCGAGACGAAGGAGTATACGCTTCAAAAACACACAGTCAAGCAAATCCAAAAGATTTTTCGAAAAAACTTCCAGGCGCAAAAACAGCCTGAAATCCGAAGATTTCGGCCCCTTGCGCAAATTCAATTATACACTCCGGCCCATCGCAGATCAACGTCCATCGCAGATAACCATCCGGGCCATCGCTTTTTACTGAGCGCCTCGCGCCACCCAACGACCTTGCCGGAAGGCCGCGCTGTCACCCGCGGCCTTTGGTGGCGGCCAGGTTCTTCAACTGATCCAGTTTCTGCCGCACCTCCACGGCCATCTTGGAGTTGGGGTAGCCCGTCATGATCTGCTCGCCGATCGTTACCGCCTGGTCCCAGCGCTTGGCATCGACGGCCAGGGAGAACTGGACGCCCAGGCTGTTGAGCTTGGCGCGGAAGACCCCGCGGGCCGATTCCTGGAGCGCCGCCGCCTCCTGCGGGCTGAGGTAGCGGTCCAGCTCCTGCAGCAGCGAGATGGACTCATCCAGGTCGTTCCGCTTCACGGCCTCGTCGTACTTGCCCAGCAGCGCCCGCTTGTGCTCAGCGCGGGCGGCGGCGATCCGCGCGGGCAATTGCTTGGCCTTCTCGTTTTCCGGAAACGCCTCCATCAGCCGCTGGGTCTCGCGCATGGCCCGCTCCCAGTTCTTCTGGGCGAGGATCGGGTTGAGCCGCTCGATGGCGTCGTTGACCCGTCCCTCAATAGTGGCCTCGCGGTTGGCCCGGACGGACAGCCGCAGGCGGTCGGCCTCTTCCTTGTAGCCGAACTGCTGCTCCATGCGGTCGATCACCTTGAGGGCCTGCTCGTAGTGCTGCTGCACGAGGCAGGCGTTGACGACCTCCTGCACCGCCTCCAGCTCGCGCTCGCGGAAAATCATGGTCTTGGCCTGGTCGGACAGGGGCGCCACATCGGCCATCTTCTTGAGTTCCACGCGGCTGGCATCCAGCACGGATTCCAGGCGGTTGAGCCTGCCGGCGATGACGCCCATCGACAGGTGCGCCGTCAGGCGCGCGCGGACCAGTCCGTAGCCCGTAATCGCCAGGGCCGCCGAGGCCAGTTCAGCCAGGACCAGCATGCCGTAATAACACAGATTGATCATGGCGAATCGATCTTCGCCGGCCAGCGGGGCACTTTCGGGCTGCGAAGCGGCCGCCTCCCCCTGCGCCTGGCCGGCCGCGATGAGGTCGCGATGCTCCTGGTATTCCCGGATCCCCAGGGCGATGGTAATGGCGATGGCCAAGGCGAGCGTGGCGATGATCAGGCCCAACGTCACTTTGGCACACGTGCCCAGGTAGCCGATTCGATCCTGCGAATTTGCCATGGGTTGTCACTCCTTTTACCCAGCGCGCCAGGCCTGGCGGCTGATGTGCAACTGTCTGCCTAGGTTAACCTTAGGGTCCCGATGGGCCGCTGTCAAGGATGCAGGCTGGAGGCTACAGGTTGGAGGCAAGGAGCAGCGGCCGCAAAACGGGTTGGAGGCCGAGCCTCCGGCCTAAGCCGTTTACCCGAGCGTGCTTACTTCTTTCGGCCGCGAGCCAAACCGATATCGCCTCTGTACGCCGACGGCAAGATGTGATATACTCTTCACTCTTTTGTTTTTACCAGAGAGTCACGCGATGCCGTTTGAGAACATGGACATTCAGCAGGTTTCCGCCTATCTGGGCATGGATGAGCGCGAAGTGGCGCGCCTGGCCAGCCGCGGCAAGCTGCCTTGCCAGAAGCGCAAGGCGGGCTTTGTCTTCTTCAAGGGCGAGATCGATCACTGGGTCGAGACGCAGCTTCACGAATTGCCCGATGCGCGGCTGGCGCAAATCGAGCAGGGTGTCCGCAACCATCACGGCATGTCCGAAGCCCGCCTGATCATTTCATCGCTCTTGCCCGACAGCGGGATCATCGATCCGTTGCGGGCCCGCAGCCGGGCCGGGGTTCTCAGCGACCTGGTCGATGCGGCCGATGCCTGCGGCCTGATCTTTTCGCGGGCCGAACTGCTCGAAGCCCTGATGCAGCGCGAGGAAATGGCCTCGACGGCCATCCTGCCGCAGACGGCCCTGCCGCACCCGCGGCACCCTGTGCCCTACGATATTGCCCGCTCCTTCGTGGTCATCGGCCACAGCCACGCCGGCGTGCCTTTTTCCGCCCGCGATGGTTCGCTGACGCGGCTGTTTTTCCTCATCTGCTGCAAGGATGAACGCACGCACCTGCACGTGCTGGCCCGCCTGGGCCGCGTGCTGCAGGGCGACACCATCGAGAATCTCCTGGCCGCCGACAGCCCGTCGGATCTGAGGCGAATTCTCATCGACGCCGAACGAGCCGCCGTCCGGGCAGCCTGAGAAGCTGGTTAATCGGTTAACTGGTTAATCGGAAAAGGCAAGATTTCCATATCGCATACCCTTGCATCTCCTTCAATTCTTGCAACTGGCTCTAGCTGCATTACTTGCAGACGGTTGAGTGCAGTTGCGGAATCCATTTCTCCCGATAGACTTGCTAATCGGCTGCCGATAGCTAACCGTATCGAACGAATGATGTTGCCGGGAAGCAACATGTTGACTTTTGGCAACTTTGGGCATATAGACAACGCGAAACACATGCAGACGCAGACCACTGAACTTGTCGCCGCCGCACTGGAATCGCTGCCGGTGGCCGTGTTGCTCTTGGAGCCATCGGGGGAGATTCGTGCGCGTAACGCCGCCGCCCGCCAGTTGTTGGGGTCGGGCGATAATGCCCAGCGGGTGCTGCGCTGCCGGCTGGCGGATGATCGCCTGCCCGATTGGGCGGTAGAGCTGCACTCGGTGTCCCTGCATCCGGCCGGCGTGGATTACGAGGCGGTGCGGTTCGAGAATCCCGATGGCGGTGTGCGGTTGATGGACCTGCACCTGCGGCTGCTGGGCGATGGCAGCGAAATTGTGCTCTTAATGGCCAACGATGTGACCGGCCGGGTCAGCATGGAGCGGCGGCTGGCCACCAGCGAGCGACTGGCGGCGATGGGCAAGCTGGCGGCGCAGGTGGCGCACGAGCTGAACACACCCCTGGACGGCATCTTGCGGTATCTGGGCCTGGCCCAGCGGATGTGCCAGGAGGGCAATCAGCAAAAGGCCACCCAGTATCTCGATCAGGCCAAGCAGGGGCTTGGGCGAATGGCGCGGATCGTCGCGGAACTCTTGACCTTCTCGCGCAGCGGACCGCGCGGCGCCGAGTACGCCCCCCTGGGCTCGCTGGTGGATGAGGCCCTGCGGGCCATGTCGCCGGCGATGGCGGCGGCCAACGTGACGGTGGTGTGCGACCTGGATGAACATGCCGCCAGACCCGTGGCGGCCGCCCTGTTCCAGGTGATGTGCAACCTGATGAAGAACGCCGCCGACGCCATGCCCTCTGGCGGCCGGCTCACCATTACCGGCCGCTGCGGCGAGGGGGAGGCGATGTTGAGCTTCGCCGACACAGGTCCAGGCGTGCCGGCCGCACTGGTCGAGCGGATCTTCGAACCCTTTTATTCCACCAAGCCTGCCGGCCGCGGCACGGGGCTGGGGCTATCCATCTGCCGGAGCATCGTCGAGCGGGCCGGCGGGCGAATCGAGGTGGCCAATCGCCCTGAAGGCGGGGCGGTTTTTACGGTCACGGCGCCGACGTGGGATGCAGAAGCACGTAAGGGGAATGAAACCACGGAGGCCACGGAGGAAGACAGAGAACGCAGAGAAGAAAAGAAGCGATAAAGAAAGCGATAAAGAAAGAGAAGAACGACCTGAAAAAGGCCACAGAGGAAGCATGAGGACACAAAGTAAGGACATCCGCACAAAGCCGTTCGTTTGCGGGGGTGTGGCAATGACCGGTCCAGGCGAGAGCGCTGCGCCCAAGGGGCACCGGATCCTGCTGGTCGACGATGACCAGATCATTCTCGATTCGCTCGGGGAGTTCTTGACGCTCGAGGGGTACGACGTGGTCGCCCGCGAGTCGATCACCGATGCCCTCAAGGCCCTCGATGGCGGGTCGTTCCACCTGGTGATCTCGGATGTCACCATGCCGGCCTCCAGCGGTTTGGAGTTGCTGCGGTACGTGAAAAAGCATCTCCCCGACCTGGTGGTGATCCTGATGACCGGCTACGGCACGATCGAGTCGGCGGTGGAGGCCATCAAGCAGGGGGCGTACGACTATCTCACCAAGCCGATCATCGATGATGATGTGCGGATGTGCGTGGAGCGGGCGCTGCGCCAGCAGCGCATTTTGGCGGAGAACCGCATGCTGCGCCAGCAGTTGGCCCAGCGGTACAGCTTCGACAGCATCCTCGGCGCCGACCACAAGATGGCCAAGATTTTCGAGCTGATCGAATCCTTCGCCGACAGCCGCACCACGGTGCTGATGACGGGCGAGAGCGGTACGGGCAAGAGCCTGATCGCCCGGTCGATCCACGCCCACAGCAGCCGGGCGGGCGGGCCGTTTGTCGAGGTGGACTGCGGGTCGCTGCCGGAGACCCTGCTGGAGAGCGAGCTGTTCGGCCATGTGGCGGGGTCCTTCACCGGGGCGGTAAGCAACAAGCAGGGCAAATTTGCCGCCGCCGACGGCGGGACGATCTTTCTGGACGAGATCTCCACGGCCTCGCCGGCCCTGCAGGTCAAACTGCTGCGCGTGCTTCAGGAGCGCGAGTTTGAGCCGGTGGGTTCCAACGAGACGCGCAAGGTGGATGTGCGAGTGCTCCTGGCCTCCAACCGCGACCTGGCCAAGGAGGTGGCGGCCGGGCGGTTTCGGCAGGACCTGTATTATCGCGTCAACGTGCTCAACATCGAGTTGCCCCCGTTGCGTGACCGTGTGGGCGATATTCCCATGCTGGCCAAGCGATTCCTGGAGCGATTCGCCAGCGAGGCGGGAAGGGAGATCCGGGGCATCGACGAGCAGGCGATGGCACTTATGCAGCGGTATGGCTGGCCGGGGAACGTCCGCGAGCTGGAGAACTGCATCGAGCGGGCCGTGCTCATGTCGCGCAACGGCAGTGTCAAACCCGAGGACCTGCCCCCGCCGGTGCTGGCCTGCCGGCCGCCGACGGCGGTATTGGAATACGACCCCCCCAATGGGCTGATCGGCCTGGATGAGGCGCTGCGCGAGCCGGAGCGGCGGATCATCGCCGCCGCCCTGGAGCGAAACGGCGGCAACCGCCAGGCCACCGCCAAGGACCTGCAGATCAATCGCACCACGCTGTATAAGAAGATGCGCAAGCACCAACTGCTGGACTAATCGCACCGGCACGGCGAACTTAATGCGGCTGGACCGGGTAGAATTGGTTGTGGCGGTACAAGGCTTTTCGTCTGTTATTGCATGCAGGCGAAGAACCGATGCCGCCTTCGCTTGGTCAGAAAAGGAGATTGCCTATGATGTGCCGCACCTGGCTGCCCCTGATGTTGCTGGCTGCGCTGGCGGGCTGCGAAGCCAAACCGTTAGCTTTGAAGACGGAGTTGTCGGTTGTGCCCGGCAGTGAGCCGGGGACGTACGCCGTCGAGGCGCGCGTGGTGGATATGGCCACAGGCACTCCCATTTGTTCGCCCAAGTTGATTGTCAAGGAGGGCCAGCGGGGACAGATGAACCTGAACGACAAGGAAACCCGCACCGTCGTCACCGCCCTGGTGGAACGGCCCAAGGGCCATGAGGAAACCAAGGTGAACGCCACGGTGACGATCGAGAAGAAGAACGTCGACGTCTGGTCCGGCAGCCAGACGATTCTCATCAAGCCTTGAGGCGGATCGGGACCTCTTTTGCGGATGCCGTTTACCCCTCTCCCTTTTACGGGAGAGCGGCTGTGTTTG
>PMYD01000094.1:0-620 GCA_003171335.1 Phycisphaerales bacterium
CTTGAATTCCATGGGCTTGCGCCTGTGTCTATTCTGGAAAAACCCGGCCTACAGCAGCGGCGCGAACAGCCGCACGAAGCTTTCGGCCAGGCCCCGCAGCAGGACGGGCTCCTCCACACCGACGGATGTGTCGGCCATGACCATGCGGACGAAATCGGCGATCATTTCGATTTCCCGCGGGCTATAAGCGAACATGGCGACTTCGTAGTTGAGGAACAGGCTGCGGCGGTCCATGTTGGCCGAGCCGGCCATGGCCAGGAAGTCATCCGCCACGAGCACCTTGGCGTGCAGCATGCCCCGGCGGAAGATGACGATCTTGCCGCCGGCCTCCTGCACTTCGCGCAGGTAGGGGCCGCGGGCCAGGTCGAGAATCAGGTGGTCGGAGGTGTGGGGCACGACGATCCGCAAGTCCACGCCGCGCCGCGCCGCCACGGCCAGGGCCTGCGTGAGCGCCTCATCGGGCACGAAGTAGGGGCTGACGATCCACAGCCGCTGGCGCACGGAATTGACGGTGGCCATGATGGCATCGAGCAGGGCATCGCCGGGGCAGTCGGGGCCGGAGGGCACCACCTGGAGCAGGGCTTCGCCGGCGGCTGAGGGTGTGGCACAGCCGCCCTCGG
>PMYD01000094.1:664-803 GCA_003171335.1 Phycisphaerales bacterium
TTGCGGAAGATCTCGGCGTTGGCTCGCCGAAAAGTTCCCGAGCAATCAGGAGTCTGCGTCCATTTGGGCGTGCGAATGGCCGGCCGTCAAGTGGGGTAACGCGCCAGAGGTGGCACGCCCTCACGGATGGTGCGCAAGC
>PMYD01000094.1:889-6252 GCA_003171335.1 Phycisphaerales bacterium
GAGGCGGTTTTCATACACGTTCTTAGCCGCCCCAGGCGGCCTTCAGCGTGAGGGCATGTCACCTCATGCCGGCTCATGAACAAGTGTTGATCTTCGGCGGTGTCTTTTCACGGCGCGGCGGGGGCGTGGTCCAGGGCGCGGCGGACGGCCTGCGAGAGCGCTTCGGGGCTGAAGGGCTTAACCAGCAGCCCCTTGCCCGGCTCGAGGTCCCCGTGCGCCCGGATGGTGCTGGGGGCGTAGCCGGTCATGTACAGCACTTTGATGTCCGGGTGCATCGCCCGCAGCCGCTCGGCCAGTTCCATGCCCGACAGGCCCGGCATGACGATATCCGTCAGCAGCATGTCGATCCGCTCCTCGCGCCGCTCCAGGATGCTCAGGGCCTCCTTGGCGTTGGCGGCGGCCATCACACCGTAGCCGCACTGCCGCAGCACGCGCGTGGCGAACTGCCGCACCGACTCTTCATCTTCCACCACCAGCACGTGCTCGCTGCCGTGCGGCAGTTGCGAGGGCTCGCGCACCACGGCCGGGCCCCGCGACTCGGTGGAGACGGGGAAGTACAGCCGGAAGGTCGTGCCCTTGCCCAGCTCGCTGTACACGCTGATGGTGCCGCCGCTTTGCTGCACGAAGCCGTACACCATGGCCAGCCCCAGCCCGGTGCCCTTGCCCACATCCTTGGTCGTGAAGAACGGGTCGAAGGCGTGGCGCAGCGTTTCTTCATCCATGCCCACGCCGGTATCGCTGACGGTCACCACCACGTAATCGCCCGGCTCGACATCCGGGTGCAGGCTGGTGTACCGGCGAGTGAGGTTCACGTTATCCGCCTCGAGCGTCAGCCTGCCACCCTCGGGCATGGCGTCGCGGGCGTTGATGACGAGATTCATCAGCCCCTGCTCGAGCTGCCCGCGGTCCAGCTTGGCCGGGTCCAGTTTGGAGGGGATGTTCACGACCAGGTCCACGCGCTCCGACAGGATTCGGCCCAGGGGGTTGCTCAGCTCGGCCAGCACCTGCCGCAGGTCCAGCACCTCCGGGTGCAGCACCTGCTTGCGGCTGAAGGCCAGCAGTTGGCTGGTCAATTGCCGCGAACGTTCGGAAGCCCGGCGAATCTCCACCAGCGGCGCGTACAGGGGATCGGTGGGCTTGAGGCCCCGCAGCAGCAGATCGGAGTAGCCCTGGATGACGGTGAGCTGGTTGTTAAAATCGTGCGCCACGCCCCCCGCCAGTTGCCCCACGGCCTCCATCTTCTGGGCATGGCGGAACTGCTCCTCCAGGCGGTGCCGCTGGGAGATATCTTCCACGCTGGACAGCACGAACATCTCTCCAGCCCGCTCCAGCACCTGCCCGCTCGTGCGCACCGGGATCGTGCGGCCGTCCTTGCTCAGCAGCAGCGTCTCCACCGGTCCGTAGCGGCCGGTGCGGGCGACAATGTTAAGCTGGGCCAGGGTCGTGGCGCGCGCTTCGGGGGGGGTGATGTCGGCCAGACTCAGCTTCACCACCTCCGAGGGCGGCCGTCCCACGATAGTCGCAAAGGCGACGTTGGCATCCAGGATCTGCCCGTTCATTCGCGTGACCACCAGGCCGACGGTCGACTGGTCAAACAGCGTGCGGTTATAAAGCTGGCTGGCCCGCAGGGCGGACTGGGCCTGCTTCTGCTCGCTGATATCGACCATGGTAAACACCAGGCTGGGCGGGGCGCCGGGGCGGCGCAGCTGCGAGCAGCTCCACAGAACGTCGATCGTGGCGCCCTCTTTGTGGGCCAGGCGAGCCTCGCTGGCCACCGTGTCGTTGGGTCCAAGGTCGGTGCACTGCCGGCTGATGCGCTCCAAATCGGCATCGCTGGTGAAGAGCATCCGCAACGGCTTACCCATCATTTCATCGCGCGCATAGCCGGTCATGTCGGAGACGTGCTGATTCGTCCAGCCCAGGGTATTCTCGCTGATCAGGCCGATACCGATCGGGGCCGCCAGCAGCAACCCCTGGAGCGCCGCCTCGCTTTGGCGAAAGGCCTCCTCCGCCTGCCTCTGTTCCGTCAGGTCGACGGCCAGGGTAATGACGGCCGGCAGGCGTCGTTCGCCCAGGCGCGCGGGGATACGCGAGAACTGGAACCAGCGCGTGCTGCCGTCCGGATAGACCACCGATTCAATGCTGTTGAACTGCGGCTTGCCTTCAGCCATCACCTGCTGGTCCGCTTCCAGCCCTTTGCGGAACCCAGGCTCATCCTTGCCCAGGTCCTCCAGGCTCTTGCCGATCATCTCCGTCGGCACAGCGCCGAAAGCCTGCCCGGCGATGCGGTTGGCCAACAAGAAGCGCCCTCGTTTGTTGCGGGCGAAGATCATCAGCGGCAGGGCGTCGATCACGGCGGCCATGTCGGCGGTGCGCCGCCGCAGGAATCGCCGCAGCGTCCAATGCACCACCAGCAGCACGCACAGCGCCGCCAGCACCGCACCCAGCAGTGCCTCCAGCAGCGCTGCCCACCAGCCGTCGCGGCCTAGATTGAGCGCCAGGTCGTACCCAGCCGCCCCAAGTCCGGCGGCGACCCCATGCCACGCGCAAACCATATCATTCAGTTGGAGCATACGTTCCTACGGCGGTTTGGCCGTTTGTTCATCGCCCATTACTCTTTTCGCATCAACAAGGTAAGTATAGGCAATTCCTCGGCTCCCGGGCGAGGCGGGGGGGCCTGAGCGAAGCGGCAGGGGGGCATCGAACAGACTTGTCTGCCTCAGTCGCCGTGGGGCGAGCGCTGCGGCAGGGTCTCCAGCAGGGCCTCGATTCGCGTGCCCAGGCGGGCGGAATCGGAGGGGGAGTAGTCCGTCTGGAGCTTCAGATAGCCCAGGTGCAACTCCTCTTGCACCAGCTGGCGAACCAGGGCCGATTCGACGTCGTAGGTCAGACAGCCCTGCCAGACGACCTCGATGATGCACTGGGGGCGAAACTCTTTCACCAGCTCGCGCAACAGCTCAAGCCGCCGGCGGTTCGGCGTCATGACCGAGCAGGGCAGATGGAAGTACGTCTCGGCCAGCCCCGCCAGCGGATCGCCGCCGCCAGTGCAAATTTCCTCCACGAGCGGCTTGAGTCCCGTGCAATTCTCCATCGCCACCACCACGCCCCCGCGGCTCTCGATCAGCTCCAGCACGCGCTCGGCGCCGTGGACCAGCGGCACGCCGGTCACCAGCACGCGGGCGCGGCCGGCAAGGTGGCGCTCTACCGGGCCGGCGTCCAAAAGCTGAAGCATTCGCTCGTATTGCTCCAGGTCGGCGGGGATGCCGGAAATGGTGCTCTTGAGCTGGAGCAGTTGCCGGCCGGACATCGGCGGCGGATCGCTGCGCATCCGCCAGGCTAATTGCCGGCGCAATTGGCGCTCGCGATTCATCAGGTCGATCGCCTCGCGCAGCCGGCCATCCGTAATCCGCACGCTGAATCGACTCTCCAGAAATGTGCGGAACTTCCGCAGTTCCACCAGCCAGTGCGAGCGGGCATCGCTGTCATCGGGCTTTTGCGGCAGCTCCAGGATATACATCGGGCGGCTGCGGCCCATCAGCTCGAACATCTTCTTCTTGCCGTCGCAGGTGGTCTCGGCGACGATCAGGTCGGCCATCTCCAGCAGCCCGTTGGAACGTTGGAGGTGGTAGCCGTAGGTCGACTTGATCAGCGGGCACAGCCCCGCCGGCAATTCGCTTTCGGCCGCGGCGGCCGTGGCGGCTGAGCCGCCGCACAGGCATACCGGCACGCCGCCGGCCGCCAGGATCAGCTCGCGCGGCGTGAATTCGCACATGATGCCCACAATGGGCCGGCCCTGATTTTTGGCCGCCCGGGCGTAGGCCAGGCAGTTGGAGATCATCGATCCGAAATGTGTTAGTGGAGAAGGGGCCTGATTGCCCGCCCTATCAGGGCCCGGCATTCCGGCCGCCAGGCCTGGGCAAGATGGGCCGCTGCAAGCGGAGGCCAAGGTTTTGGGGCCATTTGGGGCCGGGGGGGATGGTTCGCTTGGCTGGTACGATGGCATGGTCGTATTTGTTTCCTCGATTTTTCTGTCCTGCATCCGCCGTTCAGGCCCTTTGCGAAGCTACCGTGGTTGTCGCCGCAGGTCAACATCCATGCGGCCGCATCACGAGAATGCGTATATATGTCCTTTGTAAAAAGATAGTTATAGTTGCACTGGCGATTGCAGCCGTGCTCAATTTGTGTCCACATCAGCCTAGGGATGGGCGAGATTGCATGGGCAATCGCATTGTTGTTTTCCCTCTTGCGGAATTTAGGAAAGTCATTATGATAGATGGCAGCATGTGACAGTATGTGCGACAAAGCATCCGTTCCCGCTGTGCGTATTGTTGTGCAGTTCAGGCAGTTCTCGGGCGTTTGTTTGCCCACGTGTTCGCAGTTGTGCCAGTGTGCCTGTCTGTGTCGGCACACGTGATTTGAGCCCGCACGAAGCGAGGATAAGAAATCTGCGACAGCGTTTCTTAGGAAAGGAGGACCGTTTACACGTTATTGCCGTCTTCTCCGTAAAAGGGACATGTCGTTGTCTGTATCGCGTGTGGCGTCAGCGGGCGCCACGGACAAACCCGCTGGGACCAGTCGTGGATGTAAAAGACACCGCGACAGTTACAGGTTAGGAGGCTCATTAAATGCAAACACTGAAAGTCTTTACTGTGCTCGCCGGGCTAATGCTGCTGGTGGCGCCGGCCATGGCGGCCTGGGTGGGCGATGTGCCCGACGTGGTCAACCCCATCCTGCTCGACACCCTGGGCAAGAACGTGGTGTGCGTGGCCGCGACAGGACTGGAGTACAACTCCGTCAACGAAGCGTACGGCTGGGCCAGCGAAGGTGACACCCTGCTGATGGGCCCCGGCCTCTACACCGAGTGGAACCTGAATAGTACCTCCCCGCCGCCGGCCACCTGGGTGTGGACCAAGTCGATCAACCTGTCCGGCTCGGGCAGCGCGGCCGACGCCAACACCAACACCGTCTGGCAGGGCTTGAAGGATGCCAACAGCATGACTGTGGGTAATTCCATGGTTCAGCTCGCGGGCGTCAACGCCATGACCCTGCAGAACTTCCGTATGCAGGATTCGATTGGCAACCTTGTGGAGATCAACGGCGGCGTGACCGGCTCGGCCCTGCATCCGGGCTTCACGTTCAACAACATGGCCTTCATCAATGCCGCCCACCAAAGCTACTACATCCTTACCACGGGCCAACCGGGCTGGGGCGATGCCATCAAGGTGGCCGAGGGCACCAACTCCCTGGTGCTCCAGAACTGCCTGTTTGACGGCGGCGGCAACGATCCCACCACTGGCGGCGATATGATGGGTGTGCGCTTCGCCAACGTGTCGCAGAACAACAACGGCATCGTGGATGGCTGC
>PMYD01000033.1 GCA_003171335.1 Phycisphaerales bacterium
CCCATGCGATAGAACACCCGTGGGCGATCCCACACGATCTATGAAGAACGGGCCATAGCCCGGAATTGCCGATGGGGCGGAGAACGGAAAGGACACAACCTTCCGAGCATCAACGCCAGGCGGCCTCGTGCCGACACGCGGCTATAAGTGTTCGCGGAAAAAAATGTGCCTCTCTATATAGTATGCACACGAAACCGCCCTCATTTTTTAAAGAACCCAAAAAAAATCTGCTAAGTACACTCCAACCGCCCCTACAGACGGAACAAATCGGAAAAATCCGGGCGCGAAATGGGAAAAATCCGAGGCACTTTTTTGAGTGGCGCGCGCTGTCCAAGAATGGCACTTACGTCAATTTCAAGGTGCGGTGACGGGAGTCATCTTGCTCGCACAGCCGAGGGCGGCTGTGCCACACTAATCCGCTGGCCGGGTGCCGTGGCTGCGCCGTTTGCAGCCACGTGTTTGCGAGCGGACCAGCCGGCGACTGAGCCTTCCCTGAGATGAACCTTGACAGCGGCCCCAAAACGCGTGAAAATGCACTGGTTGTGTTGCGAGCACGCGCGGCTACGGTCATCGGCGGCGGTGCAGCAATGTAGCGACGCGGGGGCCTTAGCCGCCGCGGAGAAGCGCGCGTACCCGCCACACAAGGCAATATCACTTTGCGACCAGCGTTGATCGAAGCAGGTGCGTACGGTTCTAGCCGAGGGTTCATCGTAAAGGAGGTCCGTCCATTCAGGATGGTCCGCCGGAAAGGAACGGGGCATGCGAACGGTCACACGCATCCTGATCGCGGGAACTCTTGTCGTCATACTCACTCCCATGTTGGCGGCCCAGACTATTCCGACCCCCATCACCACCTCCTGGCAGTACAACCCGGCCTTGCCCGGAGCGTGGTTTGACGCCAACAACTGGTCCCTGGGCCTGCCGACGGCGACGCTGGCGGCGCAGATCGCCAATGGCGGCATAGCGGTGCTGGATGACCCGCTGAAAGATGCCGCCGCCGCATCGCTCAAGGTGGGCACGTCCTACGTTGGCGGCGGCACGCTTCTGCAACGCCGGGGCTCCCTGGCCATCACCGGAGACATCTCGCTGGGCGCGCCGGATTACATGCTCTATCAGCCCGTCCAACCGCTGTACATGATGCCCACTCCGCTGGGCGTCCGGGGCCGGTACGACCTGTATGATGGAAGCGTCAAGGCCAATGCCATCAGCCTGTCCAGCAGCTACGGCTACTACCCGATCTACTCGGCCACCGACGTGAATGCGACGGGCGCACCCTCGACGTATGTGATGCCCGGCCCGGGCAGCCTGATGCAGCAGTTTGGCGGTGCGGTGAATCTCAGCAGCCTGGATATCAACGGTGGCACCCTGGGCGGGCCGATCCCGATGGCCGGTACGACCACGGCCTATCCCATCCCCGCGTTCGGGTCGACGTACAACCTGATCGGCGGCGCGCTCAATACCGGCTGGGTGGACATCACCGCCGCCGGCGGCTCGGCCAGCCTGTTCCAGTGCGGCGGCACGCTGAGCGCCCCCAACGGCATCGACGTGCTCAGCGCCGGCGGCGCGGCCACCTACCGACTGGCCGCCGGAACCGTCACGACGCCGATGTTGGATGTCGGCTGGGGCGCGGTGCCCCTGGTTACGCCCGCCTATGGCGCAGCGATGCCGATCTTCATGCCGCGGGCCATGTTCTCCATGGGCGGGGCAAGCGCCAATTTCTCCGTGACCCGAAGCCTCTCCTTCGATGCCGGCGCAGCCTACAGTGCCCTGTGGGGCAGCAAGATCCAGATGGCCGGCGCCTCCCTGGCCAACCAGAGCACCGATCCGCTGTCCCTGGGCGGGCTGGGGCAGACGAGCTTTGTCTTTACCTCCGGGCCGCAGGCCAATCCGGGCATAAACTGGCAGACGTTCGAGGTGGCGGGCAAGGACCTGGGGCTGACGCGCCAGGGCTTCGTGGGCAACTTCGTGACGGACAGTCTGCAGATCGGCTCCGACAAGGGGGCCGGCGATGTGAAGCTGGTCGATACCTTCCACAACGAGGGCGATGCCAACCAGAAAGAGGCCCTGTACGTCCGCAAGCTGGTGGTCGGACCGGGCAGCGAACTGGACCTGAACGGCCTGGACCTGTACTGCCTGTATGCCTCGGTCGATCCCACGGCCACCATCCTGAACGGCAAGATCCTCGGCGGCACGGACATCGGCCCCATCACGCCGCCGCCCCAGCCGCCGCCCGGGCCGCTGCCGCCCATCTGCATTGCCCCGCCGCTCTGGGGCCGCAACGGCGATTTCAACATGGACGGCGTGGTGGACGGCGTGGACTTCCTGACCTGGCAGACCAACTACAAGACCGGATCGGGCTTGTCCGTGGCGCAGGGCGATGCGGACGGCGATGGGGTGGTCGACGGTGTCGACTTCCTCATCTGGCAGTCCAATTACCGCCCCGGCGGTACTCTTGCCGTGCCCGAACCGACGGCTTTGGTTCTGCTGGGCCTCGGGGCCCTGGCGGCGCTGAGGCGCAGTCGCCGGCGCGACTGATCGCGCTGGCATCTTGGTCAAGCGGTAATCTCAGAGGCCTCCGAACGGATCGTTCGGGGGCCTCTTGTTTTTCAATCGATGCACTCGGCAGCAATGGCAACCCCGTGGTGGAAAACGTGCAGAAGACCCCCTCCCCTTGCCGATAAGGTAAACAGTGTAATGAGCCGATGTGTTGTCGGCGAAGTCTCCGACATGGATGGAACATTTTCAGAAGGAGTCTGGACCATGTCCACAATCAGCAGTGTTTCGGCGGATTCAAGCCTGTACCAGTTCGAGCAGAAGATCAACCAGACCTCCGGCACCAGTTCCGACGGTTCCAGCCAGGCCGTGCACGGAAAGCACCACGGCCACCATCACGGCGGCGGCGGTGGCGGCGGCGGGATGTTCCAGCAGGTTGCCTCGGCGGTCACCAGCGCGCTGCAAGCGGCACAGACGCAGACCAGCGGCGGCGCCACCGACGTCAACCAGGTGATCACGCAGGCCATCACCCAGGCGCTCCAGCAGAATGGCTCGTCGACTTCAAACCCCTCCACGAGCGGCAGCTTGAATTCCTCGAGCAATATTCAGAACTTCTACCAGACGCTCCAGTCGGCCGGCGTCACGCCCGACCAGTTCCGCACGGATTTCATGGCGGCCCTGAAGGCGGTCATGGGCGACCAGGCCAGTACCTCCAGCGCGGCCTCGGGCAACCTGGTCAACACCACCGCCTGATCGAAGAGAATCCGCTCCTCCACCTATCGCGAAGCCCTCATCCAGCGATGAGGGCTTCTTCGTTGCCGAAACGCGCCAGCACCGGATGCGAGCAAGATTGCACCGGGATCGCGATTGCCGCTATGATCGCCGCATGCCCACTATCGAGCCGCCACAGTCCCAATCGCGAGGCCTTCCGCTTTCCAACCGGGCCTGGGTGCATGCGGCCCTGTCGCGCGCCAAAACGGTCCGGGTGCCGTACAATTTTTCGTTCACTCCGCCGGCCAGGGACTTGCTGGAGCGACATTTCGGCACGCCGGCCTTGGAAGATCTGCTGTCCTTTCCCGTGGCCTCCACTTCTCTCAAGTCGATCAAGCCGAAGTTCGGCACGCCCCAGACCGCTGGGCAAATCGTGCGCGATGAATTCGGCGTGGGCTGGGCGCAAAGCGCGCTCGACCGGGGCTCGCCCGTGGCGCCGCCGCTGGCCGAGGCGAGCCTGGCCGGCTACCGCTTCCCCGACCCGGCGGCGGCCTATCGCTTTGAGGATCTTTCCGCATGGTGCCGCGCGCAGCGCGAGCAGTTCACGCTCATCTGGGTGGGCGACCTCTGGGAGCGGGCCACATTCCTGCGCGGCATGGAGCAAATGTTGCTGGACCTGGCCCTCGATGCGGAGTTCGTTGAAACCCTGTTGCGGGAGATTACCGACTACATCCTGCGAACCCTGGAGATACTCCTGGCGCGGTTCGAGTTCGACGCCATCGCCCTGAGCGATGACTACGGCACGCAGCGTGCCATGATGATGTCGCCGGCCCACTGGCGGCGATATCTGCGGCCGCGAGTGGCCGAAATTTACGCCCTGGCCCATAAGCACGGGCGGATCGTCTTCCACCATAGCTGCGGCCATATCGAGCCGATCATCGGCGACCTGATCGACATCGGGCTGGATGTTCTCCACCCCATCCAGCCGGAGGCGATGGATGTATATCGGCTCAAGCGCCAGTTCGGACGGCGGCTGAGCTTCTGGGGCGGCATACGCACTCAAACTCTGCTGCCTTCTGGAACGCCCGCGCAGGTGCGGGATGAAGTGCGCCACCTGAAGCAGATCATGGGTGAAGGCGGCGGTTACGTGCTGGAGCCGGGAATCACGCTTCAGGCCGATGTGCCGCTGGCCAATCTGCTGGCCATGATTGAAGAGGCCCGGGCGGACTGAGCGATCACTCGCGCTCCTCCAGGCGGCCCACAAACCGCAGCAACCCGTCCAGGATGGTCAGCGGGTGCGGCGGGCAGCCGGGAATGAACAGGTCCACGGGCACCGCGGCGGCGCAGCCATCGCTTTGCTCGGCGTGGCCGGCGTAGGGGCCGCCGGAGATGGCGCAGGCGCCGGAGGCGATGACGATCTTGGGACCGGGCACCGCATCGTACGTCTTGCGCAACGCCAACTGCATATTCCGCGTGACCGGCCCGGTGATCAGGAGCCCATCTGCGTGGCGCGGCGAGGCGACGAACTGGATGCCAAAGCGGCCCATGTCCCACGCCAGCGTGCTCAGCACGTTGCAGTCGGCCTCGCACGCGTTGCAGCCGCCCGCCGACACCTGCCGCAGCTTGAGTGACCGGCTAAACAGCCGCGCCGCCAGCTCATGGCGCGCCGGCGCGGGGGAATCCTGGCCCGGCCGGATCACCAGGTCCTGGCGCTGGCGCGCCGCCATCTGGTGCTCCGTGGTAAAGCTGACCTGTCCATCCGAGCAGGCCTGCTGGCAGGCCCGGCAGAACAGGCATTTGCCCAGGTCCAGGCGGCCCTGGCCTTCGGCCACGTCCAGGGCGCCCGTCGGGCAGGCGGCCAGGGCATCGCGGAGATTTTCAACCGGGCCCGCGGCCAGGCGGGGCCGGCCGGCAAAACGCGCCGGCAGCGCCGGCGGCGGCCCATCGGGCCAGGCCATCGTCTGGTACTTCTGCCGCCACCGCGTACGCACGATGTCAAACATGCTGGGTCCAGCCTCTACAGGTCATGGCCGCAATAGGACAGATTGAAACTCTTGTTGCACAGCGGGAAATCGCTGATCTGCTGGCCGCGCAGCACGCACGCCAGCCCAAACCAGTTGTAGAACGAGGGATCCACCACCTTGTACAGGTCGAACCGGCCGGCCGCATCCGTGGACACCAGGTGAACGATCTGCCCGCGCCAGCCCTCGACGACGGCCACCGTCATCTGGCCGGCTCGCAGCGGCTGGGGCGGCTGGCAGATGGCCCCCGCCGGCAGGCTGCGGAGCTGCTCCTTCACGAACGTCAGGCTGTGCTGGATTTCCAGCCAGCGCACGTAGGCGCGGGCGAAGCAATCCCCGTCGCTCCAGGTGCACACCGGGATGTGCGAGAAGCGGTAGATGCTGTAGGGCTGATCCCGCCGCACATCGATATCGACGCCGCAGGCCCGCGCCGCGGGGCCCACCAGGCCGATCTGGCGGGCGGTTTCGGTCGACAGGGCGCCCACGCCTTCCATGCGGGCCAGCACCGAGGGCGTGCGGAACATCAGCTCGATGGCCCCGCCCGCATCGGTTGAGATTCGCTCCAGCCGGCGGAGCAATTCCTCGGCCAGCGGCCCATCCACGTCGAAGGCCACGCCGCCAGGACAGAGCAGCCCGCGCCCGAAGCGATTGCCGCACAGGGCGGCCGTCATGTTCAGCACATCGCCGCGGATGCGGCCGCAGTAGCTCTGCGTGGGCAGGAAACCCACATCGCCGGCCAGGGCGCCCAGGTCGCCGATGTGATTGGCCAGGCGTTCCAGCTCGGCCGCCAGGCCGCGAATCGCCTGGGCGCGGGCCGGCACGCGCGTGCCCGCCAGCGCCTCGGTCGCCCGGCACCAAGTGTGCGCGTGGCCGATGGTCGTGTCGCCGGCCAGGGTCTCCATGTAGTGCCGCGTGCGGCGGTCGGGGCCGCCCCGCAAGGCCCGCTCCACGCCGCGGTGCTGGTAACCCAGCAGAATCTCCAGGTGGTACACGGTCTCGCCATGGCACTGGAAGCGGAAATGCCCCGGCTCGATCACCCCGGCGTGAACGGGTCCGACGGCCACCTCGTGGACCTCCGAGCCCGCCATGCCGAACATATCCGCCACGCCGGGCAGGGGCGCCGAACCTTGCGGCCCGGGAATAAACCGGATCGGCTTGAGCCAGGGGTGACCAGCCGGCTGGATGCCCGTCTGCTCGGCAATCTCGCGCTCAAACCAATGTGCCGCCGGGCACTGGGGCGTCAGCGCGGCATAGGAGCTGCCCACGGGGCAACTTAGAACGGACAGGCGCTCCGCCTCCAGGCCCATCAGCACGGCGATGAGCCGTGAATCCTGTGAAGCCGCCTGCTGGGCGGTCAGCACGGCCAGCCTGGCCCCGCCGGCGACGGCTTCGACGACCTGTCGGCGGAATGTCTCGAAGTCAACCTGGGGGCAGTCGGCCGCCGGGAAGGCGTGGGCATTGTAGACGTGCAGGAAGTCGCTCACGGCCGCACCCCCACCGCCTGGGCCGCCGCACGCAAAAGATTCTGCAGCGGCGGCGGCTGCCACAAGCCCAACATCAGCACGCAGGCGGCTAGCGCCAGCGGCGAGGCAATGGACCAGAGTTGTTCGCGTATCCTCTTGGGCGCTGTCGGGGCTTCAGCACTTAGGGCAATGGCGACGGAGACCGCTTCGGATTCGGATGGGGTCGCGGCGCCTGCGCGCCCGTAGGTCATCGCCAGAACAACCCGGCCCATGGCCACGAAGATCACGCCCAAGGCCACCAGGTAAAAGGCGGCAACCCAGCCGCGCCCCGAGTCCAGGGCCCCGCGCAGGATCATGAACTCCGACATGAAGGTTCCGAAGGGCGGGCTGCCGGCGATGGCCAGGAATCCCACCAGCCACAACGGTCCAGTCACCGGCAGCAGGCTCACCAGACCGGTGATCTGCGGGCTGTGCTTGGTTCGGCAGGCGGCCAGCACGTTTCCCGCCAGCAGGAAGAGCATGCCCTTGGCCATGGAATGATTGACCGCGTGCAGCATAGCGCCGTACCCGGCCGCCCCGCCGATGCCGACGCCCAAGGCCAGAATGCCCATATGCTCCACGCTGGAATACGCCAGCATTCGCTTGAAATCCATCTGCCCGACCATGAACACCGCGGCCACGGCCAGGGAAGTCAGGCCCAGGATCACCAGCAACTGGCTGCTGAACGCCCCCTCCCCCGCCGCGACCAGCACCGAATGCACGCGCAGAATCGCCAGCAGGGCGCAATTCAATAGCGCGCCGGACAGCAGCGCCGAGACCACCGAGGGGGCCTCGCTATGGGCATCGGGCAGCCACGTGTGCATCGGCGCCAGGCCCATTTTCGTGCCGTAGCCCACCAGCAGCAGGATGAAGGCGGCCTTGAGCCAGGTCTTATCCAACTGGCCGGCCGAATTCAGCAGCGAGGAGAGCGTCAGGTGCGAGGTGTGCACCTGGGCAGAGTCTCCGCGTGCGGCGGCCACCGCCAGGAAGAAGTTGCCCAGCATCGCCACGGCAATGCCCACCGAGCAGATCAGCAGGTATTTCCAGGTCGCCTCCAGGCTGCGGTGATGGCGGTGGAAATAGATCAGCGGCGCGGAGGCCAGCGTGGTGGCCTCAATCGCCACCCAGATCAGCCCCAGGTGCCCGGCGACCGTTACCAACGTCATGGCCGCCAGGAAAAGCAGCAGGCAGCCCACGAAGGTGGCCTGCCGGCCGTGACTGAACAGGAAGCCTTCCTGCGTATCGGCCATCTGGCTGACCTGGTGGCGCAAGTACCCAACCGTGTACACCGCGCACGCCAGGAACAGCACGCTGATGAGGCTCAGGAACACCAGCCCCGTGGCATCCAGCGCCAGCCAGCCCTCCATGCTGGGCGCGGGGCCGACGACACAGGCCCACGCCGTCAGGCCGGTGTGGGCGATGGCCGCCGCCAGCAGCACTGCCCGGGCTGCCCACGGCCGGCGCAGCGCGAAGGAGACCAGGGCGGCCAGGGTCGGCACCAATACCAGCGCCGCAATCATCCTCAATCCTTCAACGTGGACAGCCGGTCGGTGTCGATGTGGTCGAACTCCCGGCTGATGTGATAGATCGTCAGGCCCATGACAAACACCGCCGCCAGCACATCCAGCAGCACCCCCATCTCCACCAGCAGCGGCTCCTGTACGGCAAAGGCGACGCCGAAGACGTAGATGCCGTTCTCCATGACCAGGTAGCCGACCACCTGCGTGATTGCCTTCTTCCGCGAGATGATCACCAGCAGCCCGACCATGATCGTGAAGAGCGCCACCGGGATCAGCAACCCGGAATGCCCCTGTCCAGCGCGCTTGAGCGGGCCGGCCAGAAACAGGCTCACGCCAAACAGGCCCATGCCCACCAGCAGCGATAGGGTCAGGCCGATGAACGGCTCGACCTCGCGCGTTCCGCCCAGTTCGCGAGCCGCCCGGCGCAGCAGCCAGGGCAATACGATGGCCTTGATGACCGTGTATACCGCGGCGATGGCGATCAGCCGCGCACTCAACTCGTCGGCATGCATCAGCAGCGGCACCGCGCCTAAGAGCAGCGCCTGGGCGGCCACCGTCTGAATGCACACGCTCAGCCGGCTCGTGCCCAGCAGGCGCAGGTTCGCCAGGATCAGCAGCACCGCGATCACATCCAGCCACGGTTCCATCGTCTACCTCAACACCAAAACCACGGCCAATGCCGCCAGGACCGCCGCCGCCACCAGCATTTGCGGCACCCGCAGCAGCCTCAGTCGGGCCATGGTCGATTCAATCACACCCACCCCCATGGCCACCGCCAGCACGCCGGCCACTCCGCCGGCCAGGTTGACCAGCGGCCAGGCCGTCCGCACCGGCAGCAGCACGCCCGCCAGCAGCGCCGCGAAAACCCACAACTTGACAGCCGCCGCGTACTGGATCAGCCCCAGGTCCACGCCGCCGTGGTCCAGCACCATGACCTCGTGAATCATGGTCAGCTCCAGGTGGGTGTTGGGGTCATCGACGGGAATGCGGGCGTTTTCCGTCAGCAGCACCGCCAGCCAGGACGCGGACACCAGCAGCGTGATGGCCCCGGCCGTGCCCGTCAGCCAGCCCGTACTGTGGGTTCCGGTCAACTGCGACAGCGACAGGCCGCCGCTCCACGCCGCCAGCGCCACCAGCCCCAGCAGCAGGGCCGGCTCGGCCAGAAGCGAGAACTGCACCTCCCGGCTGGCGCCCATGCCTTCGAACGCCGAGCCGGTGTCCAGGGCCGCCAGAACCGTAACAAAGCGCATCAGGCCCAACAGGTACACCCACAGCAGCAGGTCGCCGGGAAAAGCCACGACCGCCACGACCGCACCCAGCGGCAGCAGCAGCAGGCTGGCGACCACCGCCGCCAGGGACACGATCGGCCCGAGGCGAAAGACCCACGTCGTCGTGCGGCTGTACACCGCGCCTTTGCGCAGCAGCTTGGCGATGTCGTAGTACGCCTGGAGCAGCGGCTGGCCGCGCCGGCCAGCGAACTTGGCCTTGACTCGGTTGATCACGCCCAGCAGCAGCGGCGCCAGCACCAGCGCCAGGACCACATGCAGGATGGAGACCGCGGTTGCCATCACAATCCCAACTTCCAAACCAGCAGCACCAGCAACGCCAGCGCGATATACAGCACGTACACCTGGTTGCGTCCGCCCTGGAGCCGCCGCACCTGCCCCGAGAGCCACATCACCGCCAGGAACGCCGGCCGGTAGCCACCCTCGGTGAAGGGATCCTGCGCATGCGTATGCAGGCTGGCCTCGGCGGGCAGCAGGCCTTCGGGCGGATGGACCTGCCGCTGCTGCCGAATGAGCCTGCGAAAGACCTTCAAAATGGGGTCGGCAAATGAAGAGGCGGTGTATTGCATTCTGGGCGTGGGTGCGGCGTAGCCGCAGTCCCAGGTGAGGCCCGGCTCGACCGCCCGCCCCCTCAGCAAGCGCCAGCGCAGCAAGCCTGCCCCGCCGATCATGACCAGGAGCGCTCCGGCAACCAGGCTGATATACGGCAGGACTCGTCGCACCAGCGCCATGCCTTCATTGGCAGGCGAGTCGGACTCGACGGACAGCCCCAGCGCGCCGGCGACCGCGTAAACCGTCGGCCGCAATGCTTCGGCCACCAGCGGGCAGCCCAGCCCGATCGCGATGCATAAACCCGCCAGCACGACCATCGGCCAGCGCATCGCCGCCGGCGACTCGTGCGCGCCCGCGGCCGCGGCGGTCCGCGGCTCGCCCAGAAAGACGATGCCGAACGCCTTGGCGAAGCACGCCAGGGCCAGCCCGCCGATGAGTCCCAGCGCCAGGATCACCGCCACCGCGCCATAGACCGTCACACCCGCACGGGCGGCCGCCGAACCGAAGGCGCCCAGGTAGATCAGCAACTCGCTGACAAATCCATTCAGCGGCGGCAGGCCGGCAATGGCCGCCGAGCCAATGAGGAACGTGGCGCCGGTCGTCGGCATCCGCTTGAGCAGCCCGCCCAGGCTTTCCAGATCGCGCGTGCCGGCGGCGTGTGCCACACTGCCGGCGCCCAGGAACAGCAGGCTCTTGAAGATCGCGTGATTGAACACGTGCAGCAGGCCGCCGGCAAAGCCCAGAACGGCCATCGCCGGCTGATTTGTCGCGGCGCCCAGCACGCCCAGGCCCAGGCCCAACACGATAATGCCGATGTTCTCCACGCTGTGGTACGCCAGCAGCCGCTTGAGGTCGTGCTGGGCCAGGGCAAAGAGCACGCCCAGCACGCCTGAGATGGCCCCCAGGCCAATGAGCACGTAGCCCCACCATATCGCCGGCGTCCCCAGCAGCATCAGGATACGCAGCAGGCCGTAAATTCCCGTTTTGATCATCACGCCGCTCATGACGGCCGAGACATGCGAGGGCGCCGCCGGATGGGCCTCCGGCAGCCACACGTGCAGGGGCACCAGGCCGGCCTTCGTGCCAAAGCCGATCAGCGCCAACACGAAGCACACGCCCGCCAGGTTGGGGCCGGCGGCCAGATCCGAGAATTCCAGGCTGCCGGAAGAGCCCAAGAGCAAGAAAAGCACCAGCAGGAACGCCGTGCCCAGGTGTGCGGCCACCAGGTACGTCCAGCCCGCCGAGACGACGCCCGGCTGTTTGTCATCGAACATCACCAGCAGGAACGAAGAGAGCGACATGAGTTCCCAGGCCACCAGGAACAGCAGCGCGTTGCGGGAGGCCACCACCCCCAGCATGCTGGCCAGCAGCACGTTGTAGAAGAGCCACGAGGCACCCAGGTGCCGCCGGCCTTGTTGATCGGCCAGATACGTGCGGCCGTAGATGGCCGCCAGGACGCTGATCAGCGAGATGCAGATGGCGAAGAACGCCGACAGCTCATCCATGCCCAGGTGCAAGGAACCGCCGGGCATCGCCCACGGCCGCATCAAATCCCACTGCGCGCCGGCCCCGCCCGCCAGCGTCGCCGCCGAGGAGACCAGCGTCAGCAGGCCCCCCGCCACGGCGGTCAGCGCGCCGAGCGTATTGGCCAGCGGCCGCCGGCCCGCCACCAACGCGGCCGCCCCGCCGACAAGCAACACGATCAGCCCGGCTACGTACAGAGACATCGACGAATCACTCCCGCCTCAAGGCGCGCTGGGCGATCACGTCGTCCATTCGCCGGGCCTGACAGTAGATTTCCTCGCGCGTGCCCTGGCGGCGCAACATCGCGGTAAAGTCCGCATCGCGCAGCCCAAACGCCAGCCGCGACAGCAGCGACAGGTGCGCCCGGATCGTCGGGCTGACAATCGTGAACAGCGTGTGCACCGGCGCCCCATCAATGGCGGCAAAATCGACCGGCCGCTCCAGGAAACACAGCGAGATCATCGGCCGATTGATATGCATGACCACGGGGTTCCGCACGTGGGGAATGGCAATTCCATCGCCCATGCCGGTCGAGCCGATCGACTCGCGGGCCAAGAGCACCTGGAGCAGGAATTCGCGATCGACCTCATCGCCCAGCGGCATCACCTCAACGATGGACCGCAAAACCGACGGCTTGTCGTGGCCTTCCACGCGATACGACACGCCGCCGACACGCAGCGCCTCTTCCAGTGTCGGGGCGGCGGCCTCCTCCGGCTCCTCCATCATCCGCGCAGAGACATTCAGCCGCTGGGAAGTCGCCCATTCCAGCAACTCCGCCCGGCTGAAGCGATACTGCTCGTTGACCCGATACGCCGGCAGCTTGCCTTGAGCGATCCATCGATAGATCGTCTTCTCGGACACCGACAGAAGCCCGGCAGCCTCGCGCACCGTCACTCTCATAAAATGACACCTATTGACATCTTTGGCTTTGAATAGACAGCAATGGACATATCACAGGCTCTGAGGCGATGCAAGATGAAATCCGATAGAGAGACCCACTCGACGGCCCAGTCGATTGCAGCAAACAAGGCCCTTAAGTGTTACGGTATCCACCAATTGGGTGATGACTGTAACACTTAAGTAAAGTGGACCATCCCAGAGCCGCCGGCTACAGATTTGCAGCGTGACGCCAGAGTTACCGAGTTAGCCTAGAGCAGGTTAACAAATTGTGTAGCGATGTTCTTGCTGTAAATGGCCCAAAAACAGTCATTTTTAGGCCTTTCGACCGCTACAAGAAAAGCAAAAGTGCTCTAACCGTGAGTGATCGGCATTTCTGCGCAGACGCGTGGCTGCAAAAAAACGCAGCCACGGCACCCAGCGGCCACGGCACCCAGGGGCCACGGCACCCAGCTTGTCCTGCCACGCTACTAAGTGTTTCCCGAAAAAAATGTCCCCCTCTATATAAGGACACACACGAAACCGCCTCGGAATATGCGCGCTAGTGAAAACAATCCGCCAAATCATCACAAATGATGACACTAACAATCTGAAATCTCCGAATAATATGCTAAGAAGTTAGCTAAAAAGGCCCTCTTTTCTGCAGATCCGCCAGCGCGCAAAAATGGCACTTACGTCAATTCTCATGCCGCAACTTGCGGCCGCCGATGCAGGCCGGCGTACCCAGGCATCTCACGCGGACGTGGTAGCCTTCCTCGGCCGCGCTGGACACCAAGGGCATGCGGGCTTATAAGGAAAGGAGTTATATGCTGGACTCCGCGGCATAAGACCGTATGATCGGCCAGGGAGCACGGAATGTCAGTTTTCCCCCAACACCTATAAAGCAACCCAACCTGAAGGAGCGGCCATGTCTGGAAACATTCGCGCGAGATTGGCAGTTGTCGTTTGTGCGGCGTTCCTTGTCGGGCCTCTCGGTTACGGCGCAGCAAACAACCTGCTGGCGGCAGGCGGCAGCGTTGAGCTGCTGATCAAGACCGAAGCCGACACCAACGCAAAATATGCCAGCGGCCAGCCCTTGATACAGATAACCAGCGCAATGATCCCGGCGGTTTATCACGTCAAGGTGTGTAACAAATCGGCCGCCGAGGCATCGTTTACGATCAAGGCCGAGACCGGCACGGCCAAGGGGTGGACGGCTGGATTCAATGCCGGTCCGACTTACATTACCGCGGAAATGATCGGCAAGGGTTACACCACGCCGAAGATTCCCGCCGGCGGAGCCCAGGTCATCACGGTATTCGTCGAGCCGGATAACTCCGTGGCGGCGGGGGCGACATTCGACGTCACCCTCCTGGCGGCCCAAGGCAACCAAAGCGCCAGCGCCAGGCTGACCACCAAGGCCACGGGTTGGAAGGCTTTCTACATCTCGCCGGATGGAAAAGCGACCAATGATGGGAGCATGGCACAGCCCTGGCCGCTCGATGTAGTGCTCAAGGGTCTCCCTGCAATCACGCCCGGCTCCACCCTCTTTCTGCGCGGCGGCACCTACACGATCACCGGGTATCAGACCTGGGGGCTTTCCGGCACGAAAGAGGCGCCGGTGAAGGTGCGGCAGTATCCGGGCGAAATGGCGATCCTGGATACGGGCAACAGTTCCAACAACTCGATCACGGTCATGGCGCCGTACCTCTGGCTGTGGGGTTTCACCATTGCCGGCAGCGGCACGGATCGCGGCGCCCAGAGCGCCAATGGCATGTCCATTCGTTTTGCCGCCTCGGACAAGATCATGCCCGGCCAGAAGGGAATCAACCTGATCGTGCACGACTGCGCCGACAGCGTGAATTTCTGGCAGGGCGCCATCGATGGAGAACTCAACGGCAACATCATCTATTTCCTCGGGTTTGACGATCCCCAGACGCGCGGGCACGGCCACGCCATCTACACACAGAACGGCGAGGGGCGAAAGCTGATCAAGAACAATGTCGCCTTCGCCCAATTCAGCTTCGGCCTGCACGGGTACACCCAGAAGGGCGTGATCAGCAACTTCGACGTGATCGGCAACATCAGTTTCGAGCAGGGGACGGCTTCGCAGGTGAGCGGCCGCACGGCGGACATCATCTGGGCGAACAAGAAGTTCACCGGCAACACGTTCAAGAAGAACCTGTGTTACATGTCGGAGGGCGGCACAGCGGCGCAGATCGGCGAGTGGCAGCCGGGCGGCGACGCCGTCATCGCCGACAACTATTTCGTCGCGCCGACGGGCGTGGCGCTCAGCGCGTGGGTTGAGAACCTGACGTTGACGGGCAACACCTTCGTCGGGCCGGCCTACATCAACCAGGGCACGCAGGACGGCAAGCCGGTGCGCTCGCCCAACAGCAAGTTCCCGGACAACAAGTTTGAGGACAAGAAGCCGACGGGCCTGGTGACGTTCGTTTATCCAAACGATTATGAGCCCTCGCGCGGCTTCCTGACGGTTTTCAACTGGGACAACAAGCCCAGCGCGGATGTGGATGTCAGCGCGATTCCGGGCTTGCAGGCCGGCGATGTCTACGAGGTGCTGGATGTGCAGGATGTGTTCGGTCCGGCCGTGGCCAAGGGCATCTACAGCGGCGACAAGATCACCGTGCCGCTGGCGAATCTGCCAGTGGCCAAAGTGAACGGCCGGCCCAACCAGTACAAGCACACGCCGGCGGAATTCAATTGCTTCCTGGTCAGGACGGTCTTCGCCCGTCGGGCCATGGTTCGGACGGTCTCCGCCTATCCGGTCACGGCACCGGCGGACTGGAACGCCCTGCCGCCGGAGTCCAGACCCTCCAAGTAGCGGCAGCGGTGGCACGCGCCGTGGCTGCATCCTTTTGCAGCCACGCGTTTTCAGAACGGGCTTACGAAGACGGGTGTAGTGGGTTCCTCTTTTCGCAGGTGCGCTGGCGCGCGAAAAGGAGGAAAGGACAATCTGCGCTAACGCGTGGCTGCAAAAAAACGCAGCCACGGCACCCGGCGTGCTTTCGCAACCGAGCACCCGGCCGGTCGATGGGCCCTTAGGCGAGAATTCGGGCCCACGGCACGTCGTAGCTGCCTTTTGGGATGATGGGCCTCATGGCATTGCGAGCCTCTCGGGGCGCAGGAAACGGCCGGTAGGCCAGAAGGGCTTAGCGAACAGGAGCCTGTTGCGCAGGCACGGCCGGCCGATCAGCACGTCGTGGCCGAGACGGCGGCGACTGCGCCAGTGCTCCTTGTGCTGGGTGTAGCCGGCGAGAAGGTCGTATTGGCGAATGCCTTCGGAAATGGCCCGCTGGATCGCCAGGTACTGAAGCACGTTGCCGATCCCATCGAAGCCAACGGGATCGTAGCCCGTCTGTATCGCGACGATGGAACCGTTGTAGGCGTAGCCGTACAGTATGGCCTTAATCCGCCCGTCGACCCGCAGGCCGTCCATTTGCAGCCAGCCCAACTTGAAGGCCCGAGGCGCCATGCGCTGGTAGAAGGCTTTCTTCCGCGGGCTGCGCACAAAGGTCCCAGGTTCGCCTAGAGACCGCCAGCGCTTGCCGTGCAAGTCGAAGAGAGCCTCCATCAGTTCGGTCAAGTCCTCGCCGCGGGTGGGGCAGACGTGCTGGGCGTCGTGGGATTCGAAAAGCTGTCTGGTCATCCGGCGCAAATAGCCGCGCCGGTTCTTCGACAGGCCCTGCAGCCAGGCCGCGTGGTTATCAGGCAGGTCCACGGTGGCAAAATCGACGGGGCGCTCGCGCATGAACAAGCCCAGTTGCTCACTTGTGCGGCGGAGCAGGTCAATCGTGCCGGTCCAGCCGGCCATTTTGGACAACCAGATGCAATGCCAGGCGCTCGAGCGGCTCAACAGGGCGATGAGAATAGCGTGCAGCGCCGAGGCCTCGCAATTCCGGCGAAGAATGAAGTCCGGATATTCCGCCCCGCTGTCCTGATCGCCCAGGATGCGCAGGCAGCGAAACGGGATTCCTCCCAACAGCTTCAGGGCGGACACGTAGAACGGCGCGATGCCGACAAGGCGGCCTGCGCGATCGCTCACCACCACGGTCAGCAGCGGCAATTGCGGACTGACCCCGTCCAGCCAGGCATCGATCCACTGCCAGGTCAGGAAGATACTGTTGGCTCGGCTATCCGCCAGCAACTCGTTCCATCGATCGGCGTAGGCTTTCAGATCCTCCCGGGTGCGGATGACCGAGATGGTGAGTTCAGGAGCAGTCTCTTCCGCGAGCAACGGAAAGACCCCGTTCGACATCTCGGATCGCATACCCACATCTCCGTTGGAAGAATCATAATAATACCACGGCACCGGCTGCTTCGCCACAGGGCACGCCAACAACCGGGGTTCTGCCACCCTAGTCCTCAAGAACGATCTGGCCGGCGGCCATGATCGCATTCGAGTGCCCCTGCGTTTTCTCCAGCACGCTCCAGTACGTGTGGCAGTAGCGGTTGAGGTAGCGGTCCTGCGGCAGATATCGCAGGCGGCGACACCAGCGCAACAGCGCCCACTTGGGCTTTTCCGTGGCGCACTCCGCCGCCACTTCCAGGGCCATTCGACGGGCGTGATCGCGGACAAAGGCGCGCGCCTCCGTGTAGCAGAAGAACCACTTGTGGCGATCGGGCGGCCGGTCCGCCGGCAGGCCGTAAAACTTGAATGCGCCGGCGCCGCGGCCGATGGGCACGCGCGCCGTCACCCAACTGTTGGGCCAACTGATGATCGCATACCGCCGGCTGACGCGAAGCAGCTCCCCGAAGATGCAGTGCAGATTGTCCAGATGCTCCAGGACGTCGGCGCAGACCACGCAGTCGAAGGAACCATCCTCAAACGGCAGGCGATCGATGCTCTCCAGGTCCAGGCGGACATCCGGCTGGCCGTCGATGTCGATGCCCAGGTACTCCACCTCCGGCACGAGCTGGCGCAAGGGGGATTCACAACAACCCACATCCAACACCGCGCGGCCCAGAAATGGCCGGAAATGCTTCACCAGGTAGGCGGTACGGTCCGCGCGCACACGGAAACATTGGCGGTGGACCTTCATTCCTTACTCCTCACAGGCCCGCAATCGCTGGCTGTTCAGTTGCCGGCTTGGCGTTCCATAATTGCCTTGGCAATGGTACCGCATCCGATGTGGCGGCCGCATTATCGCGAAATTACATTTTGGTAATCTGGCTGGAGTGGCGTCGACAAGCCGTTATTTGTAAAGTGACTTCGGCGGCCAGCCCCCGCCCCAGGAGCGGTGCCATGCGGATTCTGCTCGTTGAGGACGATGCCAAGATCGCTTCGTTCATTCTGAGCGGGCTGGAGCAGTCCGGCTACGCGGTCAGTCACTGCAGCGATGGACTTTCCGCCTTCACCACGGCGTCCTCGGAATCCTTCGACCTGCTCATTGTCGACATCATGATTCCGGGCATTGACGGCCTGAGCCTTATTGAGCAGCTCCGCAAGTGCAACAACGACACCCCGGTGATCATCCTCAGCGCAAAGAAGTCGGTCGACGACCGGGTCCGGGGATTGAAGATCGGCGGCGATGACTACATTACCAAGCCCTTCGCGTTCTCCGAATTGCTGGCGCGGATCGGGGCGCTGACCCGACGCATCAAGGGGCTGGCCGAGACGACCCGGCTCTCGTTTGACGGGCTGGAGATGGACCTGCTGGCTCGCCGGGTCGTGCGAAACGGCCAGCCGGTCGAGCTGCAGCCGCGGGAATTCGCCCTGCTGGAGTACCTGCTGCGCAATGCAGGTCACGTCGTCTCCAAGACCATGATCATGGAGCACGTCTGGAATTTCAACTTCGACCCCGGGACCAACGTCATCGAGGCCCGCATCTGCCGGCTGCGCGAGAAGATCGACGCGCACCATCCCCACAAGCTCATTCACACCGTTCGCGGAGTGGGTTATGTCCTCGGAAACCCGGCCTAGGCTCTCCCGGCGGTTGGCCTGGCGGCTGACGTTGTGGTATGGCGGTATCCTGATCCTGTCCCTGGCCGTGTCCTTCGTGGTCTTCTTCGTGGTCGTCAACTCGGTCATGCGGCACCGGACGGACACGTGGTTGATGGAAGAGGCCCATGGGACCCAGGACGCCTTGCGCCGGGGGGGCAGATTGGCGGTGACCCAGGAGCTGATGCAGGAAACCACGGAGAGCGGGAACAACGATATCTTCTTCCGGATCTTCGATACCGCCGGCCAACTGCTGGAGGGCTCCGATCTGCGTTCCTGGCAGCAGATCAATTTCGAAAGTCACATTCCCGCGCTGACCGGCGAAAGGGAGTCTTCCTTCCAGACCTGGGTGGGCAATGGCCCTCACAGCAGCGTGCGCGTCCTCACGACTTCGCTGGCGCCAGGGGTCGTCCTTCAGTTGGGTTTCAACGAAACGGAGGATGTTCGGCTGATGGCGCGCTCGGAGCGATTGGCCGCGCTGATCATGGGCGTGCTCGTGCTGATGGCCGTGTTGGTAGGCTGGGGCACGGCCCGGCGCGCGGTAGGCGATGTGGAGCTGCTGACCGCCGCCGCCCGCGACATCGCCTCGGGCAAGTGGGACACCCGGGTGCCGGTCACGCCGCGCGGCGACGAGATCGAGCAACTGGCGGTGACATTCAACATCATGATTGATCGCGTAAACGCGATCCTGACGACCATGCGCCAGACGAACGACAACATCGCCCACGAACTGCGAAGCCCCATCGCGCGGATGCGAGGTTGGGCCGAAACGACGCTCATGCGACCCAACGTGGAGGCCCATGCGCGGGATATGGCCGCCACGACGGTCGAAGCGTGCGACCGCCTGCTGGAGACCATCAACGGCATGCTCGATATCGCCGAAGCCGAAACGCGTTCGGATGCCTGGCCGATGGGCCCGGTGGACCTGGAAGCGGTGCTTCGCGATGCGTGCGAGCTTTTTGATCCGGTAGCCGAACAGAAGAATATCTCGATTCGATTGGAAAGCCCGGGCCCATGCATGGTGAACGCGAACCTTCATCAGCTCCAGCGTGCGCTCGCCAACATCATCGACAACGCGGTGAAGTATGCGCCCCAGGGCGCCGCCGTAATTGTCCTGCTCAACCGGGCGGGGCCACAAATTGTGGCAACCGTCAAGAATCCGGGACCGGGCATCCTCCCCGCGGATCTGCCCCATATCTTCGAGCGTTTCTTCCGGGGTGAGGCCAGCCGCACGGTCTCCGGCAGCGGTCTGGGGCTGAGCCTTGCCCACGCGATCATTCAGGCCCATAGCGGAACAATCAAGGCCACCAGCATGCCTGGGCAATGGACGGAATTCACCCTCTGCCTGCCGGCCGCGACAGTCTCCCAAACACCCACGGCGCCCGCCAGGCAGGGTTGATCTACTGACCAAAGGGCCGTGAAAACGTCTGGCTGACTCCAACAGGGTGGCGATGCAGAAAAGCAATTGCCGCCTTGACCGGCCGCGCTCTTGGTACAATTCGCCACGGCTGAGATCTTGGAGGTAGTCATTCATGCGTTCGTTCTATCGCGTGTTGCAGATTGCATTGCGCGCGTTGCGCCGGCACATGATGCGGTCGGCTTTGACATGTCTGGGCATCGTCATCGGCATCGCCGCTGTCATCGCGATGACGGAGATCGGACAGGGCTCTTCTATAGCCATTCAGCGAACCATCTCGGCCATCGGCGCTGGCGTGGTGCAGATCGATCCCGCCGATGCCGTGAAGGCGGGGGTGAGCACCGGCAGCGGAGGCCGAGTGACCCTGGGGCCGGATGATTGCCGGGCCATTGCGGCGGAGTGCAGTGCCGTGGCCCACGCCGCCCCCAGCGTGGACATCAAGGCGCAGATCATCTACGGCAAGCGCAACTGGTCGCCCACGAACATCCTGGGCACGACGCCGGAATTTTTCGCGATTCGCAACTGGACCAACCTGGCCGAGGGGGAACCGTTCACAGATGACGACGTTCGCAGTGCGGCGGCGGTCTGCCTGATCGGCCAGACGGTGGTGCGCGAGCTCTTTGACGGCGTTTCGCCCGTGGGAAAAGAGGTCCGCATCAAGAACGTGACCGTGAAGGTGGTCGGCGTGCTTTCCGCCAAGGGCGCCAACATGATGGGTCGCGATCAGGATGACCAGGTCTTCGCGCCCTGGACGACGGTGAAGTTCCGCCTCTCGGGCGCCCGGGCCGCGACCACCGCCAACGATTCGACCTTGACGGCATCGCAGGTCAATACGCTCAACCAGCTCTACCCCTGCCAGCAGATGCAGATGTATCCGCAGCAGTCCTCGGGCCAGGTGGCCGATTTCCCGCAGATGCGGCGGTTCGCCGACCTGGACGACATCTGGGTTTCCGCGACGTCGCCGCAGGAAGTGCCGGCGGCGATCCGGCAGATTACGGCCCTGCTGCGCGAGCGCCACCATATTCCCGACGGCGGGGCCGATGATTTTCGCATTCGCGACCTCACGGAAATCTCCAACGCCGTCGCCTCCTCCGGCAAGCTGATGACCAAGCTGCTGCTGATCGTGGCCTTGATCTCGTTGATCGTCGGGGGCGTGGGCATCATGAATATCATGTTGGCCTCCGTGACGGAGCGCACACGCGAGATCGGCCTCCGCATGGCGGTGGGCGCGCAGTCCAGCGACATCCTGCGCCAGTTTCTCGCGGAGGCGGCCCTGTTGTGCCTCCTGGGCGGACTGCTGGGCGTTGCCCTGGGACGGGGCGTATCGATGGTGGTGACGGCGCTGTTGCAGTGGCCGGTCCTGACCTCGGTGCAGGCGATCGCCGCCGCACTGACCGTTTCGGTGAGCGTGGGACTGGTCTTTGGTTATTATCCGGCGTGGAAGGCCGCGCGTCTGGACCCCATCGAGGCCCTGCGCTACGAGTAAGCGCGCCAAGCCATTAAGATTCGCGACCTGATAGAAACACAGTTGACGCCGCGAAGCGCCAACTGTGTTGCAACCTGTGCTATCGTTTGTTTAGGCCTTAAGGTCGACCGTTGTCCCGGTGCTGGCCTTCGGTGCTGCGTTTGCGGACTGCGCCTGCTGCTCCAGCGCGAGCTTGCGAATAGCCTGCGTGTCACCGTGCGCAGCCTCTTGTTGCGTGGCCGCACGCGTTTCCTGGGCTTCCTGGAGCGCGGTCGATTGGCCGCTGCTCGTGGAATTGGCGCTTGTCTTCTGAATGTATTGTTTGCCTGCGTTGGCGACAATGCTGGAGACGGAGTTGACGGACATCACAAATCTCCCGGGTTTGAGGAAACGACTCGGCCGGTTCTCGCACGCACATCCTATTCATCGACCAGTTTGCGCCCTGCCATGACGCAATCGACAAGCCCGCTCCCCGGGTTCTTGCCTTGTTCACTGATAAAGGCGAGGGAACTCGTGACATTCGACAATTGGATCAGACAACCCGCATTTGCCAGCCGGTGAACGGCGCGGGGCGCCATCCTGCCTGTCGCCAACCATCACAGATCCGACATGCCAGGCGAACCGCCGTACCCGGCCCAGCAGCCTAGAATTCCTCGATACCCTCACTGGTGCTGGCCCACGAACTGGGCGCGGCTCGCTAGAATCCGGGAAGACAGGATGAACCTTCAGCACGCACACAAACGGGCTGATGAGCAGCCGCAGGCCGCAGCGCCCTAGGATGATACAGGGTCGAGATGAAGAGGAGTACCGCCTCCGGAGACACCCATGGCCGCAACCCGCGATACCGTCCGAGCACTGGGTCGGCGGCAGATCCTGCCCTGGGCCGCGTTCATCACCGCCCTGCACCTGGCGGGCCGAATCATCCTCACGTGGCACATGGGCGGCCGGGCCGCCGGCAGCGACCCGGACATCGCCGAATCCATCATTCTGACGCTGCTGTGGCTGTATTACGTCAGCATGGTCTTCCTGTACGGCGCCGAGTTGATGCGCCTCTATCTCCAGCGCCACGGCCGCGTGCTTCAACGCTGACCGAATGCAAGAGCGCGGCTGTGAGCGATCCCGAGAGGTCAAGATCTCGCAACGCACAGTGGCAGGCGCACCGGGGCATGGAGTAGACTTTGCGCCGTCATGTCGCCGATGAAAGAAGTAAGCAGGTTTCTTCCGCGTTGAGTAGGGTAGTGATGCGCCTGATCTAATCGGGTATGGGAGTGCAACCATGGTGCCAAGTGCAATGTTGCGGTTCGGATGCATAGTTTTGCTAATCGCTTCTGCTGGCATGCGCGCCATTGCGGCCGAGGAGCATACCCAGCGGTCATCTGCCTCGCAGCCAGCCAGTGGGCCCAAGCCGCTCTACGGCAAAGTGGTCAGCGTGGACACGATGACGGGCAAGGTCGTTGTTGCCGATGGTGATGACGGCAAACAGGTCACTGTCGCCACCGACCCCGCCACTAAGGTTGTCATCGCTGACAAGGCCGCCACGCTGGCGGATCTGAAAGCCGGCATGATGGTACGGGTCGTGCCGCCGACCGGCACCGCCGCGGAGATCCGGGCCTTTTTGCCCAAGCCGCCTGCCTCGCAGCCCGCCAGTGGGCCCAAGCCGCTCTACGGCAAGGTGGTCAGCGTGGACACGATGACGGACAAGGTCGTTATTGCCACCGGGGAAGATGGTAACCAGGTCACCATCGCTACCGACTTCAACACCAAGGTTGTCATCGCCGACAAGCCCGCCATGCTGGCGGATCTGAAAGCCGGCACGATGGTACGGGTCATGCCGCCGACCGGCACCGCCGCGGAGATCCGGGCCTTCTTGCCCAAGCGGCCTGCCAAGGGAGAAACCACGCGTGCGAAATGAGGCCGTTGTCTTGCTTGGCATGGAAAACGTTAATTCGCGACTCAGGGGAATGCCCGGCCGCGTGGCCGGGCTGCGAGGAAAGCGGCCGGCAGGCGGGAAAGAGGTGGGCATTTCTAACAAGACCCAAAGGCCACCCATCTCCACTTTGACCCTTCGCCCTTGATGAGAAAGCCGGCTCTTCAAGGCCGGTGAGGGTCTGTCGCCGTTGCAGACGGGAGGTTGGAGAATTACGATAAGTGTTACATTCGCCGCTGGTAATATTCCTAAGTAATATGCGCATATTGTAATATTCTGTCGCAATTTCTTGTTGCAGCATGAATTATAAATATGCGCGCGGCGCATAACGGAAATATCTGGAATTTTATCTATGCTTACACCGTTTCCTAGATTTCCACAGTAACCCGTGATGTGGTTCATGCTTTCAGTGCGCGCCTCGCGCGGGCAACTGAGGAAATTCCTCAGTTGAGACCTGGCCGCCAAGCCGTGCCGACCTGGCGGGCAACTGGAGAAATTCTCCAGTTGAGACCCGGCCGCCAAGCCGTGCCGACCTCGCGGGCAACTGGAGAAATTCTCCAGTTGAGACCCGGCCGCCAAGCCATGCCGACCTCGCGGCAACTGAGGAAATTCCTCAGTTGACCTACTCTTGGCATACTCAAGACAGATACTTGCGATCATCTCTTTTTCCATCGCCAGGCAAAACCCAGCCGCCTTGCGCCGGGTTTGTGGAAACGAGCTCCCGGCAGCGCCACTGCGTTTCCTGCGCCGTCATAAGCCTACTGCAATCACAAATATGTCGGATAGTTCTGGAGAGATAATACCACAGGTTCGGCCCGGCGCGAAGAGGGAATTTGAAAAAGAAATCGCCTTATTCGTACTCGCGTGAAAGGGCCGCCCTCACGCCGGTACGCGATTGCTTTGGACACCCGCTTTGTTTAGCATTCTGCTCAACGTTGTTTGGTCATCCGGGGGCGGCCCTTGCGCCGGGTCCGGAGTCTGCCCGCCCCGCGGATGCAATCGCGGGCGGCTGGGTTCTTGCCCCCCATCAGCCCAGTTGCCAGGAGCATGTTCTATGAGCGATGGACCGCAATATGGCCCCGGCAATCCCCACCCGCTCTCACGCTGTAAGACGGAGCTTATCTGGGAGGGCAAGTACGACGAGTACGGCAACCGCCGCGAAGTGGATATCGCCGGGGCGGACCTGCCGCTCCAGCGCGTGGAGGCCATCGATGAGCCACTATCGAACGCCGAGGGCCGCGGCCAGTTGGACCTATTTCAAAAACAGTCCCGCCGCCTGGATGACTTTCGCAACATGCTCCTGTGGGGCGACAACAAGCTGGTGATGGCCAGCCTGCTCCGCGACTTCAGAGGCAAGATTGATCTCATCTACATCGACCCGCCATTCGATGTAGGCGCGGACTTCACAGCAAACATAGCCATTGGTGATGACAACGAGAATCTCAGCAAGGATCAATCCATTCTTGAAGCAATCGCATACCGAGACACCTGGGGCAAAGGCACTGACTCATATCTTCAGATGCTGTATGAACGTCTTAACCTGATGTACTCCTTATTGAACGACGAAGGCAGTATTTATGTCCACTGCGACTACCGAGTCAACTCATACGTTCGCCTCATTTTGGAGGGGTTATTCGGATCTGAGAATACAAGAAACGAGATAATCTGGCAGCGGACAAACGCTCATAACGAAACTGGGCAGTATGGTCGAATTCACGACACCATTTTCTTCTGCACAAAGGGGCCACGCTATACTTGGCACCCCAGAATGGTAGGCTTCTCAGAAGTTCAACTCAAGCGGTACAGAAAGGACGAGAAAGGCCGTCTGTTCACGACTCAAGACCTAACAGCGGATCGGAAGAACAGCGACTCGGGCAAATTCGACTGGCGGGGAACGACTCCTCCACCAACGCGCGGCTGGGGCTATGCGGTCGAGCAATTGGAAGAATGGTGGTCCCAGGGCCGAATTGCAACCAAGGCAGATGGAACCCCCAGAATGGATGGCCTGATCGTCTTCCTTGACCAAAAAGAAGGGCAAGCGCCACAATCTATCTGGACCGATGTGCCCCGGCTGGCAAACACCTCCCCCGAACGTTTGGGGTATGGCACACAGAAGCCCGAGGCCCTTCTCGAACGCATCATTCAAGCCAGCAGCAACGAAGGCAATCTGGTGGCGGATTTCTTCTGCGGTTCGGGGACGACCGGGGCGGTGGCGGAACAGTTGGGGCGACAATGGATCATGGCCGATCTGGGGCGCTATTCAATACACACCAGCCGCAAGCGGATGATCGAGATTCAGCGGCAGCTTTACGCAGAACAGAAACCGTATCGTGCTTTCGATGTGTACAACCTTGGTCGCTACGAACGCCAGTGGTGGCAAAAGGAGCGGCTGGCCGGGGCGGATGAGGAGCATCGCCGCATCGTGCTGGCGTTCTACCGGGCCGAGCCGCTGACCGGGGCGAGCAGTCCCTTGCTTCATGGCCGCAAGGGCGGGGCATTCGTTTACGTCGATGGCATTGATTCAATCCTGACGCTGGCGGAGGTCAAGCCCATCGTCGAGGCGGCCGGGGCCGCCGGGGGCAAGGAAGTTCACTGCCTGGCGTGGGAATTCGAGATGGAACTGAAGCGCAACGTGGAGGCGCTGGAGACGGAATACGGGGTCAAGGCGCGGCTGATCCGCATTCCGCGCGAGGTGATGGAGAAGAACCGCCGGCCCGGTGTTGACCAGGTGCCGTTCTTTGAGATGGCCACGCTTTCGGCCAAGCCGGTTGTCAAGGTCGAGGGCGGCGAGCGGATCGTGGATGTGGAACTGACCAATTTTCTGCCCAGCCTGTCGGAAGTGCCGAGCAAGGAACTGGAGGCGTTGAAGGAACGGGCGGTAAAGAGCGGCTTTGACTTCATCGACTTCTGGGCGATTGACTTTGACCATGATGTGAACCAGCCGTTCCAGCATCACTGGCAGGATTACCGGCTGCGAAAAGACCGGTCGCTTAAGACGGTGAGCGACTGCAAGCACGTTTACGGCGACACGAAGGCACACACAATCTGCGTGAAGGTCATCGACGTTTTCGGCTGTGATACGTCGATTCTGCTGGAGGTGGCCGGCGCGGGCGGTTCAAGGTCGCAAAATGCGACCTCAAAGCGAAGGGGCGAGAAATGACCGGGTGGAAGCGGTCATAGATTGCTGAGCCACGAAAGGACTGAACTATGAGCAGCACGTTGCGCGGCGCACTCGGGACAATAACCAAGCGAAAGCTGTCAAAGAAGGAAAGTGACGTCATATCTCAGTTTAACGCCAGCCTGCGGAGGCGAGAAGAGCTTGCGGCGGCATCGAGGAAGACTGCCGGCAAATCAGCGGGGTCGGCCATCATGCCCATCGGGAAGATCGAGCGGGCGATTGTGCTGGTGCGGGGCGAGAAGGTGATTTTAGATGCTGACCTGGCTAAGTTGTACGTATCTGTTTAGCGGGTTAC
>PMYD01000056.1:0-497 GCA_003171335.1 Phycisphaerales bacterium
TGCCGCCGGGGCTGGTGACCTTGGCGCGAAGCGCGGAAGCCGGCTGGTCGCTCTGGGCCAGGAGGGCCGCCGCGCCGGCGCAGGTTTGATGGGCCAGCACGGCCGCCGTGTCGGGAGAAAGCCCCTCGGCCACGCCGGCCTCGATCATGGCCTCGATCAGGTAGAAGAAATACGCCGGCCCGCTGCCGGAGATGGCCGTGACCGCATCCATGGCCGGCTCATCCACCACGCGAACCAGGCCGCCGGCGGCGAAGAGTTTTTGCGCGAATTCCAGGTCATCGCGGGTCGCGCCGGGCCCAGCGCACAGGCACGTGCAGCCAGCGCCGACCAGCATGGGCGTGTTGGGCATGGCGCGGATAATCCGCGCGCCACTGCCCAGGGCTTTGGCCAGATAGGCCGTTGAGATTCCCGCCGCTATGGAGATCACCAGGGCCGATTCGCCCATCACCTCGCGCAGGCTCGCCGCCGCCGATTCCATCTGCTGCGGCTTGACCGCC
>PMYD01000056.1:544-4908 GCA_003171335.1 Phycisphaerales bacterium
CCACCACGACCGCCGCCGCCGGCAGCAGCCCAGCGCGAATCACACCGCGCAGGAGCGCCTCGCCCATGTTGCCGCCACCTATTACGACCAGTTCTGTTGGAGGCATTTTGTTTCTCCCGAGGAATCCGCTTCATGATCCAACGGAAAATCCCAAATTCCAAATCNNCAAATCCCAAATCCCAAACAAATTCCAAGCTCCAAATTCCAAAGGGGAACAGACCACCCGCTTGGACCAGCGCGAGCTCCGGTTGCGGAGTTTGGAATTTGGAATTTGGGTTTTGGTGCTTATTTGGGATTTGGAATTTGGGATTTGGAATTTCGCCGCAGGCGGCTTTATTCTGGCAGCCACACGTGGAACGTGGCTCCCTGTCCCTGCACCGACTCGACGGTGATTTTGCCGTCCATGGCGCCGACGATCTCGCGACACAGGGGCAAGCCCAGGCCGCTGCCGCGCTCCTGGCCGTCCTGGCCGGTCTTGGTGGTGAAGAGCGGCTCCCAGATCAGCTCCAGCAGCTCGGGGGCGATTCCGATGCCGCTGTCCTCGATGCTGATCCGCACGCCGCCGGCCTGCCGGCTGCCGGTGATCATCACCGAGCCGCCCATGCCCTTGGTGCGGACGGCGGCTCGGGCGTTGAGCAGCAGGTTGACCAGCACCTGCTTCAGTTCGGACGGCCGCGCGCGGACCGTCAGGTCGGCCGCCACATCCACCGTCAGCGTGATGCCATCCTTGGCGAGGTTCCGGCCGGTGGCTAAGAGCGATTGCTGGACCAGCTCGGCCAGGGGCAACGTGAGGGGCTCGGCGGCATCCTCGTGCAGCAGGCCCAGCAGGGCCTTGCAGATATCCACCGCCCGCTGCCCGCCTTCGGCAGCGCGGGTGATGGCCTTTTTCACCATTTCGGCATCGCCGCTGGCGGCCAGGTGCGCGTAGTTGATGATCGGCGTGAGGATATTGTTGAACTCGTGCACGATCATGCCGGTGACGGTGCCCACCGTCGCCAGCGATTGCGCGTGCCGCAACTGCCGGCGCAGGGCATCGTTTTCCTGGGTCAGCCGCTCCAGTTCCTCGTGGATTTGCGAACTTCGCTGGGCTGTCACACTGGTCACCGGTGCACCTCTTTGGTATACACAAGGGCGCAGTAGCAGGGCCGCACGCGCGCAGGCGCGCGGCCGGCGCCATAGAAAGTATCGGCCTTGTGGCGAAATACCTTGAGGCCCAGGAGGCCAGCGTGGACCTGTACCAGCAACTCGAATCGCTCCTGGAGCTAGCAAGCGAGGTGGGAATCACCCTCCGCCGGCTGGCCGGACCGGCGGCGGGGGCGGAGTATCCCGGCGGGGCGCTGGTGCGTTTGCGGGGCAAGGATGTGCTGTTTCTGGACTCCACCGCGGCCATCGCTGACCAACTGGCCGTCACGGCCGCCGCCCTGAGCGGCCGCAAGGAACTTGAGGACCGGTTCATGCCGCCGCAGCTTCGAGCGGCGATTGATGAGCATGCCGGCCGGATTCGGGGGGCGCCATGAACGTCGTGGCGCACGGTGTCGATTTCGTCGAGATCCGGCGGATCGCCGAGCTGGTCGAGCGCCACGGCCGGGCGTTCCTCGACCGCGTGTTTACCGCCGTGGAGCAGGACTACTGCCGCGGCCGCAAGCGCGAGCTGGAGCACCTGGCCGGTCGCTTTGCCGCCAAGGAGGCGGTGCTCAAGGTGATGGGTACCGGCTGGCGCAACGGCATCGCCTGGACCGATGTGGAGGTGGTCAACGCGGTCTCGGGCCAGCCCTCGATCCGGCTGTACGGCCGCTGCGCCGAGATCGCCAGCGAGCGCGGCATCGCGCAGGTGCTGATCTCCATCAGCCACACGGACACGCACGCCCTGGCCTCGGCCATCGGGCTTGCCGAAGAAAGGCTGGAGGCTGGAGGCCGGAGGCTGGAGCATCGGCGGGATGCGGAATGAAGGCCGAAGCTCAAGGCCGAAGGATGCAGCAACGGCGGGACTCGAGATGGGCGACTGTTCGAAAATCATGGGATCGTTCCAGCCATGGCCGGCCGGCTTCTTTCTCCGGCTTTTCCTCCAGCCTCCAGCCTCCAGCCTCCAGCCTCCGATATGATTAGTGTTAGCCATGAAATCTGCCGGCTCCCTCAACGGAAGACATCGTGAAACCCAAACGACTCAGACGCGTCGACGAAATACCCACCCTGGCGCCGCGGCCGCGCGATGCCCATAAGGGCCAGATGGGCCACGTGCTGATCATCGGCGGCTCGCGCGGGCTGCTGGGGGCGCCGGCCCTGGCCGGCATGGCCGCATTGCGTGCGGGGGCGGGCCTGGTGACGCTGGCCGTGCCCGAGTCGATCCACCTGGCCACAGCGCCGCTGTGCCCGTGCGCCACATCGCAGCCGCTGCCGTGCGGCAGGGATGGCGAGCTGGCCGCCGAGGCCGTCGCCGTCGCCGGCCATGCGGCCGAGTCGGCCGATGTGCTGGCCGTGGGGCCGGGCTTTTCGCGCGGCAACGCCCAGCGGCTGATCGTGCAGGCCGCGCTGGAACAGACCGATAAGCCGGTCGTCATCGATGCAGACGGCCTGAACAACCTGGCCCAGATCGACGACTGGCCCGCGCGCCGGCGCTGCCCGTTGGTGCTCACGCCGCACCCGGGCGAGATGGCGCGCCTGACCGGCCAATCCACGGCGGAAATCCAGGCCGATCGCGTGACAATCGCCGGCCAAATGGCCGCCGAATGGGCCGCCGCCGCTGAGGGTGGCAGCGCCGCCGCCGAGGATGCCGGCGATGCCGAGAGTGCCGGCTTTCCGGGCCGGCCGCCGCTGGTGCTCGTGCTCAAGGGCGAGGGCACCGTCGTCACCGATGGCGCGCAGATCTTCATCAACGACACCGGCAACCCCGGCATGGCCACGGGCGGCACGGGCGATGTTCTCACCGGCATCATCGCCGCCCTCATCGGCCAGGGCCTCTCGCCTTTCGAGGCGGCCGTGCTCGGCGTGCACGTGCACGGCCTGGCGGGCGATATCGCCGCCAGCGATGTGGGCGAGGTGAGCTTGATCGCCTCCGATCTGCCCGATTATCTTTGCGATGCGTTCATGGAACTGATGGGCGAAGAGTGAACCGGCGATAGAAGATTGCGAGCCTTTCAAGGCGACTGCCACTATTACTGTTACCAAAACCCTCCCATGACTCCACGCCAGCGAGTTGAGGCCGCGTTTCGGTTCGAGGACCTCCACCCGGCGCCCTACACCGTGTGGTACGACGCCGCCTCGGGTGATGCGCTGGACCGCTGGTACGGCTCGCCGCAGTGGCGATCGCGCCTGCGCGATGGCATCTATCGCGCCAACATCGTGTGGCAGGTGAATGAGGATCTGCCTGGCGGCCTGTATCGTGATACGTGCGGCTCGATCTGGAAACCGGGCAAACCCGCCGGAATCGTCGAGCCGGCGCTGAAAACGCCCAGCCTGGCGAATTTTCACCTGCCCAGCTTCGCCGAATGCGCCAAGCGGCCACGCGCGCCCCTGGCCGGCGGCTCGCGGCGGATCCTGCCGGCGCTGACCTTCCACGAGGCCCCGGCCGTGCTCGCCGAGCAGGCTAAACAAAAACTCACCCTCATCGACTACAGCTCCGGGCCGTTTGAAACAAGCTGGGCCATCCGCGGCCTGGAAGACTTCCTGTGCGATGCGGTCGAAAATGAGGCCTTCGTCGAATCGCTCATGGACCTTGTCACGCAGCGGCAATCCGAACTCCTGGCCGTGCTGCTGGAGCTGCCGGCCGATGGCGTGATCTTCTCCGACGACTACGGCGACCAGCGCGGCGTCATCATGGGCACTGGCCGCTGGCGGCGGCTGGTAAAACCCTATATCGCCCGTCTTTACGCCCAGGTGCGTGCGGCCGGCAAACTCGTCTTCCACCACACGTGCGGCAGCGTGCTGGACATCGCCGCCGACTTAGCCGACATCGGCCTCGACGTGCTGCAAAGCCTCCAGGCCGAGGCCATGGACATCTACGAACTCAAACGCCGTTACGGCCGCAACCTGCGGCTCTGGGGCGGCCTCGGCACGCAGCGGCTGCTGCCTTTCGGCACGCCCGAGGAGATCATCGCCGAGATCCGCCGGCTCGACCGCGAGCTGGGCAAAGGCGGCGGCTATGTCTTCAGTTCCTGCAAGCCCATCATGTCCGAAGTGCCCCCGGCAAACGCCGCGGCAATGATCGATGAGTTGCTCAGGCAAAAGGGATAGAGACCTCCACTGGCAAAAACGGCTATCGAAAATATGCGCAGGAATATGCGCATAAATATGCGCATATTGTAATAATTGCCCACAACATTTTGGTATTACGGTACTTACAAATATGCGCGCGGCGCATAATCGAA
>PMYD01000056.1:4962-5117 GCA_003171335.1 Phycisphaerales bacterium
ACTGCGGAATTTCCGCAGTTGGCCGCGGTTCTTATTTGGTTTTCAAGTAACGACCAATTAGGAGAAAGAAATCTCCCACAGTATTGTAGCAATTCGCATGCCAAGATTAAGATGCTTTTCGTAAAATCGCGCGTACAATTATATAACTATTTATA
>PMYD01000142.1 GCA_003171335.1 Phycisphaerales bacterium
CCGCAAGGACTTACGGCGACTGGACACTTGGTTTTCAAGGCGCGCTTTCGTGCAAAAGACGTGCCTGATTTAATAAGGCATTGCAAACGCTGGAATAGAAATTTTTTTATTTTTCATTCTGATCACACGGGCAATTGATTGCGGCAATTTTCAGGTGATTACCCGACAAAATTAGGCAAATGTTTGCAATTATTTTTAGCATTATGTCCTGTGACTTACGACACTTTTCACTCTCGAGTTGTAGCGGGTCGGACGAGCCACCCCACGTCCCAATTCTGGCGTGCGCCCCCGGGTTTCCGTAGCATGTCGCTTTTTTCGCTTGACGAATTCGCTAAACCGCATATATTCGTTGGTGCTCAGTTCGTCGTGCTCTTGCTCCGGGACATCAGAGCGACTGTTTCGCCTGCGGCGTGGAGCAACGTGTTTTGAAGGAGGAAGCTCATGATCCGTCGGGCCCTCGGTTCGTTCCTTTTGCTCGCTGGAATCTGGGGACTGTCCAGCCAGACCGCTGGCGCGACTTCCCTTATTTTTGCACATGCCGATGGAAGCGGCTTCGGGTCGTATGGCATTTTGCCCCAGGGGTACGGCAATCGGGTGGTGGATGCCAACCAGGATGGGTTCGCCTACGGCCTGGACGGGGGACCAACGCCGAATATCGTCACCGTGTACAGCCAGCCGGGAATGCCGCTGGTGCGCACCTGGGACGGCGTCAGCGATCTAGCGCATTGCGCGACGACCGCCGGCGACAGCGGCACGTATGGTCTGTTTGAATTCGACCTGGTCGCCGATCCGGGGTACCAGGTGAATCTGTCCTCGTTTGACTGGGCGAATTGGGGAAACTATAACCAGACCATCGACTCCCTGAGCGTTCAGGACGGCAGCGGAAACAATCTGTACTACGAAGCCAACGTGCCCGTTCCCGGCACGGGCCATACGCACTACACGTTCACGACCGCTCAAGCGCCCGTCATCAAGATCCTTTTCGACGGCTCAACCGCCTACGATGCGGATGATGTGTCCATTGACAACATCATCTTCAGCCAGCAGCCGGTTCCCGAGCCGGCCACGCTGCTCCTGGCGGGACTGGGTTTTGCCGGACTGGCCCGGCTGGGGAAGCGCCGGCGGGCGAGCACGTAGCAAGAAAACGGCGGACACAAAGACCACAAAGATCACGAAGAACAGGAAGAAAGACGCGAAGTAACGACAAGAACGGCCACAAGAGGCCCTATCTTGCCTTTACTCTGCTTTCTTCCTTTGTGCCCTTCGTGATCTTTGTGGTCTTTGTGTCATCGCCTTTCTTTCCTCACAAAACCCAGGGGCCGGATGGGGCGGCTCTAGCCCTTTTCGTGCGAACTGCCGAATCGTTCCTGGTAGTCGGCCATGGCGGCCTCGACGACCTGGAGGGCGTGGTTGCGGCCGTAGACGCCTTCGACGGTGACCGTGGGCGGGCGGCCGGGGATGAGCTTGTACGTGGCGAAGTAGTGCCGCAGCCGCTCGATGAGGCTGGGCGGCAGGTTGCTCACATCGTCCACATCGCGCCAGTACATGTCGTTGAAGAAGACGGCGATGATCTTGTCGTCGGCCTTACCGCCGTCGATGGTTTGCAGGCCGCCCACGACGTTGGCCTCCAGCACCACCTCGGCGCGGCGGATGGGGCTCTCGCACACCACGCACACATCCAGCGGGTCGCCGTCGCCGCCGTCGGCGCCGGGGGTGAGCTTGCCCACGCCAGGGCCGCACAACGTTTGGGGAATCAGCCCGTACAGGGCCGGCGGCAGCGAGCTGGAGCGCTGCGGGCGGTCCACCTTCAGGTAGCCGCTCTTGGGGTCGATCTCGTATTTCACCAGGTCAAACGGCGTGATCTCGATATACGCCAGGATCCGCCGCGGGGCATCACGACCCGGCGCCAGGCCGTGCCAGGGGTGAGGCCGCCATCGCATGAAAGAACGGTCGTTTGTCACGGAATTCTCCTTACCGCATTATAAGCCGCAGCGGCGGTGATGCGCAAGGGGGCACAGGAAATCCCAAATTCCAAATCACTACTGTCCCATTAGAGCAGGTTAACAAATCGTGTAGCGATGTTCTTGCTGGAAATGGCCTAAAAACAGTCATTTTTAGGCCTTTCGACCGCTACAAGAAAAGCAAAAGTGCTCTAGAACTCAAATAATGGCAACTGGTTATGAATCGTGTTGTTTCCAATTGTGAGCGAATCTCGCAAAAACGCCTGCAAAACGGGCATTTTCTCGAAAAGGCCAATGCTCAGAATTTGCAGGATTTCGCCCATGCTGCGCTCGATCTTCAGCTCCTTCTTGACGATCGCCACCAGCACGTAGACGCACACGGCGATCCACAGCTGCGTCTTCACGGCGTTGATCGACGTCCCGTAGAAGGCCTTGATCCGCAGGTACTGCTTGATCCACTTGAAGAACAGTTCCACCTGCCAGCGGCACTGGTACAGTTGCGCGATGGTCAGTGCCGGCAGGTCGAAGTTGTTGGTCAGGAAGACAAATCGCTTCTTGATGTCGGCGGCATAGTACACGATCCGGCGCAGCGGAACGGGATAGCGCTGGGAGGTCTTTGCGCCGCACAGGACGATGGTCTGATCGCTCCGCAAGCCGGTGGTTTTGTCGATCGTCTGGTAGCTGCGCCGGGTGAAGTCCAAGTCGCGTTTGGCTCGCGTGATGAAGAACGCCAAGCCTTGCGTGAATCGGTAGAGCCGCGCAAAGTCGGTGTATCCGCGGTCCATCACGTAGAACGCGCCGGCCTCGATTGGCAGATGGTCCAAAGAGGTCACGTCGGCCATCGCGCCGCTCGAAACATGCACAAAACAAGGGATATTCCCGCGAAGATCGATCAGCGTGTGGAGCTTGACGGCACTCTTGTGTTTTCGAAACTTCGCCCAGGGAAAGAGCGAAAGGCACACGTCGATCGTCGTGGAATCGAAGGCGTAGACCGTCTCTTTCAAGGCAACGCCGAAATCGTCGTTGAGGTAGAGCTTGCGAGCCTCCGCGATGAGCGCCGCCGCCAGGTCGGCATAGATGCGCCAGTCGCGTTGGATGTTTGCATTGGCCAGCGTGTTGCGTGCCATGACTCCGCGAAAGCCGGCGTGGTAGAGCTTGGATCGCACGGCTCGCAGGCAGGTCTGGATGTCGCGCAGGCTCTCGCGGTAGGTCAGTTGAGCGAACGCCATGCACAGGAACTGATCCCAGCAGGAGAAGCCTCGCGTCTTGTAGTTGCCGCGATAGCGACGGACGCAGCGGTTGAACTCGTGGCTTGGGAGGAACTCCATCAGTTGGGAGAAGATGATCCGTCCAGAATGCATGGGCAGGTCCTTCCTGAGTTGAACAGGAAGGATCATGCCAGAATCCGGGAGCTAAATTGAAATCGAAAATGGTCATTCTTTGCTGTAAGTTGCTGTTATTCTGTCTCTTGTGCCAAACCCCAGAAACTCTAATGGGACAGTAGTGATTGCAAATTGCAAATCACTACTGTCCGGNNAGCACCAAATTCCAAAGGGGAGCGAAGGCGCCGTTTCGGGCAGCGCGGGGGCTCGATACGGACTTGGGCGTCGAATTGCCTGTTTTGGCAGGACCGACTAAACTCGCCAAGGCAACAACCAGAGAAGGGAAAGATTATGGACCGATGGTCCGCGGACAAGGCCAATCGCTGGTACGAGCAGCAGCCCTGGCTGGTGGGCTGCAACTACATTCCGCGCGTGGCCATCAACCAACTGGAGATGTGGCAGGCCCAGACGTTCGCGCCCGAAATCATCGCCGGCGAGCTGGACCTGGCGGCGAGCCTGGGCTTCAACACGCTGCGGGTCTTCCTGCATGACCTGCTGTGGCAGGCCGATGCGGAAGGTTTTCTATCGCGCCTCGACAGGTTCCTTCAGCTTGCCGCCGGCCGCGGGATGCGGCCGATGCTGGTGTTCTTTGATGACTGCTGGAACGACAACCCGCAGGGCGGCCCCCAGCCGGCGCCGCGGCCGGGCGTGCACAACTCCGGCTGGGTGCGGAGCCCCGGCTCGGCGGCCGTGAACGATCCGGCGGCATGGGGACGGCTGGAGCGATATGTCAGCGGCGTTCTCAATGAATTCGGCCGCGATGAGCGGGTGCTGATGTGGGATCTGTATAACGAGCTGGGCAACAACAAACAGAACGAAAGCTCGCTGCCGCTGTTGGCCGAGACTTTCGAATGGGCCCGGGCCGCAGCGCCCCAGCAGCCGCTGACGGTCGGCGCGTGGTACGCCAACGAAGTTCTCAACGCGTTTCAACTGGCCGCCAGCGACATCATCAGCTTCCACTGCTACGGCGATGCGGTGGCGCTGACCGCCCGCATTGCGGAACTTCAGCCGCACGGGCGGCCGCTGATCTGCACGGAATACATGGCCCGCACGGCCTCCAGCCGGTTTGCCAGTCATCTGCCCATCTTCAAGGCGCAGCGCGTGGGGTGTATCAACTGGGGGCTGGTCAGCGGCAAGACGCAGACGATTTATCCCTGGGGCTCGCCCGAAGGCGGCCCGCCGCCGGCTTTGTGGTTCCACGAGATTTTTCACGCCGACGGCACGCCGTACGATGCCGAGGAAGTGGCGGTGATCCGCAGCCTGACGGGCGTCGTCGCCGGTAAGCACTAGCCATCGCGGCGCCCTGCCAGTCCTTCCGCGGACTTACCCGTCCCCGCTTGCCCGGCACGGCCGGCCTGCACGGGCTATAATGGCCTGCGCAAGGGAGCGCCGCCCCTGTTGTCACCGTTTGGGCGGCCGCTCTCGTTCCAAAGGAGCCACAAATGGTTGCGATCGTACGAGCCCGTCGCTTCGCTGCGGCGCTGATGGTCGCGGGCCTGCTTGCCGGCTGCGCCCAGCGGGGATTCCACGCCACGCCGCAGCAGATGGAGGATGCCGCCTCGGCCCGCTCGCCCATCGTGGGTTTGGCGGCGCCGGATTTCTCGCTGAAGGACCAGAATGGCCGCACCGTCACGCTGGCGGGTCTGCGCGGGCAGTGGGTGGTGCTGTATTTTTATCCTAAGGACGACACCCCCGGCTGCACCTGCGAGGCCACCGAGTTCACGAAGCTGATGGGGCACCTGCGCGACCTGAACGCCCGCGTGTACGGCGTGAGCGATGACTCCGTGGCCACGCACCAGGTGTTCGTGGAGAAGTTCAAGCTCGGCCTGGACCTGCTGAGCGACTCGGACCACACCGTCATGCGCTGCTACGGCGCGTGGGTGACCGCCCGCCTGGGCGACAAGACGTACGACCGCGTGATCCGCAGCACGATGATCATCGACCCGCAGGGCATCATCCGCTACCACTGGCCCGAGGTGATTCCCGAAGGCCATGCCCAGCGCGTGCGCGAGAAGCTGCGGGCGCTGCAGGCGCCGGCGGCGCCGCGGTAAGAGCGACTGCGGCCAGCGGGGTTTTCAAAGCGTTTGAACGAAGGAGAAAACCGATGCTGTTCATTCCCGCTTCGGCGGCACGTGGAATCCGCCTGGCCGCCTGCATGGGCTTGGTTGTGGTGATGCTGGGCTGCGCCGGGGGCAAAGTGATGCCGCTGGAGAACCAGCAACAGTTCGACGCGACGATTCATCAATCCAACCAGCCGGTGCTGGTGGACTTCTTCAAAGGCGGCTGCCCCACCTGCGTGGCCCTGGATGGGACGATGGACAAGCTGGCCGATGAGTATCGCGGCAAGGCCATCATCGCCAAGTTCATGCTGATGACGCCGTACTTCGTGGTGACCTCCAGCGAGATCAAGAGCCGCTACGACATCTCGTTCTTTCCGACGGCGATCCTGTTCGTGAACGGGCAGCCGGTCAACCGCTGGAGCCTGCACTACAAGATCGAAGACTATCGCCACGCGCTGGATGCGGCCTTGGCCAACCCGCCGCGCGGCGGGCCCAGCGCGCGGCCGTGAAGAGTGGGGCGGCGCATCAGTAGCCCAACGAACGATTCAGATGTGAAGGCAGCGGCTGGGGCAAGAGGCGATCTGGCCGCGGTCACGCGCCGCCATATTCCGCCGGGCTGATCTCAACGACCTTGCCGGCGTGGCGGCTCTCATCGGCCTTTAGAGCCAGCAGCGAGGCGGCCAGGCCTTCGGCCACGCCGCTGTCGCCGGCACTGCCGGATTCGATCGCGGCCAGGAATCGCTGCAGCATTTCGGAGTCCGTGCCGCCATGGCCGCCGTGGCGGGAGCTGAAGCGGTATTCGGCGGAGCTGCCGCGGCGCGAGTCGATGTGCCGGATGACCGAGCCGCGGCCATCGCGCAGGTCCTCGATGTGCTCGGCCAGGCCGAATTCGCCCCAGATTCGCGTGGAGCGCACGCCATCGCGCTGGAAGGGCTGGAGCGTGAAGTCGCCGCGCACGCCGTGATCCCACTCGAAGATGAGCGTCTGGTTGTCGACCACATCCTTGTCGTCGGTGTACACGCACAGATCGTTACCGTAGATGTCGGTCTGCTGCGTCTTGACGATCGCCTCCTTCTCGGAGGTGGGGAACATGAAGCCGCCGACAAAGGGGTAGGGGCAGTCGCGGTAGATCGCCGGCGGGCAATTGCTGCAATGCGTGCCGTGGCCGGCGGGGCCGTTTTCGGGCCGGAAGATGTTGGTGCCGCCGAAGCTGGCGACGCGCGCGATGCGATGCTGGTGGCCGATGATCCACTGCAGGATGTCCAGGTCGTGCGAGCACTTGTGGTTGAGAAAACCGCCCGAGCGGGCCTCGCGGCGGTGCCAGCGGCGCATGAAGGAGGCGCCGTGGGCGACGGACATCTGCTCGTAGGCCGAAACGTGGATGAGTCGGCCCAGCACGCCGGAATCGGCGATTTGCTTGAGCTTCTGGTACACCGGGCTGGCGCGCATGTTGAAGCCGATGTAAAACGTCCGGTCGCTCTTGCGTGCGGCCGCCAGGAGCTGCTGGCATTGGCTCAGCGTGGGGGCCAGGGGTTTTTCCAGGTACACGTGCTTGCCTGCGGCCAGGGCCGCCAGGGCGGTCTCGCAGTGGGCGAAATCGGGCACGGTGATGAACACCGCATCCAGTTCCTTGGAGGCGAGGAACTTGGCCGGGTCCGTGAAGCGCCGGTCGGGCTCGACGCCGCAGAAGCGGCAGAATTTCTCCATGCGGTCGGCATCGAGGTCGCACAGGCCGAAAAACGCCGTGTTGCCCTGGCCGCAGGCCAGCGCGCGGGCGAAAAGCTCGCCGCGGGCACCCGCGCCAATCACACCCATCTGGTAAGTCTTACGCATTATTCTGCTCGCTCACGCGCAGCCATATTCGGCCGGGCTGATCTCGACCACCTTGCCGGTGCGGCGGCTCTCATCGGCCTTCAAGGCCAAGAGCGTGGCCGCCAGGCCGTGGGAGACGTTGGAATCGTTGCCGCCGCCGGTTTCGAAGGCGTCCATGAAGCGGTCCAGCATGTACGGGTCGGTGCCGCCGTGACCGCCTTCGCGCGGGGCGAAGGAGAACTCGGTCTCATCGCCGGTGTCGGTCTGGGTCAGCCGCAGCGTACTGTGGTGGCGGCTTTCGTGCGACAGGGCGACAAAACCCTTCTCGCCCCAGACGCGGGTTTCGCGATGGCCCCATTTCTGGAAGGGTTTCAAATTGAAGTCGCCGCGCACGCCGTGGTCCCACTCCATGATGACCGTCTGGTTGTCGATGATGTCCTTGTCGTCGTTATAGACGCACAGGTCGTTGCCGTACACATCCGCCTGGGCGGTCTTGTAGATGGGCTCCTTGCCGAAGACGGGGAAGAAGAAGCCCGCGTGGTCACAGTAGGTGCAGTTCTTGCGGATGGCGTCGGGGCAGTTGTGGCAGTGGGTGCCGTGGCCCTGGGGGGCGTGGGCGGCGTTGAAGAAGTTCAGGCCGCCGAAGCTGGCGATGCGGGCCACCTTGTGCTCATGGCCGATGATCCACTGGATGATGTCCAGGTCGTGGCAGCACTTGGTGTTGAGGAACCCGCCGGAGCGGGCGGTGCGGCGGTGCCAGCGGCGCATGAACGAGGCGCCGTGGTCGTGGCCGACCTGCTCGAGGCCGGAAATATGATACACCTCGCCCAGCGCGCCATCCTGGACGAGCTGGCGAATCTTGCCCATGGGCTGGCTGGCGCGCAGGTTAAAGCCGATAAAGAGCGTCTGCTTGCTCTGGCGTGAGGCCTTGTCGATGCGGTAGCAGTCGGCCATGGTGGCCGCCAGCGGCTTTTCCAGGTACACATGCTTGCCGGCCGCCAGGGCGGCGCAGGTGACATCGGCGTGTACGAACTCCGGCACGGTGACGATGACGGCGTCCATCTCGTCGGCGGCGATGAACTTGGCCGGGTCGGTGAACCGGCGGGCGTGGGTCAGGCCGCAGTAGTCGCAGAACTTGGCCAGGCGGTCCTCGTCGATATCGCACACGCCGAACAGCTTGGCGCGGGGAGTTTCTTCATAAAGCTGGCGAGCGAAGGTTTCGGCCCGGGCGCCGGCGCCGATGACGCCGATGCTGTACTTCGTGGACATATCAAACCGCTCCTGTGAAAAAGCTGGCCACTGCGCGGCGAGTAGGGGGGCCAGTCGGCTGGTCATCGCACGCGACAAGGGCCAGAGCATACGATTTCCCGCCCCAAACCGCAACGGTCCGTACGGTTTTTGCCTCCAGGAGAGCATTTGTGGTAATCGTTGACAACGGTGCCGCTTCCCACTACATTTGACCATCCGCGGCTAGCTCGACCTCGTGTAGTCGTATCGCGTCGGCCCGCCTGGGGCCGCCGAGTGAGCACGAGTCTCGATAGGAGTAGGTCCGTTTCAGTTCGTCAGCCTGAACGTGAGCCGAGCATGGATCGAAGTATTCTGGCAGGGCAGGATACCCCTCGCGAGACGCACCAACTGGTGATACGCGAGCAACCGCGACTGCCATTAAGCACCCAGGTTGAGATCTGCGCTGACGGCATCCATCACCGGCTGTTCCGCTCGATGACCACGTTGGTCGTCGTGGCGCTGGCCGTGGCTTTCCTGATGAACATGCTGACCGAATCGGCCGTGGTGAGTTCGTGCAAGCGCGGGGCGACCCAGGAGTTACGTCAGAAGTTCCAGTACGTCCAGTTGGTCGGCATACCGCGCTGGTCGGACGATGATCGTGGTTTTCAGCATCGCCTGGCCACCTTGGCGCCGGCCTCGCTGGAGATGGGCGTGCTGAAGGCCTGGACGGGTCTGGGCGAGCAGGAATTCGCCGCCTTCACCCGCCAGACGGCCGGCGTCGAGCGGATCCAGCAATGGTTTGACGATCTTTCGGTGAGCTATCGGCGGCTGCTCTTTGAAACGGGCCACGTGGATGAGCCGCTCAAACTGCTGACCGAGCCGGGGCAGTGGAGTTTGTTTTCCGAGCGCGCACGCAACGTGCCCACGCTGGATGTGCCGCGGGACCTTCAGCAGGTGGTGCAGGAATATCCCCAGTACCGTCAGATACTCTTCGATCGCCGGCAAGTGGTGGTCGCCCAGGTGGCCCGGCTGAAGAAGGACCTGGAGGCCCAGGGCAAGGAACTGGATGGTTGGCTGGACCTGGCCCAGAGCGATACCTCCCAGGCCGCCGCACTGGCGGCGTTCCTGCGTGAGCATGGCATGGCCGTACCGGATGGCCAACTGCGGGAACTGGCGGAAGAATCGCACCGCACCGTGCAACTGCGGGCTTTCCAGCGAATCCTGACGGACCTCCAGAACGGCAAGGCCTGGCAGGAGGAGATCAAGAGGAGCATGCGGCAGGATGAGGCCCTGAAGGCCTTGGCCGACAAGGACAAGACGCTTGCCAAGCTGATGGCCGAGCCCCTGGCCGGGATCATCGAGCCCAGCCGCCTGAGTCAGACGGCGGGGCTTTTTGTGCATGTCTTTGGCGCCGAGGAGCTTCAGATCCGCCTGGCCGCCGAGTACGGCAGCGAAGAGGGCATGGGCGCCAAGGCGTTCTGGCTGGTGGTGGTGTCGATGGTGGTATGCGTGGTGGGCATAACCAACGCCATGCTGGTCAGCGTGCTGGAACGCTTCCGCGAGATCGCCACGATGAAGTGCCTGGGCGCCATGGATGGGCTGATCGCCACGCTGTTCCTGCTGGAAGCGGCGTTCCTGGGCGTCGTCGGCGGCGTGGCGGGGGTGATTGTCGGCGGGCTGATCGGCCTGGGACGCATGTCGATCAGCTACGGCCAGTGGGTCTGGACGTTCTTCCCCGCCGGCGGCATGCTTCAGATGGCGGGGCTTTCCGTCATCATCGGTCTGTTGCTGACGACCCTGGCGGCGATCTACCCAGCCTTCAAGGCGGCCAAAATGCTGCCTATGGAAGCTATGCGCGTGGAGTGATAAGAACTTAAAGTTTTTACGTTCAATAGGTTAAACAGGATAGAGTGCAGCGAGCGGATTATGTTCAACTGGAAACGGTTTCCAGTTGAATGGCTTGGCGACAGCAAGATTCTTGGTGTCGACTGAGGAAATTCCTCAGTCGACTGGATTCTGGGCCAGGCCCTCGGACGCGAGGAGTTGATATCGACTCCGGGAATTCTGGACTCGAATGAGGTTGGTGTCAGAACCAGCGTGAGCCGACAGCTTTCCAAAACGATCATCCGTACTCGCGATCTGCGGCGGGAATACCCGCGCGGGGAGAACATCACGTACGCGCTGCGCAAGGTGAACCTGGAGATCTATCGCGGAGAGTTCCTGTCCATCATGGGGCCATCGGGCTCCGGCAAAACCACGCTCTTCAACGCCATCGGCGGCCTGGACACGCCCACCGGCGGCCGCGTGCTGATCGACGAGGTGGATGTGGCCCAGCTCGATGCCAACGAGCTGGCGTATGTCCGCTGCAAGAAGATCGGCTATGTCTTCCAGTCGTACAACCTGGTGACCACGCAGACATGCCTGGAAAATGTGATGATTCCCATGGTTTTCGCGGGCATGATCGTCGACCAGGCGCGCGTGCGGGGCATGAAACTGCTGGACCTGGTGGGCTTGGCCGATCGCTGGGACCACCGGCCCAAGGAAATGTCCGGCGGCCAGCAGCAGCGCACGGCCATCGCCCGCGCGCTGGCCAACGAACCGACCATTCTGCTGTGCGATGAGCCCACCGCCAACCTGGACCTCAAGACCGGGCAGGAGATCAACAATCTGCTGGTTCGCCTGAACAAGGAGCGCGGTGTGACGGTCATCTGCTCCACCCACGACCACCGCATGCTGGCCGTCAGCGACCGCGTGGTGTGGATCCGCGATGGCCAGATCGAGCGCATCGAGAATCGCGAAAACCTCAATATCCACCTCGGTTCGATCGGTGGAGGCAAACACGTATGAAGCCGATGATCCGCAAGGCGGCGACAGCGTGGCTCCTGGCGGCGTGTGGCGCGGCGGTGCTGCTGGCCACGCGGCCGGCGGCGGCGACCGTCGATGCGCAGCAGATTGCCAAGCACATGGCGGCCCTCACCGCCACGCCGCACCGGCTGGCCGGCACGCCCGAAGGCCGGCAGGCGGGCGACTACATTCTGGCCCAGCTCAAGGCCATGGGCTACGGCGATGCCGAGATCACCGTTCAGCCGTTCCCCATCGTGCAACTGGCCCGCAATGCCGAGGAATGCTACGCCGAAGTCGAGGGCAAGCGCATTGCCGTCGAGCCGATCCGGCCCAATGGACTGGCCCTGCCGGTTACCAGCGCCGAGGGTATCGAAGGTGCATCCGTGTATCTGGGGGCGGCACGGCCCGAGGATTTTGCCGGCAAGGACCTGGCGAACAAAATCGCCGTGATGGACTTCACCGGCGGTGTGGCCTGGCTGGATGCCATGCGCATGGGGGCCAGGGCGGTCATCTTTGTCGGCCCAGCCCTGGAATCCGGCCCCGACCCGGCGTCGGATAACAGCACTCAATGGCTGACCGGGCATTTTCCGGCCGCACGCGTCTATATCGACCGCTCGCAGGCCGAGAAGAGCGGACTGCTGTCGGGGGCGCGCGTGCGGCTGTTCTGCCGGATGCAGTACGCCGACCTGGAAGGGCGCAATATCATCGTCACCATCCCCGGCAGTGAAATGCCCGCGGGGGCGAAGGTCGTCCCGGTGGTGGGCGCCGCCTGCCAGTACGACTCGTTTGGGCCGGTTCCTTTTGTGAGCCCCTCGACGCGCAAAGCGGCCAATGTCGCCGGCCTGCTGGAGCTGGCCCGCGAGCTTCGCCAATCCCCGCCGCCGATGACGACGGCGCTGATCTTTTTTGACAACAATGCCCAGAACCTGGCCGGCCAAATGCGCTTCCAGTTCGCCCGCGCCGCCAGCAACACCGTCGGCCTGATGAACCAGATGCTTCAGGACCGACAGAAAGAGGCCGAGCACCTACGCGATGGACTCAAGGCATTGTCAACCCCGGATGTCCTGATCCGCTCCGCCGGCGGCAGCACCCTGACGTGGCGCAACTGGATGCCCTCGTTGGTTCTGGGGCTATCGGTCGTGGCCTTCGTGGTGCTGATGATCCTGGTGACCACCGATGCGGTCCGCTGGCACGGCGGCATGCAGCCGGGGATCGGCTTTGTCTTGCGACTGGTGGGCCTGGCGGTGGCCATCACCGCATTCATCCTGGTCGAGTGCGATATCGTCCAGTTCCACACGCTGGGGATGGGCAAGAATGAGGCCGCCCAGAGCTCCAACGCCTACGAGCTGGCGGCGCTGGTGAAGTACATGGCCCAGTCGTACGATGACCAGCGCGAAGAGCTGACCGACCTGCGTCTGGACCTGCTGGATCTCTCCAGCGAGGTCCGCGATGCCGTCAACAACCTGCGGACCCAGATGCAGGCCATCAAGGCTGACCAGCAGGATGTGGCGGCCGCCAAACGCGCACAGTCTGCCATCGATGCCTTGCAGGAGATGGCGGTAGGCCGCGCCACCGGTAGCGCGCCAAATGTGTCCGGCCGCACGCCGCAGATTACTCAGCGCCTGGCCTCTGCGCTGGAGGCCCTGGCGCCCTGGCAGAAGTCGCTGGAAGGTCGGCACCTGCGCAATGAGCATTTCGTCGCCCTGGCCGTGGACAATCTGGCGCAGTCCACCAATCGGCTGGTCAATCGCGGCCCGGCCGTTGAGAAACTCATCGATCAGGCCGAGCAGACCCGCGCGTTGCTGGGTGAGGTCCGCCTGGGGATTCGGGACGGCAGCATTCCGCAGCAGGCCAACAACCTGGACACGCAGGCGGGGCCGCAGCGCCAACAGACCCAGGAGGCTGCCCGCATCCGCCAGCAGTTTGAGAGCGTCATCGCCGAACGCCGCCGATCCTACCAGGCCCGCCTGGATGAGATCGAGGCGGAAAGCCGGCACCTGGAATCGAGCCGGCAAATCGGTTTGGCGTGGGCGTCGCGGTCGCTCAAGGCCATGCTGTACTTGGACTTAGCCCCAGCCAATGTCCCCTGGGCGCCAAGTGCCCCCCTGGCCGACAAGGACACCGATTACAACTACGATCCCAAGCTGCTGGAATGGGTGCGTCAGTGGGTGCGGCAGTCATTTGCCCAGGGCAAGATGCCCGGGCTGGGCCGGCCGCCCGAACTGATGTGGCCACAGATCGAGAAGTACTGGCGCATTTCCGGCATGGCCACGCTGGTGCTGCCCATTAACAACCCGGGCCTGGTCTGGCCCAACCTGGGTCACCCGACTGAAGCCAAGGGCGACCCGGCGGCCTATGCGTCGCGGCTGACTGAGGTGGAAGGTTTTCTGCGGGATCTTGAGCAGGCGGAGTTTGTAACCAACCTCAAGCCGGTGTTCACGGAGTACACAGCCAACCTGCCACGATGGGATGATACCCACCGGCGCTATGATGGCTCATATGTCCGCCGCTATGGCGGCGGGTCCGTTGAGGCGGAGATGCCCGTCCCGGGTGCGGTCGTGGTAATCGGCCGGCTGCCCTTGGCCACCGGTGCCGCCGGCCGCTACCAGGAACCGGATCTGTGGCCCTATAGCCTCACGCGCTGCTCCCAGGCCGGCACGTTCACGACCCTGGTCGACATCCGCCGTCGCGACGCGTACATGGCGGCCGTGCTGACGGATGACCGCGGGCAGATCAGCCAGATCACCCAGTTCCAGCCCACGTCTGGCGCGGCCGGCGAGGCCAGCAATCAGAACTGGAATCAGGTGGGTCGCTTCCGGGCCGACCGCGACAACAATCTGTGCATGTTCAAGGCGACGGCCGTGCCCGTCCTGGGCTTGCGCGCCATGACGCCAAAGGATTTCAAGCAGCTCCACATGTTCAACGGCTCCCGGCTGGTGGAGATGCTGCGCGGCGAGGACAATATCGCCTTCCCGCAACTCAACATCTCCGGTGACCACGGCGCCGGCGCCATCTGGGTGGGCAAGCTGCGACGGTTCAAGCTGATCACGTACGTGCCGCTGCTGCTGAACAACTCTCCTGAGGATGAGCCCGGCATGGGCTATCCTCAACCCTCGGGTATCGTTGACGGTCTGGGGCAGGGGGCGCGTGACCTGTGGGAACTGAACCAGGGCCGCCTGGGCCGGCTGGAGAAGTACGGCATTTTCGAGAAGTGGCTCAGCCACCTGCACGAAATGGCCGAACGCCAACTAGGCAAGGCCGAACTGATAGAAGAGCAGTTTGACGGGCCCAGGGCCGAGGCTCACCTGCTGGCGGCGCTGCAGTTTTCCAACCTGATTTATGAACCCACGCGCATCACCACCGATGACCTGATCCAGGCGGTGGTCATCCTGCTGCTGCTGGCCATTCCCTTCTCATTCGCCGTCGAGCGCGTGATTGTCGGCACGCCCAACGTGTACCGGCAGATCATCGGCTTTTCCGCGGTATTCCTGAGCGTCTTCGGCATCCTGTACGTGGCCCACCCGGCGTTCCGCTTCGCCACCTTCCCCATGCTGGTGCTGCTGGCGTTCGTGATCATCATTCTCAGCGGGCTGGTGATCATGATCATGAAGGCCCGGTTCGAATATGAGGTGAAGAAGCTCCAGGGCGTGGCCACCGCCAGCCACCGGTCCACCCGCGATGCCCGGCAAACCATCTCCGCCGCCGTGACGCAGGGCATCGCCTCCATGCGGCGCCGTCCGGTGCGGACGCTCTTGACCGCGTTGACGATCATTCTGCTGACCTTCACCATCATGTTCTTCGGCTCCTTCAGCAAGACCGGCGGCATCCGCCCGGTCTTTGTGGGCATGAACGACGGCCCGCCCCGCGTGGAAATCGCCCTGTCCGGCGGGCGCTCGCTGGATGGGCAGACCACGCAGATGCTTCGCCGGTTGTGGATGGATCGCTCCACCAGCTTCATTCGCTCTTGGGATCTGTACGCCACGGCCAATCGCTGGGGGCTGCAGATGCCGATCCTGGCCAATGGCCAGCGCACCACCGGCGCCCAGGCCAGCGCGGTCATTGCACCCGAAGACATCAACCTCAGTCCGCCGCTGCGCGAGGCCCTGGGCGGTGACGTCAAGAGCTTCCAGGACAAGGGCGGCATCCTCTTGCCCAAGGGTCTGTTCGACCAACTCAAGCTGCCGGCCGACGGTTCGGCCACCCTGCAATTCTGCGGCCGCTCGTACGCCCTGCGCGGGTGGTTCGATACCCGCAAGCTTGAAAGCGCCCGCATGGCGGATGGGGCCTCCTATGCCGTACCCGATGTCTTCGCGGAGGTTCGCAACATCCGAAGCCGCAATCCCTCGGCGGCGGCCATCGAAGATGACATCATCAACCGCGTGCAACTGCGGCAGGTGGACCCCGCCGTTTTCGCCCGGGTCGACCCGGGCGAGACCGTGCTGCTGTGGGACCCCCAGCGCCGCGACTCCCAGGGCGCCAAGGGCGTGGTGCTGATGGCCAACAGCGACCAGGACGCCCGCCTGATTGGTGAAGAGGCCGCCACGTTGCTGGATGAGCCGGTGATTGTCGTCTCCGGCGGCCGGGCGGACCGCGTCTTCTACACGACGCAACTTTCGGTGACCGGTTTCCGCCGCCTGATCGTTCCGCTGATCCTGGGCGGGCTGATCATCTTCAGCACCATGCTGGCCTCGGTCAGCGACCGGCGGCGCGAGGTATTTACGTTGTCGGCCCTGGGGCTGGCGCCGGTGCATGTGGCCATCCTGTTCTTCGCCGAGGCGGCGGTCTACAGCGTGATCGGCGGCATGGCCGGCTACCTGCTCAGCCAGGCGTTCGGCAAAGTCGTGGAGATGATGGCCAAGGCCGGCTGGCTCGTGGCCCCGGCTATGAACTATTCCTCCATGAACGCCATGTTCAGCGTGCTGCTGGTGATGGCGACGGTGCTGCTCTCGACGGTGTACCCGGCCTTCAAGGCCGCCCGTTCGGCCAACCCGGGCATTCAGCGCCGCTGGCGGATGCCCAAGTCCACGGGCGACTTGTACGACATCCGCTTCCCCTTCACCGTCAGCGCCTACGACATGATCGGGCTGATCAGTTTCCTGGAAGAGTTCCTGCTGTCTCACGCGGACCGTTCGGTCGGCTCGTTCGCCGCCGACCAGGTGCGCGTCGATCACACCGACGGCCGATTTGTGCTGAACGCCACGGTCTGGCTGCAGCCCTTCGACCAGGGCGTGTGCCAGACCTTCCAGCTTCAGACCGTGCCCAGCGACATCGAGGGCATCGATGAGATCCGCATCTGTATGGAACGTCTGGCGGGTTCGCCGGTGATCTGGCAGCGCAGCAGCAGCACCTTTATTGAGGAGGTGCGCCAGCAGTTCATCTTCTGGCGGACCATTGACGAGGACAGCATCGAGCATTACCACCAGCGCACCGTCCAGCGGTTCGCCTTGACGGAGGTGGCACAGTAGCATGGCGATCGATCGCAATGCCGAACTCCAGGAGTTCAAGGAGATCATGCAGCCGCCGGAGACGTTCACCGACGGCTTCAACTGGATCTCGCTCGTCGGGGCCATCTTCATCGGCCTGCTGATGGTGCCTGGCGCGCTGTACATGCGCCTGGTGGCCGGCCTGGGCATCGGCGGGGCGGCCCAGTGGGTGACGGTGATCCTGTTCCTGGAGATCGCCCGGCGGACGCACAAGACGCTCAACCGGGCCGAGTTGTTCGTGCTGTTCTACATGGCCTCGGCGGCCATTGCCATGCCCTTTGAAGGCATGCTGTGGCGGCAGTTCCTGCCGCAGTCCAAGGCCTTTTATGCGATGGGCTGGCAGGATCAGATCCCGTGGTGGTATGCCCCGTCGGATCCCCGAATCCTGGGCCAGCGCAACTTCTTCATGTGGGAATGGGCGGCCCCTGTCGGCATGGTCATGCTCTTCAGCATCATCAGCCGCCTGGACAGCCGCATCCTGGGCTTTGGCCTGTTCCGGGTGACCAGCGATTACGAGAAACTGCCGTTCCCCATGGCGCCGGTGGGGGCCCAGGGCATGACCGCCCTGGCCGAGGCCGATTCGGAGCAGAGTTGGCGCTGGCGGGCCTTCTCCATCGGCGGCGCCTTGGGATTGGTGTTCGGCGCCGTGTATGTGGGCTTGCCCATCATATCCAACGCGCTATTGGGCGTGACCATGCAGGTGATGCCCATTCCCTTTGTGGATTGGACGGGCAAGACGCAGAGCATCTTGCCGGCCGTGGCCACCGGCTACAGCTTCGACGCCACGTATTTCGGACTGGGCATGGTGATGCCCTGGTGGTCGGTGGTGGGTTCGTTCCTGGGGCTGGTCACCACCTGGGTCTTTAACCCGGTGCTTTACGCCGCGGGCGTTTTGAACCAGTGGCGGCCGGGCGATGGCACCATCATCACCTTGTTCAAGAACCTGGTGGACTTCTACTTCTCCTTCACGATCGGCCTGTCGCTGGGCGTGGCGCTGGTGGGCATCTATTCGGTCACCTTGTCGGTCCGGCGCGCCAAGGCCACCGCCGAGGGCCGGCGCGAGGCGTTCGGCATTCCCGAGGGCCGAGGCGGCATACCCAACTGGGGCATACCGCTGGCCTACGCCTTCACCTCGTCGACCTACATCCTGTTCTGCGGCGCGCTGATCGGCTGGCACAAGGGCGTGATGATCATCTTGCTCATCTACGCCTACCTGTATATTCCCCTGATTGCCTACATCACGGCGCGCCTGGAAGGCATTGTCGGCGAAATGATGAACATCCCGCTGGCACGCGAGGTGATGTTCATCCTGTCGGGCTACCACGGGCTGAAAATCTGGTTCCTGCCCATTCCCGTTTCCGATTACGGCGGCACGGCCGTGATTTACCGCCAGGCGGAACTCACAGGCACCAAGTTCTGGTCCATCTGGAAGGCGGACCTGCTGCTGGTCCCCTTCATTCTGGTCTGCTCCATCATCTTCGCCAACTTCATCTGGTCCATGGCGCCCATTCCCTCCGAGGCGTATCCGTACGCCCAGCAGATGTGGGAATTCACCGCCATGACGCAGGCGCTGGTCTACAGCTCCACCGTGGGCGAAAGCGCCTTCAGCCAGTTCCGCCAGGCGATCAATGGCTGGTATATCGCCGCCGGCGGCGTCATCGGACTCTTCGGTTACCTGCTGCTCTCGATCTTTGCTTTGCCGGTGATGCTGTACTATGGCTACGTCCGCGGGCTCAACACCGGCGCACCGCACAGCGTGCTGCCGATGTTCATCGGCGCGTGTATCGGGCGTTTCTACTTCCACCGCAAGTGGGGCAAGATGTGGCGGCAGTATATCCCCGTCATCTTCGCCGGCTTCTCCTGCGGGATGGGCCTGGTCAGCATGCTCTGCGTGGGCTTTACGTTCCTGCGGCGGGCGATCTTCAACCTGATGTATTGACCGCGTAGCACAAGGTGTCTTGATGGACGACAAACGGGCCGCACAAGCGGGCAATGGGCTGGTGGTAAAACCCATCGTCAACGTCCGGGGCGTGGAGAAGGCATTCCAGACCGGGCGCGGCACGGTGCTGGCCCTGCGCGGTGTGGACCTGGAAATCTATCCCGGCGAGTACATTTCGGTGATGGGCCCTTCCGGCTCGGGCAAGAGCACGCTGTTCAACATGATCGGCGCCTTGGACAGCCCCACGGCCGGCTCGGTCACGATCGGGCATGTCAAGCTGAGCGATCTGAACTCCCGGCAGCGGGCATTCTTTCGCGGGCGGCACCTGGGATATATCTTCCAAGCCTATAACCTCGTCACCACGATGAGCGCCATCAAGAACGTCATGCTGCCGCTGGTGCTGGGCGGCATGAGCAAGAAGCCGGCGACCGAGCGCGCCGAGGAAGTGCTTCGCGAGGTGGGGCTCAGCGATCGGATGACTCACCTGCCCGATGAACTTTCCGGCGGCCAGCAGCAGCGTGTGGCTATCGCCCGCGCCATCGTCAACAATCCAACCATTCTCCTGGCGGATGAGCCTACGGCCAATCTGGACCTGCACACCGGCCTGGCCATCATCCAGATGATCAAGGAACTCTCCGCCAGGCACGGCGTCACCGTGATCACCGCCACACACGATCATGAAATGCTGAAGGTGTCCGACCGCGTGGTGTGGATCGAGGATGGTCGCATCGATCACATCGCCCGCCGCGAAGAGCTGGACATCCACGCGGGTTCTGTCGATTAGCGCAATTCACTCTTTATCGTGGAGTCACCTCCGGAAATTCCGGAGGTGAGCAATCCCTCTGGCCGGGAAGCACAGTGCGAATCCGAATTCTTCGGAGTCAACTGAGGAATTCCGCAGTTGCTCCCGCGCGACCCCGGAATTCATGGAGTCACCTCCGGAAATTCCGGAGGTGAGCGTCCCTTCTGGCCGGGGGAACAAGGTGCGACTCCGACTTTGTCGGAGTCGACGATGAACCACGTCCGGAATTTCCGGACGTGCTTGTGGCTTCACTGGCTTCAACTGCGGAATTCCGCGGTCGACTCCTCCGGCGGCGACTCCAACCTGCGCCCAACACTAGAGCACTTCACGGTTGCTT
>PMYD01000009.1 GCA_003171335.1 Phycisphaerales bacterium
CTCGCTCTTCATAGGTGCCACCTACCCGAGTGTGGAGGCCATGCATAAAACAGGGACAGTAACAAAACCCTTGCCCAACGCGGAAAAGCTGCAAGAATACAGGCGCAAACGTTGCCAGCGCACCCGTAGCTCAATTGGATAGAGCATCGGTCTTCGGAACCGAGGGTTACAGGTTCGAGTCCTGTCGGGTGTATGCCTCATTCGCCGCCCTGGTGTATGCAAGCTCAGCGTAAGCGAGTCAGTTCCGCCAGCAGCCGCAGGCGCTGCCAGTCAGCGCCGGGCATGACATTGTCGCTGGCCCCGAGGATACAGTCCGCCCGGCCGCGCATGACCGCCAGGGTGTGGCGGACGTACTGCTCGTACCGGTCGGCGGGGAACGTGGGATCGAAAATGGTGCTGGGCAGGCCGCCCCAGCAGACCACGCGGCCCTGCCAGGCCTCCAGGTAGTGCTCCAGCGGCGTGGGCACCAGGGGCGCCGTGGCCAGGCAGTCGGTGCCGTCAAAGCCAGATTCCAGCACCTCCTGGATCAGGCCGGAGCAGTCGTCATCGGCGTGAAAAACCACCTTGGCGCCCGCGCGGTGGATCTGTGCGTTGAAATCCTTCAAATAGGGCAGGAAGTATTTCCGGAAGATCGGCCGCGGCGTCATCTGCGTGCTGAAGTGCGCCGCGTTCATCACCAGCTCGGCCCCGCTGGCCTGGACGTACGGCCACACATCGCGCTGGGAGAGGCGGTCCATCTCGTCGATAAGCTTTTCCACCACATCGGGGAAATCGGCGAGGTGCAGGTAGAAGTTCTCGTACCCCGCCCACGAGAGCATGATGCCATGCGCCGCGCAGCCGCCGGTAATGAGCAGGGGCCAGCCGGCATCCCCGGTGGCCGCGTCGAAATCGCCAAACGAGCCGGGGGCGATCTCCAGGTGTGCCCCGGCGATGTGGTCCAGCAACGTGACATAGTCCTCGCGCGTGGCCAGCGGGTACGCCAGCATGTGCGCGCGCAGGCCCATGCGCTGCATTTCGGGATCCAGACCCGAGCGCGCCACCAGCGTCCGCTTGGGAAAGCGGTACTCCCGCACGGTTTCGCGCTCGGTCCGCCGCTCGACGATTTGGCAGCCGGGCCAGACCCACCGCGGCGGCCGGCGAAACCGCGCTGCGCGGCTGAAGCCCAGGTAATCCTCCACCTGCTCGGGCGACATGCCGGCCACTTCGGCGGGCAGCCGGCCGGAGGATTGGGCATCCTTGTGCCACAGGTCCAGCCGGATCGATACCGGCGGGTTGTCAGAAGCTTTGCCCTCGAAGGCGGCCTTGATGCGCTGCCGGCGGGTCAGCGTGTTTTCGCTCATGGCCACATTTTCGCGAGTTTCCCGCACGCCCGCAACGGCTTGGAACGGCGGCGAGGCCTCGGCAACGGCGCAGAGCCACAACCGCGTGCAATCCGCCGGGTCGCCGCCTCAATTCCGCTCGGGCCGGAGCTTCACCGTCAGCACCTGGTCCTGCGCGCCGCCGGTCACCTTGAGGCCGGAGCCGTCCCAGAGGAATTGTTCGCCATAGACGGAGTACTGCCCACCATCCAGGCAGTCGATCTGGAAGCGGCCCTGGTTGTCTGTTGTGACTTCAATTGTCCCGCCGTAGCGCCCGTCGCCGTAGGTAGCAGGATTCAGGCGCATCAGTGCGCCCGGAACGGGCTTTCCCGTGTCGCCGTCCATCACGGTGCCCGAGGTCGCCCGGCCGGCGACCGGGCGGATGGTGAGGGGGTTCTGGTCCGCCTTGACGGGCACCGTCTGCCCCTGGGTGTCGCCGGCAGGGAACACCTCCAGCGAGTACGTGGCCGGCAGGTCGAAGTTGATGTGGTTCCACCGCACGTGTCCCGCCGAGTCGATCCGCAGGACAGTCCCGCCGAAGCTGTGGTTCCACGAGGTTTCACAATTCAGAGACACCTCGACGCCGGATCGCGGCTGGCCGTCCAGGCCCAGCACCGTGGCCTCCAGCGTGATGCCTTCGGCGAAGCGGAGCTTCAGCTCGTACGTCGGTGTGGCGCGATCCAGCGTGAACTCCTCGCTGACCAGGCGCGAATCTGTGCGGTCATCGCCGATCATCACGCGGTACACGCCGCCCAGGCCCAGGCCGCCGATCACGAAACGCCCGTCGGCGCTCCCGTTCTGCGACTGAAGGCCAAAACGGGGCCCTTTCTCGGCCGGCTTGACCACAATCACCGTTGCGTTGAAATGTTCGGCCGGTGACCCATCCGCAGCCAGCACGGTCCCAAACACGGCCCCGGCCGGCTGCACCGGAATCTCCAGCACCATGGGCTCCTCGCCGGGCGGCACGGAGATTCCATTCCGCTCGTCGAACCAATATCCGGGCACCTCCAGCGCGTTACAAAGCATCTTCCCGGAGCCGCTGGCGGGCAGGGCGACCTCCACGGTCGCCTGGCCGTCCGTAACCTTGGTCACGCGATACTGGTACGACGACTCGCGCCCCGGGTGCACATAATCCGTGCGGATCGTCCCCGAGGGGGCGGGCCAGCCCTCCGGGGGCACCAGGCGGATGGTGACCTTGCGCGTGGCGTACTGCGGCTGGGTCTGGGCCGGCGCATCCAGATCGATCACCAGCCCGCGCACGCTCTGGCGCACGTCCAGGTGCGTTTCCCGGCCGCCGGCCGTCAGGTCCACGCTGCCGGGCACGATATTGGCAATCTCAAATCGCGCAACATCGCCTTCCAGGCTCACGGGAACGTGGAAGCCGCCCCCGGAGATCATGTGGCCGAGCTTAACGGAGTTGTCTACCGTGATCGTGGGCTTGCCGTTCCTCCGTTCCAGCTTGGACGAATCGCCCTTGATGCGGCCCTCGATCACGGTTGGCTGAAATTGCACGCGCAGCGTTTCCTGCTTCGCCGACACGCCCCGGACCAATTGGGTGCCCCGGCCGGTGACATCGACCCACAGATCGTATTGGCAGTCATCGCGGAGGGTATCGAGGGTGAACTGGCCGGCGGCATCGCTGGCCGCCAGCAAAGGAGCGTTTTTTTGGTAGTCGTGCCGAATGTCGTACCCGGGATTCTCGAAGCCCTGCTGGGCCGCCAGGTAAATCTTGGCCTGCGGGATGGATTGATCCGTCTCCTTGTCGGCCACCATGCCGCGGACCACATGGGCGCGATGCAGTTTCCACGTCGCCGTCTGATTGGGCTCAAGCTCAAAGGATTGAACATCGTGCTGGAAACCAGCCGTCCGGGTTTCCAGGCGAAGCGTGCCTGGCCCCAGGTGCGCCGGGTGGAGAATGCCTTCCGCATCGGCAGTCGTTTTCATCTGCCGCAGCCACTGCCCATTGCCGATGATGGCTGCATCAGCCGCGATACCGGGCAAAGGTTGTCCTTCCTCATCGACCACTCGAACCTGGGCCGAGAAGCCCCGCGAGAGTACCAGTTCAACGTCCGCGATCTTGTCGCCAGGCTTGGCCTTAAGACCCTTGGCGATAGCGGGGGCATAATCCTCCGCATCCGCCACAAGAAAAATAGATCCCGCTGTGACTTGAACGCTGAACGTGCCATCAGGTTTCACTTGATTGCTGTAGCCGACGGCCTCACCCGTTTGAGTGCCGCCGGAAGAGACGTACTCCGTGTGGATAGTCAACCCGACTCTACCTGGCAGAGCCGAACCATCGTCCGTGCGGATCCGTCCGTCGATCGTGATCTTGCTTGCCTTGGCCTGCGGGTCGACCACCGGCTGGGCGTACTGCTCGCGAATCTGCGTGACCTGCTTGATGTGCTCCTCGGGCGTGAGCCACTTGGCCGCCGCACGGCCCACGGCGGTGGCCCCTACGCCCGCCCCCGCGAGCACCAGCGCGCACAGCAGGGTCAGCGCCACGAACGTGGGCCAGGGCAGCCGGACGGGGATGTGGCCCTCCGGTTTGAGCAACCGTTGGACCCGCTGGAGGAGCGTGCCGCGCGGGCCATCGGCCAGCGCTAAGGCGGCCGCCGGAGCGCGGAACGACGCGGCCGCCTGCGCCAGGGTCTGCGCCACGGCCAGGTGGCCATCGGTCGCCTGGGCCGCCAAGAGATCGCAGCACGCCTCGCGCTCCAGCCGCACCTGGCGGCTGAGCCACCAGGCGGCGGGGTTGAAGAAGAGCAGCGATTCCACCAGCCGCTGGGCGAGCTTCACCCAGGCATCATGCCGGCGGATGTGCGCCAGCTCGTGGGCCAGGACCACCCGCCACTGCTGCAACGTCAGGCCCGTCAGCGCCACGGTCGGCACCAGGATGACCGGCCGCAGCAACCCCGCCACGGCGGGGGAGAGCAACGAATCGGCGATGGCGATGCGAACGGCGCGCCGCAGTCCCAGCCGCCGGGAAAGCTCACCCGCCGTTTTTGCGAGTACGTGATCTTCCGGCAGCGCGGGCAGGCGCAGCAGCCGGCGGGCCGCCGTCTGCTCGGCCGCCATGCGGACCAGCATCGCCGCCGCGCCCAGCAGCCACGCCGCCGCTGCCCAGGCCGTCCAGTCCGGCCGCGCGGTCGGGCGGCCGATGGCCGCCGTCGATGGCGATGGCCACTGGGGCCGTGGCTGTGCCGCCGGCTCCGCTACCCAAACACGAGGGGCGCCGCCCGCCACGGCGGCAGCGGCCGGGGCGGCCATGGAACGGCCGCGGGCGTCGAAGAACGAGACCGCCACCGGCGGCAGCAGCACCAGGGCGGCCAACCCGGCCAAGGCGACGAGATAGCGAACCTGCGGCCGCCGGCCATCGAGCCGGCGCAGCAGCCCCCAGACGGCCAGGGCCACGACCACGCCCAGCCACAGCGAGTGGACCAGCACCCAGATCAGCTCGCGCCACAGGGGGCCGCCAAACCACGATTGGATCAGGTTCATTGCTGTCCCCGCTTTCCCTTGCGCTGGGCGGCGGCCTGGTTCACCAGCCGGACGATCGCGTCCAGTTCCTCCTGGCTCACCGCGGCCACATCCAGCAGGTGCTCCACCGCCGCCGACGGGGAGCCCCCAAAGAGTTTCTTGAGCATGCCGCGCATCACGGGCCCGAGCACCTGCCGGCGCGAACCCAGCGGGCGGTACACGTGCGCCAATCCGCGGTGGTCGCTCACGTCCAGCAGGCCCTTTTTCTGCATGACCTGCATGATGGACAGCACGGTCGTATAGGCGCGGCTCTTGCCGTCCGGCAGGGCTTCCAGCACCTCCCGGGCGGTGCTGGGGCCGCTGCGCCACAGGACCGACAGGATCTGCAGTTCCAGGTCCGACGGGGAGGTCTGGGGCGATGACCGGCGTGCTGCGCTCATGGGTGTTTTTCCTACTGCGCGAATAGTATATACTGCGCTAACAGTAGGCACAAGAGCAAAAAATCTTTTTTCGGGGGGGGCCTTCCTGGTGAGGGTGACGGCAAGGCGCCTTGGCACCAATAGCCGGCGCGGCCAACAGGATTGGCGGCTAGCCGCCGGTCATCGGCGGCGGCACAGCCTCCGGGCGCATGCACAAGGCGTGGACTCGCTCATTCGCCTCTGGCCTTCCGCGCAAAGGCAGCGATCTGCCGCACGATGCCCTGCATCTCTTTGAAACCCACCGTCTTGGTGAAGTACACGCAGCGGCCTTCGGGGTACGCGTCACAGATGTTTGCCTCGGACGTCGATGGGGTCACGACGGCCACCGGGATCGTGTTCAGTTCAGGGTCGCCTGCCATCTCCGCCATGACTTCCTGGCCGTTCATGGTGGGCACGTTCAGGTCCAGCACGATCACGTGCGGCCGCGGGGCATCGGAAAACGGCGGCTGACGGCAGGCGTGGAATCTGTCGTGACAGTGGCTCCATGGGTGAAGGACGTGCCGATGGTGTCAGCAGTCATGTACCATGGACCTCTGACCACGGATGAATGAGCCTGTCGATGCCAATTGATTGGCATTGACAAGTGAATGAGCCTGCTGGCGACCCTTGGCGGGCTGGCCCGTCCGGTCGCCCTCTGGCCCGGGGGTGCGTGACGCCCGCTCCGTCTTGTCCTTCTTGCCTTTGCCCAGGCCGAGCTCACGGCGTTTACTGCTACTCATGATTCCATCCGTTCCACTGGGCAGACTAATGGCCCGGCGACCGGCCCGGGTGCCGTGGCCTGCGAAGCGCAGCGCAGCAGCCACGCATAGGCAACCGACAGCCGCAAATCATACAAGCCTGGGTGCCGTGGCCTGCGAAGCGCAGCGCAGCAGCCACGCGTAGGCAACCGACAGCCGCAAATCATACAAGCGCGAAGCGGGATCAGGCAATCAGGGTGCCGCGACGGCCGCGCACGACAAGAAAGTAGCAGCGGCGAGGACAAAGGAAAGGGCATCGAGTGGCTGCACGTGGCAGCCCGCATCGAATTGCTCGTTCCCGTAGGCCACGGCTTCAGCCGTGGTGGTGGGGACCGCCATGTGTCGACAGGGCGTTTCAACGCCCTTAACACTGTTGGCTTCAGCCTCTTCTCCGACTGCCGGCTCAAGCCAACACATTCAAGCCCGTTAAAGCGGGCTGGTTTCTCATAGGCGACTCGCATCACCCTTGCTGAAGCCATGGCCTATGGGAATAGAACGTTCTCATGACGGCGGTTTCCAAGCCGGAGTGATGTGCATGAGCGAGAATCTCCGCCACCTTCCTGTCGCGCACCCGCGGCGCCATTTCCGACCTTGTTTTTCTCTGATGACCACGATATGACCTGAATCACTGATTGTCGCCGCCGTTACAGGAGATCTTATCCATGCAGGCATACGAGAAGATCAACGCCACGATCCGCCAAGCCTACCTCCAGGCGAAGAAGGCCACTCCCGCCGCCTTCGCCGACCGGCTGAACCTGTCGTGGAGCAACTGGGGGTTTGGCATTGAGCCCCTGGCCGCCTCCGCCGCCCGGCTGGCCAAGGCGGGCGTGAGCTTCATCGAGCTGCACGGCAACCACTACGGCAGCGACTTGGGCTATCGCCCCGCCGAGACGCTCAAGGTGCTCGCCGATGCCGGCGTGCGCGTGGCGGGCATCTGCGGCATGTTCTCGCCGGATAACGACCTCTCCAGCCCGCGCGGCGTGGTCCGCCAGCGAGCCCTCGACTACATCCGCCGCACGCTGGACTTCGCCCGCCAGGTGAAGGCCGGCTACATGCTGGTGGTGCCCGGGGCCGTCGGCCGGCCCGGCAAGCTGGATGACCAGGAATTCCACCGCTCCGTCGAAACGCTGCGGCTGGTGGCCGATGAATTTGCCCGCGCCAACGTGCGCGCCGCCATCGAGCCCATCCGGGCCGCCGAGGTGAGCTTCTGCCACACGTTTGATGATGCCGAGGCCTATATCCAGGCGGTCAACCACGCCGGCGTGCGGCACATCAACGGCGACCTGTACCACATGCTCTCGCAGGAATCGCATATCGCCCAGCGCCTCTGGCAGGCGGGGGAAAAACTCATCAACCTGCACATGGCCGACACGAACCGCCGTGCCCTGGGCGAGGGCATGCTGGACCTGGACACGATCCTGATGGCCCTGTACCTGATCCGCTACAACCGCCCCGGCTGCTACTGCACGCCTGAACCCCTCGGCCCCGGCGGCGACCCCTACCCGGCCATGTTCGGCCGCACGGAGCCCGCCCTGCTCGATGCGCTGGTGAACACGACCTCGCGCACCTTCCGCGAGCGTGAGGAGGCCGTGCGGGCGATGCAATAGGGGGATCATCTCGACCGCAGGGCATTAACTCCTCCCCCTTGACGGGGGAGGATGGCCCTTTAGGGCCAGGTGAGGGTGACCCGGTGGTGGGTCGCTCTCCATTCGCGGAACCCTCACCCGGCCC
>PMYD01000112.1 GCA_003171335.1 Phycisphaerales bacterium
ACTGCGGAAATTCCTCAGTTGACTGTAACTCCCCAAGGTGACGGGATGAACGCCTGCGGAAGTTCCGCAGTTGACTGTAACACTTAAAAGCGGATGCCGCAGGGCAACTGGAGAAATTCTCCAGTTGACGACTCTCTTGGAGCAGAATACCAGCGGGTTTCACCTGGGGCCAAGAACGTGAAAACCGTGCCCGCCGGGCGACTGGAGAAATTCGCCAGTTGGCCTTTGAGCTATGCGGGGCTGCCGGGCGTAAGGATGAAGATTTCGTGTGTGCGGGCCATAAGTGTACAATGATGCACTATGTTGATTCGTAAGGCCAGAATGTCTGATGCCTTGGCGATCTGCGAGATCGTCAACTACCACGCCGAGCGCAGCCGCATGCTGCACATGTCGCTGGAGTCCACGTACGAGCGGCTGCGCAATTTCCTGGTGGCCGAGGAGGCCGGGCAAATCGTGGGCTGTGCGGCGGTGGAGATGGCCTGGGCGGACCTGGCCGAGCTGCGCAGCTTGGCGGTGCGGCCGGCGTTCGAGCGCCGCGGCATCGGCAAAGGTCTGGTGCAGGCGGCGATCGACGATGCCCGCAGCGTGGGCGTTCGCCGGCTGTTCGCGCTGACCTACGAAAAGGATTTCTTCGAGCGCTGCGGCTTTTCCGTGATCGACCGGCAGGAGCTGCCCACGAAGGTGTGGCGGGTGTGTATCGCCTGCCCGCGCCGGACGGCCTGCGATGAGACCGCCATGATGCTTCTGCTGGCTGGAGCCCCGGCCGCGGCCGCACCGCAAGAGGCCCCCGCCGATGTATCCTCGCCCGCCGGCGGGCCGGATTGATGAATGACATGACCACACGCGCCACCGACACGCCCATCATCGAACTGAAAGGTCTGTATAAGTCGTTCAACGGCCTGGCGGTGCTGCGCGGGGTCGACCTGGCGGTTCGGCGCGGCTCGACCACCGTGGTCATCGGTCCTTCCGGCTGCGGCAAGAGCGTGCTGCTCAAGCACATCGTGCTGCTGCTGCGGCCCGACAAGGGCGAAGTGCTTTTTGACGGCCAGGTGCTCACCCGGCTGTCGGAAAAGGAACTGACCCCCTTTCGCCGCCAAGTGGGGTTCGTGTTCCAGGGCGGCGCGCTGTTCGACTCGATGAGCGTCCAGGACAACGTCTGCTTTCCCTTGAAGGAGCACGGGGGAATCCCGGAGGATGAGCAGTGCGAACGCTGCCGGCAGGCCCTGCGGATGGTGGGGCTCGACGGCGTGCAGCAGAAGATGCCCGAGGAACTCTCCGGCGGCCAGAAGAAGCGCGTGGCCCTGGCGCGGGCGATTGTGCTGCGCCCGCAGGTCATCCTGTACGATGAGCCCACCACCGGCCTGGACCCGGTGCGGGCGGACCTGATCAACGAGCTGATCATCAAGCTTCAGAAGGAGCTTTCCACCACCGCCCTGGTGGTGACGCACGACATGGCCTCAGCGCGGAAGGTGGGAGATCGCATCGTCATGCTGTATGATGGTCGCTTCATCGCCGATGCACCGCCGGACCAGTTGGACCACGCCGACGGCCAGGTCGTCAGCCGGTTCGTCACCGGCCAGGCGGACCTGACGGAACTCGAGCAGTTGCGGCTGGGCGGCGTCGAAGGCTTTGGCGACAAGGATGGCGGCCATGATTGACGGGAGCAGCCCGAGATGACCGAACGCGTGCGGAATGTCGCGGTGGGTGTCACGGTGATTCTGGCCCTGTGCGGCCTGGCCGGGATGATCATCCTGTTCGGCAAGTCCCCCGTGTACGCCACGGGCGGATACAGGCTGACGGTCGTCCTGCCGGCCTCCGGCGGCGTCGGCGGCAACAGCAGCGTGCAGCTCAACGGCTTTCACGTGGGAACGGTCACCGATGTGGTGCTCATGAGCGACCCCTCGCAGGGTGTGCGGGTGCATTGCCGCATCGACCACAAGTACCGTATTCCCGACACGGCCTCCGTATCCGTCGGCTCGCGCGGTCTGGGCGGATCGGCCTACGTGGACCTGTACGCCTCGGCCCCCCCGCCGGGCCACACGACCCACTTTCTGCCCACCGACGGCAAGGCTGAATTACAGGGACAGATCAGCCCGTATGGCGGCCTGCTGGGCTCGGAGATGTCGACCGAGCTGGGGCACATCGCCGCCTCGTTCCAGTCGTTCTCGCGCCTGGCGGACAACCTGAACGCCGTGCTCATGGGGCAGGCCCCCCCCGCCCCGGTCACCACGCAGCCGGCGACCGGTTCGGCCCCCTCGACCGCCTCCGCCCCCACCGGCGGCCAAGGGCTGGCAACGGCCATCGTCAAGCTCAACGGCGTGCTGGATGGCATGGCGACTATCGTCAACAACCCCGACAACCAGACCAATATTCAGGTGTCGCTGGCCAACCTGCGCAAGGCCACCGAGCAGGCCACGGCGGCCATCGAGCAGCTTAAGGATTTCGCCCAGGAGGCCCGCAGCGGGCTGGCCAATGTCAACCGCAGCGCTGAGGCCGTCACCTCCACCGCCCAACTGACGGGGCAGCGGGTTTCGGAGCTGGCCAGTCAGCTCGGCGATGATGCCGCGCGGCTCGGCCGGCTGCTGACCACGCTCAACCAGGTCAGCGAGAAGATCGTGGCCGGCGAGGGCACCGCGGGCAAACTGCTCAACGACCCGGCGCTGTATAACGAGTTGGTCGACTCGATGCGGCAGTTGTCCAAGACGCTGACGGAACTGCAGGCCACGCTCAAGACGTGGCGCGAAAAGGGCGTGGATGTCAAGGTGTTTTAGCAGCCAAGGCGAGGAGCTCACCCGCGCATTTGGGCGCTGGACGGCGGTGAATGAGAACTCACGTGTAGTTGCGAGGCTCACACATGCTCAAGAATAGCTCGCGTTGCGCAGCGGCCGTGTTGCTGGCGATTCTGGCTTGCCTGCCGGCCGGCTGCAGCCTTCCGCCGGCGGCCCCCTCGGCCCCCCCCGCCGTGCTGCCCGCGCAGACGCGCCCCGCCGCCGGCCCGTGGACCTCGGATCCGTCGGAACTGGCGGCGAAAATCGATGGGCGACCGGTGCCGCTGACGCGGCTGACGGAGCTGCTGATCAAGGCGTACGGAAATGATGCGCTGCAGCAGATGGTCGCTTCCGACGTCGTGGAACAAGCCGGGCAGAAAGACGGCATCACCGTCAGCGAGCAGGATATCCAGACCGAAAGCACCGAGACGCTGGCCACGCTGGCCCCGAACCTTCAGCCCAGTGAGCAGGAGCGCGTGCTCACGCAGATCTTGAAGGACCGCAACATGCCCCGCGCGTACTGGGACATGACCATGCGGCGGAATGCCATCCTGCGGAAGATCGCCATCGGGCGCGTGAAAGTGACCGAGGCGATGCTGCAGGGGGAATTCAACCGCCAGTACGGGCAGAAGGTGACGATCCGGCATATTCAACTGGCCTCGACGGTCGATGCCCAGAAAGTGCTCGATCTGCTGGCCAAGGGCGCCGATTTCGCCGACCTGGCCCACAAGTATTCCATCAACCAGCGAACCGCCGAGACCGGCGGCCTGCTGCAGCCCTTCGCCCGCGACAGCACCGAAGTTCCGCCGGTGCTGCTGAAGGCGGCGTTCGACCTGGACGATGGGCAGGTCAGCGAGATTCTCCAGGTGGACCGGTACTTTCACATCATCCGCCGCGAATCGACCCAGGCGGCCAAGGATGTGAAATTTGACGATGTGAAATCGACGTTGCGCGAACAGGTGGTGAAGACCGCGGTGCATCAGATGCAGATGCAGATGCTGGCCAGCCTGCTGCAGAACGTCAGCCTGGACGTGCTGAACCCGGAATTGCGAAAGCAGACGGAGCGGCAACAGATCGAGACCGGTTCAATTCCCTCACGCTGATATGGCCGACTGCGCCGGTTGCTGCGCGGCGATGCGGTTGGCCGGCGCGGCCTCAAGGGCCGCGAGGATCGCCTGGTGAAGTTCCCAGCCCTGGAGCACCGGCTTGAGCAGCAGTTCATCGCCGGCCCGCCGCCAGGCCCGCCAAGCCGCGTCGAAACGGTCCAGTTGGCCGGTGAGCAATACGGCCGGGCGCGGGCTGAGATTCTGCAGCTCGGCCATAAACTCATCATCCTGCGCATCGGCCAGCTCGCTGGATAACACCAGCACGTTGGGTTTCCAATGTGCGGCCAGGTACAGCGCATCGTCAGGCAAGGGCTCGACCAGCACCTGGTGGCCGTGGCCATTGAGAAAGCGGGAAGCGCGCTCGACAAATCGTTCATCCGTATCGCAGATGAGCACTTTTAGAGACATCGCATACTCCTCACGCTTCCCACCCCGACGATGGGCAAAGCGACGGAAAATCATCTTCCGTATCGACCAAAAACCCGCTGGAGCTTAACTATCCGCCAGAACCCTGCCCCTTGCCGGCAATGCTGCCAGCCTCTACGACCATTATTGCCCCTTGGCCGCCGGCGGGACCGGGAATCTTCCCTTGCTCGACGAGTGCTGGCTCGTACCTGGCGAGTGCTGGCCTGCGGCCGGAGATAAAGGCCTAGCTTTCGATTTTTGCGCCCAAGGCCCCAATGATGCGGTCAAAGTCATCCAGGTTGTAATATTCCAGAATGATGCATCCTGTATTCTTCGATCGCCCCGGTCGAATCACCACTTTCGTTCCGAGGGCCTGCATGATCTGCCTCTCGACATCCTGTATATACTGGCTCTTGCCAGGAGTTGCGTTGACAGGCGCCGCCAGCGGCTGGCCCCCCGCCACCGCCAGCCGCTGCTCCAGGGCTCGAACGGACAATCCTTCGTTAACCGCTTGCCGCGCAAGGGCTTCCTGCCGACTTGCCTGGCCGGTTAATGACGCTAGTAATTTAGCATGACCAAAAGACAACTCCCCTTTCGCCACGAGCGCCAGCACCGCATCGGTCAGGTCGAGCACGCGCAGGTAGTTTGCCACCGTCGACCGCGGCTGGCCGATTCGCTCGGCCAGATCCTGTTGTGTAACCGAAAAACGATCCAGATATTCGCGGTAGGCCTTTGCAAGCTCCACGGGATTGAGATCGCTGCGTTGAACATTCTCGATCAGCGCCCACTCGACCATCTGCTCGCGCGTCGCCAGGCGCACGACACATGGAACTTTGCTCAGACCAGCCTTTCTGGCCGCCCGCAGGCGACGTTCGCCGGCAATAAGCGTGTAAATTCCATCTCCATCAAGCCTGGCAACCAACAGCGGCTGAAGAACACCCTGTTTGGCAATGCTGGCGGTAAGTTCGTCCAATTCGCTGGGATTGAAATCCCGCCGTGGCTGGTAGGGATTGGGTTTGATCGCGTCTACCGCCAGTTCGACGGCTTTTTCATCGTTTTTCGCTTCGGCCCTGGAGGTTGCGGCAATGTATCGGGAATCGGCAGGGGTGGTTGGTTCACCGCCGGCTGGAGCCGACAATGCCAGATCGGGCGCGACCTCCCGTGTGTTGGTCATCAAACTGGCCAGCCCACGGCCGAGGCGACGATTCTTGGCGGCAGCGGGTGGGATAACGATAGTGGAATTGGCGGACATGCGGACCTCCTTGTCCAAGAATTTGACTTGCGCCATGTTCCACATAGAACAGCGCTGGAGTTCGTGGGGGAGTATACTCATTCGGCACGGCCATGCAAGCTTCTTCCGGAGCGAGTTGCTGTCGCCGTCCCGCGCGAAATGTTCCACGTGGAACGCTGTATGCTATCCGCATCTATCCGCAGGGCGTCGCTTTTGCTCTGTCCTTTCGGGCCCAAGTTCGTTACAAAAGAACGCCCCAAAAGAAGCGCCAGGGCTGTATTTGGGGACATTCTATTAGAAGGATTGATGGATGCTTAACGCTCCCCAGGCAAGCCGATCGACGATGGCGGTGCCGCTGCTGGACCTGAAGGCCCAATACGCGGCGCTGCGCGAGGAGATGCTCCGGGCGGTGGTGGGGGTGCTCGAGAGTCAGGATCTGACCAACGGCAAGCCGGTTCGCGAACTCGAGCGGCGGATTGCCGCGGACCATGGCTGCCGCGCGGCCGTGGGCGTTTCCAGCGGCACCGACGCGCTGCTGTGCAGCCTGATGGCCCTCGAAATAGGGACAGGCTCAGAGGTGATCACCACGCCCTTCACCTTCTTCGCCACGGCCGGCTCCATCTGGCGCGCCGGCGCCCGGCCGGTCTTTGTCGATATCGAGCCCGACACGTTCAACCTGGATGCCTCCCGCCTCGCCGGCGTCATCACCGACCGGACCAAGGCCATCCTGCCGGTGCACCTGTATGGCCAGATGGCCGACATGGAGGCGATCCTGAATGTGGCCAAACCGCGCGGCTTGGCCGTGATCGAGGATGCGGCCCAGGCGATCGGCGCCAGTTATAAGGGACACCCTGCCGGCACCCTGGGCACGGCCGGCAGCCTGAGCTTTTACCCCACGAAGAATCTCGGCGGCCTCGGCGATGGGGGCATGATTCTCACGCAGGACGAGAAGCTCGCCGAGCGGATGCGCGTGCTGCTCAACCACGGCCAGAGCAGCGAATACCATCACGCGTGGGTGGGGGGCAACTTCCGCCTGGACAGCATCCAGGCGGCCGGCCTGCTGGTGAAGCTGGACCACCTGGCGCACTGGACGGCCCGCCGTCAGGAAAACGCCCGGCGCTACGATGAGCTGCTGGCCCCCTGCGATGCCATTGTCCGGCCGGTGGTGCGCGCGGGCAATGTCAGCGTGTTCAACTGGTATGTGATTCGCGCCCCGCGCCGCGATGCGATGAAGGCCTTCCTGGCGGCCGCCGGGATCGGCACGAAAATCTACTATCCGCTCAGTCTGCACCAGCAGCCGTGTTTCGCTTCGCTGGGCTATCGCCCCGGCGATTTTCCGCAGAGCGAGCGTGCGGCGGCCGAAGTGCTGGCGTTGCCGGTGCATCCGGAGCTCACCGAGGCCCAACTGGAATATGTAGCGGCCAAGGTGCGGGAGTTCTACGCGGGGCGCTGATGGGGCCGAGCCTATCAGGGATGCGGCGGCGGCGTCACCGGCCCGTTGCTTTCCGGGTGAGGGATGGGGGGGTAGGGATACCAGCGCTGCCATTCCAGCAGGTCCAGGCCGTCGACCTTGCCATCGCCGTTGGCGTCGCCATCGGCCTTCGTGGCGCCGCCGTTGGGCCACTTGCCGAGGTTGTTTTGCCAGATCAGCCAGTCCGCGCCATCGACCTTGCCATCCCCGTTGAAGTCGGCCGGCGGGCTGTAGTTTGGCCCCATCTGGCCTAGCCACAGCAGGAAGTCGGCGTAATCGATAATCCCGCTGTGGTCCGCGTCGCCGTCGGCCAGGCCCGTCCCGGTCTGCGTGGCATAGTGGAGACGCCAGATGAAGTAGTCGTTCGCATCGGCCGCACCGCTGCCGTCGAAATCCGCCGTATGATAAGGGAACCACGTCTGCCAGATGAGAAAATCCGCGCCGTTGACGGCGCCATCCGCGGTGGCATCGCCCATGCGCTTCGTGGCGCCCTGCGTGCAGGGGTAATTCGTTTGACATATCAGGAAGTCGTGGCCGTCGACTTTGCCCTCGCAGGTGAAATCCGCCGGGGGGGGAATAGGCAGGGGTCGATTTCCCGACCGAGGCCGAACATTCCACCCCCAGCTTCCCATACGCCTGGCCGGCATTGATCCCGGACAGGGTTATATCTGAATTCGCATCCCACTGGCCATAAACATACACGGAAAGCGCGCATCCCGTCGGGCAGCACTGATCCGGAGAGCTCATGTTCGGGTCACCGACGAGATCGCTGGCCGGACGATTCCAGCACCAGAAGGCATCATTGTCGAACTGATTCGGATCTATCGTTACTGTGGCGACGTATCCATTCATCTCATGCCGCGTGACGACTTCGCAGGCCGGGTAGTCCGTTGATGTCGTGGCGAAGACATTGCGATAGGAGCGGAAGCTGGCCGTCCAGCCCGACCAGGGCACCATAGTTTCCGGATCATTGTTATTGACCCACCACTTATACAGCAACCCCTGCTCCGCGCCGGAGAAGCTGCACCGTTCTATGTCCACATTGGGCATAAAAAACGCCTCGCAGCCCACTTGGTCCACATCGCACGCGCGCACATCGCGAAGTGTAAATTGCGTCTGTGTAAACCAGCCGTTGATATTGGGAGCCCACAGCTTGATCCCATCCGCGTGACAGTGGTGCGCCACGCAATTCTCCAGCGTGTTGTTGCCCTGGGCCTTGATATCAATTCCATCGGCGTGCACGTTGGAGACAGTAATGCGCCGTAAGGTGAGGTTTGCCGGAGCACCCCATTTGTCCATGGTGAAGGTAATGCCATCGGCCGTGGTGTCATCCAGTCCATTGTCGACATCGTCGATCGTCACATCCTGAATAATGATATCGTGGGCGCGCCCGTGGCACTTGATCCCCACTTCGCTGACGTGTTGGATGAAGGTCTTTTCGATGGTGATGTTGTATTGCGGGCTCCACCCTACATAATCGGCATTGGGCTCTTCGAATTCAAACGCCCGCCCCCCGGAATCCGTGCCGGGAATGCCGCACCAGGTGAGCACCAGGTTGCTGAAGGTCAGATCGTGCGCGCCGTTCCAGCTTGGGTCGGTGTCGAAGAGGATCGGCCGCGACATGTGGTCCACGCGGAGTTTCTCAACGTGTATGTACGCGTTATCCTTGAAGCGCATCCAATAATCATCGGTGCCCGGTCCGGGGGAATAGAACAGGGGAAGGGTGTTGGGATCCATCGGGTTGCCCTCTCCCCGAATGACGATAGGCTGATCCGGGTAGCCGCACTTGCCGGCCGGCCACCAGATCTGGCGGGCGAGGTAGTTGCCGCTCTCGATTAACACCGTATCCCCGGGCCCAAGCGCGTTTTCATCCTCGATGATGTTTTCCAGGGAGCCGTTGGGAAGTACCGCGCCGTTGGGATCGGTGGCCGTGCCGTCGTTATGGACGGTCCAGATGCCCCCGCGGGCCAGCGTATGTGCGCAGGCAAGGATGGCCGCGATCCATACGAGCTTGGACCCCATTTCTGAGCTCCTCCCTTTCGGTCGATTCGGCCGCACCGCGATCGTGGCGCGCGGCGCCACAGGGCGAGATTCCGGGCGGCTGGACCAAGGTCCGGTCTTCCTGCCTGCGGCAGCCGGTGCGGCGGGTTCTCCCTGCCCGCCGGTGTCGAATTATAGCGCCCGGGGCGGGGAGGGCAGACAGAAGGGCCGAAGGGATCGCCATCCGGGAGCGGACGGCATATCCATGAGGACTTTTAAGTGACTTTCATTGCGCGGGTTGTGTACCACAGCCGTCGCGGGGGCGATCCTAGGCGGAGACGAATTCGGCAGGCGATGCTTCGACGGCTGGATAGGCGCGAGCCGCTGTGTGGCTTAGGAAATCACAGCCGCATCGGCCCGGGGGTTGGGCTTGGCGGCGCCGGCGTCGGCGGGGGGGTTAAGCGGCTGGTATTCGGGCACGATACGCTTCAGCGCCGCCACCACGGCCGTGCGGTCGGAACAGTTCAGCAGGGGCTCCAGCGTATCCAGTTGCCGGCAGACTTCCTGATAATCCATGGGCACCGTTCGCCACACCAGCACCTTTTCATGCGTGGTGGGGGCGATGTCTTCGCCGCCGGTGCGCAGCTCCTCGAAGAGCTTCTCGCCCGGCCGCACGCCGCAAAAGACAATCTCGATGTCCTCATTGGGGCGGAAGCCCGACAGCGTGATCAGGTCGCGGGCCAGATCCACAATCTTTACCGGCTCTCCCATGTCCAGCAGGAAGATCTGTCCGCCCCGGCCGGTGGCGGCGGCCTGGAGGACCAACTGACTGGCCTCGGGGATGGTCATGAAATAGCGGGTCATCTCCGGGTGCGTCACGCGGACGGGGCCGCCGGCGGCAATCTGTTTCTTGAAGATCGGCACGACGCTGCCCGCCGAGCCCAGCACGTTGCCGAAGCGCACCGCCTTGAACTGCGTCTGACAGCCCGGGCGCGAGTTGCTGGCCTGGACGTACAGCTCCGCCACACGCTTGGAGCAACCCATGATGCTGGAGGGGTTGACCGCCTTATCGGTGGAAATCATCACGAATTCGGCGGCCCCATATTTGCACGAGGCATCCACGACGTTGCGGGTGCCGAAGATGTTGTTCTTCAGCGCCTCGCAGGGATTTCGCTCCATCAGCGGCACGTGCTTATGAGCGGCGGCGTGAATCACCACCTCCGGCCGCAGCACGTCGAACATCGTCAGCACGCGCTGGCGATCGAAAATATCGCAGATGATCGGTTTGAGCCGCAGGGCGGCAAAGCGCTCCATCAGCTCGTGCTCGATATCAAACAGCGGGTTTTCCGCCTGCTCCAGGAGCTGCAGCTCGGCCGGCCCGACGGCGGCGATCTGGCGCGCCATCTCGCTGCCGATGGAGCCGCCGGCCCCGGTGACCAGGACGCGGCGCCCGGCGATGAAACGCGAGATGGCCTGATGATCGAGGTTGACCGCCTCGCGGCCCAGCAGGTCGTTGATGTCCACCTCGTGGATCTGGCTGACGGTGAAGCGCCCGTCGATCAGGTCGCTCACGCCCGGGGTCATCTTGAATTTCAAGTTGGTGCCGCGGCACAGCTCGATGACGCGCCGCAGCTCTTTCTGCGACACCTGGGGCAGCGCGATCAGGATTTCGTCGACCGCATGCGCCTGGCACAGCGGCTTGAGGTCCTCGGTCGTGCCCAGGACCGGCAGACCATGGATGCGCAGATCGCGCCGACCGGGATCATCATCCACCAGGCCGATCACGCGGTAGCGCTCCTTGGTCATGCGGCTGATCTCGCGGATCAACGTCTCGGCGGCGTTGCCGGCGCCGACGATCATCACTTTCTTGAAGCCCTCGGAGGAAACCGGCCGCAGCTCTTCCTGGTAAATGCGCGCGCCCAGTTTGGCGGCGCCCACGAGGAAAATCGTGCCCACGAAGTCCAGGAAGATCACGCCCTTGCTGTAGTTGTAGGGCGGCTGGTCCGGCTCGGCGGGTTTCCAGATCCACTGGGGCATGTGCCCGCTCTTGAGCAGCCACTGCGGCATGTACCAGGTCGCCAGCACGATCACCCAGGTCATCAGCACGAACAGCCAGCAGGCGTAAACGATGCGCCACAAATCATGGATACTGGCATAGCGCCAGCGAGCCTGGAAAAGGCCCAGCCGGTAGAAGAGGATGCTCTTGGCCATCAACACAAAGGGCAGGTAGAAGAGAAACTGCTTGCGGAACCAATCGGCATTGCCCGCGGGCACGCCCGCATCGTAGCGAACGAGAAACGCCGCCAGCAGGGCCAAGGTGAACAGCAGGTTGTGAACGAACAGGTTCACGCCCAGGCGGTGGCGAACCATCAGCCGGTCCATCAAGCCGACGAAGCCGCCCAGCATGGAGCTATCGGCCGGCACGTCCAGTGGGTCTTGGAGGTCGAGATTCATCGGCATGTGATCCAAAATATCGCCGTTTTCCCCGGGCTTTTCAGTCGAAGGGGCCCGGTTCATCACGAAGGCTTGGGAGCTGCCGGCGCCAGCGCCGGCGGTGGCGTGGTCGGCTCCAGGCTGCGCGCCGTGCGCGAGCCTTCCACCAGGCCGGCCTGTTCAACGAGCTGGCCCTTGGCGCCGCCGGCCTGCACCACGCCCTTCCAGAATGTCTCGATGGCATCGCTCAGGAGCGGATCAGTACTAACGCGTGCGGCGGCCACCAGGTGCTGGCGCGCCGCCTGCGCGTTGCCGTCAAACCATTCCACGTACGCCAGCGACAACAACACCGAGGCGTCGACCGAAGCCGCCTGGCCGGCAACCGGCGTGGCTGGTGCGGTCGCGACCGCGGGGGCGACTTCATCGCCGGCGACGTGGCGCAATTGATCACGCAGGTCGACGAACTCGGCGGAATTGGCGAAAAAGGCGCGCAACTGGATCTTCGCCAGCGGCAACTCGGGAAATCCCAGCAGCGCCAGGCGGATGTCATTGGCCATCACCCAGTAATTGGCCGTCCCGAATTCCGCATGCGCCTCGCTCAGCAGCGATTCGGGCGCCTGCGGGGCCACGTGGCGAACCTGCGCGAACAAGTCGGCGGCCTCGCGGTAGCGCCGGGCGCGCATCGCCTGCTCGCCCTTGATCAGCAGGTCAACGTACCGGCTGGGATTGGCCGGGTCGACGGCCGTGGGCACAAACGTGGTGATGGCCTTGTCGTTGTCCTCCAGCACCGCCGTCTTGTCGAGCACGAAGGCGTTCATCAGCGCCGCCCCCGCCATTCGGCCGGGGTCGGTGATGGCCGTAATCTGTTTGGACAGCGTGTCAGCGCCCATGTCGGTTTGCGGACCTAAGGCCGAATATAGTGTCTTCGAGCCAGTTCCGGGCAACGTGGCGCCGCCCCCAGGCAGCCCGGGCAGGCCGAATCCTGGCAGGGTGTATCCTCCCGGCGCGGCAGCGCCGCCCAGGCCGCTGCGCAGGGACGGCATGGCCATGCCGCCGCCCATACCGGTGCCGGAGTAGACGGCCGAGGGAGTGCCCAGGCCGTAGGAATAAGCGTTGAACTGGCCGACCGACGTCTGGTCGAGGCTATTCAGGCGCGTTGTGCCGGGAGCACTTATACCCGGGGTCCCGATATGGTGTTGCGCCCAGGCGGCTGGCGCTGCGGCCAGACAGACCACCAGCATGATCGCGGCGGCGCGACCAAGGACGTGAGGGTAGTCTGTCATACTGCCTCCTGTCTTGCTCTGGGCCTATTATACGGGCCAAATGCCCGGGTCAGTCAGACTTTTCCGGTGCGTTCGAGGACGGCGCGGAAGCTCCACTAGCGCTCCTGCCTGAGGCCTTTGAGGAAATAGGCGCGGAAGTCGGTCTCGCCAATGTATCCGGCCCATGCCGTTTGCAACTCGCCGCGCGGGCTGAACAACAGCGTGGTGGGGTAGATGGTCACACCGTACTTGGTCGCATCCGCAGCGCTGAGGCGCGTGGTCACGCGGATGGCGTTGATCTTGTCCATGGCCTTTCGATTGCCCTCCTTCTTCACAACCACTTGGAGCCGATCGTAGTTGTAATCGGTGGGGCTGTCGTAGATGATCGCCACGACCGGCCGATCTTCCCGAGCCGCCTGGGCCAGGGCGGCTGGCAGGTCGGTTCCCCAATCCGTAAGCTGCGTCAGCGTGCGTTGGTGATATACCACCCAGGCCACCACGGCCAGGACAACCGCCAGAAAGCCCAGCTTCACCCAGCGATCGTTGCGCCCCGGCGCGCCGGGTTTGGCGGCCGCAACAGCGGGGCCTTGGGCATCGGCTGGCACTTGGCTTTCGTTTTTTTCCATCGTCGGCCCTTCTTCCGGGCTACGCCTGCCCAGATTGCGCCAAATTTCGAGCCATATCGCCCAGATGCTGGCCCCAGCGAATGACGCTGATGACGGCCGCCATCCACACCACCACGGTGATCTGGAAGGGGCGGTCGCGCAGGATCAGGTCGGTCGGATCGTCAAACCTTCCCAGGATGCACAGCATGGCGAATCTTGCCACACCGTAAATGAAAATCGGGGTCGTATACAGCAGGGCGACCGTGTGAAAGCGATTGACGGTCGCCTCGCTGGAGGCATACAGCATCAGGCTTACAATCGCGATGCCCGCCGAGAGCGTGATCAAATGCGTCAGCAGTTCGGGGGTGTAGCCGCGCAGCACGTGGCGGTGGAGACCCTGCGCGGCGTCGTCAAGCGTTCGCACTTCGCAACGCCGCTTGCAGAAACCCATGAACAGGCACAGCATGAAGGTGCAGATGATCAGCCACGGGCTCACGAAAACCGGGATGGCCAGCGCGCCGCCGGCAGCGCGCAGCACAAAGCCCGAGGCGATGCACATCACGTCCAGCAGCATCTTGCCCTTGAGCCAGAACGTGTAGACCAGTTGCAGCAGCACGTACACGGCCACCAGGCTCAGCACGAACCCATTGACCGCCAGCGCTGTCGCCAGGCCCGCCAGACCAAACCCCGCCGCCAGGGCCAACGCCGCCGTCACGCTGACCTGGCCGCTGGCCACCGGACGCAGCCGTTTGCGCGGGTGCAGGCGGTCGGCATCGCGGTCGTGCACATCGTTGATGGCGTAGATGGCGCTGGAAACCAGCGAGAAGGCCAGCATGGCCCCGAGGGCCCGCGCCCATCCGTGCACATCGCGCAGATGCTGGCTGAATGCCAATGGGAATAGAACGATGAAGTTCTTAACCCAATGGTTCACGCGCGCCAGACGAAAAATCTGCGCCAGTTGCATCAACCGATCAGCCTTCGCCTTGGTGTCCATCAATAGTGGCAACAATTACTTATCGGCATCGCGCCGGGTCGCTGTTAACTCTACTGCCGCTCGAGCTGGCCATCGGCGATTCAACCCCTTGACCTGATGGGCTGGCCAACGGATGCTAGAGGGACCATGGACAGATCAGAATCGCTCACAACGCTTTCGATCGTCATTCCCATCTACAACGAGGCCGGCACCTGGCAGGAATTGCTGCACCGCGTGGAGCAGGCGCAACTCCCGCTGAAAAAGCAGGTCATCCTCGTTGATGATTGTTCGACGGATGGCACGACCGATCAGCTTCGCCTCCTTCAGACTCAGCGGCCCGACCTGACGGTCGTGTTTCACACCGTCAACCGCGGCAAGGGCGCTGCGCTTCGGACCGGTTTTTCGCACGTTCGCGGCGAACTGGTGATTGTCCAGGACGCCGATCTCGAGTACGACCCCAATGATTACGCTCGGCTGTTGCGGCCGGTTCTGGAAGGAAAAGCGGATGTTGTGTACGGCAGCCGGTTTATTGGCGAAACCCACCGCGTGCTGTACTTCTGGCACAGCGTGGGCAACAACCTGCTGACGCTGCTGTCGAACATGCTGACGGACTTGAATCTGACAGACATGGAAACGTGCTATAAGCTGTTCCGAGCTGAAGTTATACGCAAAGTGCGCGTGGAGCAGGACCGGTTCGGTTTTGAACCGGAAATCACCGCCAAGGTGGCCAAGCTGGGCGTGCGAATCTACGAAACGCCAATCAGTTACAGCGGCCGAACGTACGCCGAAGGCAAGAAGATCGGCTGGAAGGACGGGCTAAAGGCCATCTGGTGCATTTTGAAGTATGGCCTGCGCTCCACAAGCAGGGTGCGTAAAGAGGCAGAACAGCTTGAGGCACAATATCTTGCGCAGCAGTCTGCGCAGAAGCCGCCAGCCGTTTCCAGCGGCGTCTGAAGCTGCTCACTTCCCTAGCCAAAAAAAACTGAAGGGCTCAGCTCTTTCAGATATTGGAGCGGTCATTAATTTGATTAATCTTAAAAGTCCGATATTCAACTGTCCATTATGGACAGTTGAACCCTCCTGCCTCAACTTCGCCGCGCACAGTTGAAGTGTGCTCCGAGCACACCTGAGCAGCTCGCGACAGTACTTGCACGGTTTGCTGATTCCCGCTTGCTCAGCAGTCGGAGGTCCAGACTCTCCGGCCAAACCTTTTGCAGATGCCTTAAGGTTTTCTCCCCCGCCTGTCCGATGAACACATCTGCGTGCCGCGCTGGCCAGGGACTGGCCGGCAGGCACGAGCCCGGCGACGGGCCTTCCGCGGAGCGGTAAGCATATCCGGGGTGGATTCCCCTAGAAAAGATAAGGCGTGGCGGGCGATCTGCGCGTTACGGCCCTGCGTTCTTAGCCGCGCAGGGAAATGCCAGCTTGCCCCTAAACGCGGAGGAAGAATCCATGCGCAACGCCACCCTCATCGTGGCCGACACGCACGAGTTGTTCGCCCAAGGGTTGCGCCATTTGCTGGAGGCGCGGCCGGGGCTGTCGGTCATTGATGTCGTCAAGGACGGCTTTGCCGCCCTGGAATCCTGCCGTCAGCACGTGCCCAACCTGCTCATTATTGATTCAACCATCGGCGGCCTGGATGCCCTGGAAGTGTGTCGGCAACTGTCGCGCTACTCCAGCCCGACGCGGGCGATCTTATCCATGCCGCACATTCAGAACGAGCTGGCGGCCGGCGCGCTCAAGTGCGGGGCGTGGGGGGTGGTATTGAAGAACTCGAATGTCGAGCACATGTACGCCGCCATCGAAGGCGTGCTGGCCGGGCAGAAGCAGTTCGGGCCCGAGCTGGCGCCGCCGCGGGGCCGGTACATCCGCGATGGGGCGCGGAACGAGCCGCAGACGCCGTACTCGCGGCTGACGGCCCGCGAGCGCACTGTTTTCAAGCTGCTGGCCGAGGGCCACAGCGTCAAACAGGTTGCCGGCCGGTTGGCGCTGAAGCCCAAGACCGTGGATGTGCACAAGACCAACTTGATGCGCAAGCTCGACGTGCATGACCGCAGCGAACTGATCCACTTCGCCTTTCGCGAAGGGCTCATCAGTCCCGCCGCCGGCCCCAACGCCTAGCGTAAGCGAGTTATTCCTGGCCCCGTCGAAAGAAGCGGAACGGAGTCCAAGGCGGCTGGCATTACGCCTGTGAAGGGACCAACTGTAACCGGCCCGTGGCAAGGAAGCCCCGGGCCGGCGTCGTTTTTCCCGCCCCTTACGCGGAGATGCCCAGATCCTCCCGTGTCAGCAGGCACTCATAGGCAAAGCCGGCCTTTTCGATATTCTCCCGGCCGCCCTGGAGGCGGTCGATCGTGCCGATGATCTTCAGCACCTTGGCCCCGGCCGCCGCCAGCACCTGCGCCGCCTCGATCACCTGGCCGCCCGTGGTGATGATGTCCTCCACGACGGTCACGGCGGCGCCCGGGGGTAGCGCGCCTTCGATGAGCTTGCCCGTGCCGTAGCCCTTCTTGGCATTGCGCACGATGACGAACGGCCGGCCGCTGGCCATGCTGGTCGCCGCCGCCAGGCCGATCGCACCCAGCTCCGCCCCGGCGATCACCTGCGCCTCGCCCAGCCGCTCGGTGAAACGCCGGCCCAATTCGATCAGGATGTCCGGCTGCGTCTCAAAGAGGTATTTGTCCAGGTAATAGCGGCTCTTGGCGCCGCTGCGGAGCGTGAAATCGCCCTCCAGGTACGCCACCTGCTTGATGCGCGCTGCCAGTTGCGCCGTCGTCATGCCCATGCATCTGCTCCTTGTGAGGGTCGATGGAGGATCGGCGGGCATGGATACCAGCGCGCCGGCCGGCCGTCAATCCGCGTTCACCCGAGAATGCTTACGTGCTTGCTATGACCGCCGGTGGGCGGCTATCGTAGCACCCTGCCCCGGACGATAGAGGATGTGTAATGAAGCAATCGGCCGCCGCCCACAACGAACTGGCGAATCTGCGCGAGACCGTCGAAAGCATCTGGATCGCCATCATCCTGGCCTTCGTGCTGCGGGCCTTCGTGGTCGAGGCGTTTGTCATTCCCACCGGCTCGATGGCACCCCGGCTGATGGGCCAGCATCAGTTGGCCCGATGCCACGTGTGCGGGATGGAATTTCCTATCGGCACGCGTGGCGACGGCTCGACGCCCGCCGCCGGCCGCCGGGTGATGTCGCAGTGCCCCAACTGCCACCAGTCGCTGGATGCGGATCCGGCCATCTATGCCGGCGATCGCGTGCTGGTGCTCAAGTATCTCTACGAGTTTCGCCAGCCGCAGCGCTGGGACGTGGTGGTCTTCAAGGACCCGCAGAGCAACGAGCTGAACTACATCAAGCGCCTGGCCGGCCTGCCCGGCGAGGCCCTGCGCATCATCCATGGCGATGTCTTCGTGCATCCGATCGAGGATGTCGATCACAACGGCGTGCGCGATGAGCATGACTTGCTGCCCAGCGCACCGCCGGGCCACATGGACTTGACCACGCTGACCGGCTGGCAACTGGCGCGAAAGCCGCACGATGTCCAGGAGGCCATGTGGCAGCTCACCTTCGACAATGATTACCGCCCGAACGTCAGCAATGCCGCCACTCCCATGTGGCGGGCCGAGAATGCCGCCGCCGGCTGGGACCTCCAGGAGCACCAGGGCCGGGTCTTCCGCTTCGAGGGCCAGGGGTCAGAGCCCTTGCGCTTCGGCCAGGACATGGATGAGCTGTTCCAGCCCTCCAACGCCTACAACGCGCAGAGCAGCGAGATGCCCATCACCCGCGGCGACATGTGCACCGACCTCAAGCTCGAGACGACGGTGCTGTCGGAAAGTGCGGCCGGCACCATTCGGCTGACGCTCAGCAGCTTCGAGCACGAATTCGCCGCCCAGTTCGACTTCGACGGCCGCGTGAAGCTGCTGCATCGCACCCATCACGACCAGGACTGGTCGGCGGCCCAGGTCTGGGGCCAGAAGGAGTTGCCCGCATGGAAGGCCGGTCGGGCCGTCCACATCGCCCTGACGCACGCCGACTGGCAGGCCACCGTGTGGGTCAATGAGCAGCCGGTGCTGGAGACGACGGATGAGCAGTACCATCCCGACGTGCCGCAGCTCATTCAGCGCGTCTCCCGCGGCAGCGTGCCGGCGCCGCGCGTGGGCATCACCGCCGCCGACGCCACGTGCGAGCTGTGGCACACGCGGGTATGGCGCGATGTGTTCTACCTGTGCCCGACGTTCTACGAGCGGCCGCAGGGAAGTGCCGGCCGCTATGCCTTGAAGTACGGCCTGGTGGAATCGGACAGCCGCATGGAACCCGGCTGGGGAACCACGGCCAACCCCATCGTCCTGCGGGCCTACCGCGACCGGCCCGAGCTGGATGAGTTCTTCATGCTGGGCGACAACTCGCCCGCCTCCAAGGATTCCCGCTTGTGGATCGACGCTGCGCCCTCGCTGCGCCTGACCGAAAAGGTTGAGGGCAGCGACGTGCCGCTGTACCGCCTGGGCACGGTGCCGCGCTACAACCTCATCGGCAGGGCCTTCTTCGTGTACTGGCCGGCCGGCGGCAAACTCGCCGGGCAGGATCGGTTGCCGTACGTGCCCAACGTCGGTAAGATGCGACGCATTCATTGACCGCGAACGTCGTTCTGATAGAAAAGCAGAACACGACGACCACAAAGATCACGAAGGGCACAAAGAAAAGCCTTGTTGTAAAGACGAGAGAGGGAGCTTTTCGCTTTTGCCCTTTTGCTTTTCTTCGTGATCTTCGTGTGCTTTGTGAGCTTTGTGTGCAGCCTTTGTCCTGGGTTTGACCGGCATCACATGATTCAGCTTGAGACCAAGAATCTCGTCAAGCGCTATAGCGGCCGCGCGGTCGTGGATCGCGTGAGCTTCTATCTGCGCCAAGGCGAGATCGTGGGCCTGCTGGGTCGTAACGGCGCGGGCAAGACCACCTCTTTCCGTATGACCATCGGTATGATTCTCCCGGATGAGGGCACGGTGGTCTTCGAGGGCATGGATGTGACGCGCATGCCCATGTACAAGCGGGCCCAGCACGGCATGGGCTACCTCAGCCAGGAGCCCAGCATCTTCCAGCGCTTGACCGTGCGCGAGAACCTCAACGCCATCCTGGAAACGCGGCCCATGACCCGCCGCCAGCGCAACGACAAGGCTGACGAATTGCTGGAGCAGTTCGGCCTCACCCCGCTGCAGCGGCAGATGGCCCGCACGCTCTCCGGCGGCGAGCGGCGCAAGCTGGAGATCGCCCGCGCCCTGGTCACGCACCCCACGATGATCCTGCTGGATGAGCCGTTCTCCGGCGTCGATCCGATCGCCGTGGAGGACCTGCAGCGCGAGATCCGCGGCCTGCGCGAGCGGAAAATCTCCGTCCTGCTCACCGACCACAACGTCCGCGAGACGCTTACCGTTACGGACCGCAGCTACATCATCGACAACGGCCGCGTGCTGCGCGAGGGGGCCCCGCGCGAGCTGGTCAACGATGAGCTGGTCCGCCGCACGTATCTGGGCCACACGTTCCGCGGCGATGAATTCGACCAGTCGCACCTGGAGGATTGACGCGTGGCCACGCTATCCGCGCTGCCGCCAGTGAGTCTGCTCATCGCTCCGGCGCGGCTGTGGATTTCGTACACGCTGGCCCGCCATCGCTCGGCCCTGCGGCCGGTGGCCGAGCTGGAATTCCCGCGGCTGCGGCAGTTCTTTTCCAGCGAGCTTCTGACGAGCACCCGGTACGAAGCGGTCGATCGTATCCCGATGGCGCCGCCGCTGCGGCTGTGGAGCCGCCTGGAGGGGGCGCAGAGCGCCGCCGGATTGACCCTGCGCGATGCCTACTTCGTCCGCCGCGATGAACTCCAGCGCGAGGACCTGCACGCCCACGAGCTGGTCCACGTCGTCCAGTGGCGGCTCATGGGCGAAAGCGCCTTCCTGCGCACCTGGCTGTCGGACGAACAGGACCGGGGCTACGACGCCAACCGCCTGGAGAGAATCGCGTACCGCGTCCAGGATGAATTCCTCAAGACTGCCCGGCCCTTCGACGCCGAGACCCGCATCGCGCAGTTGATGATGCGCGCAGCGCTGATCTAGCGCCGTCAGCCGGGCATCAAATCTCGTTGTCGCTCCTAAAGAAGAACTTTTGCGAGCCGCCGCGCCTAATTATCGTAAATGGTTACCGGCAGATACTTCACCCCCCATTCCTTCGCCCGCTGGTGCGATGGGAAGAAAACGTCCAGCCGGTTTCCTTTGATCGTGCAGCCGCGGTCCCAAACCGGCACCTTCTGCCCGCCATGATAGCCCGGCACGGATACCTGTGTGCCGAAGGGCAGCACGCCAGTGTCGGCGGCGACGAAGCGGCCGCGATTAGTCGTCACCGGCCGGCCGCTGGCGGTCATTCTGTCGGCCCATTTGCCGCAGCAGATAGGGCAAGGACAGTAGGCGGTGATTCTCATTCGAATGACATGGCTCTTGGCTTTTGCAGGGCCAACCGCCGACGACGGCGCGGCCGCCGAGGCGGCGGCGGTGGGGGCGGCCAGAGCCACAGGCGCAGGCGGCGACATCTTGGCCGCCAAAGGCATGAGGTGGCGAGGCTCCGATAGGGAGGCTTGGCACCGGGTCGTAGTGCCGGCGGCAACGGCCGTAACCATGAGCGTAAGTGCCGCAAAAACAAGCAATAAAGGTATTCTCAGTTGAGTTCTCCTGGGCATGACGCACTCCTTGCCCACGAATTGGGCCTTTCCGCAAGCGCCTCGCCGCCTGGCCTGCCTTGCCGGCGGGAGGCGCGGCCGCTCTCGCGCGGATCATCCTCCGGGCCGCGCGGAGCTTCATTCTACGCCGCCGCTGCGCGTCCGGCCCGACGGACCTGCCGCCATCAAGGCCGGTGCGGCGGCGGCCGATATGGTTTGTGGCGCGACGGACTATTCGGATTTTGGCGTCACCTTGTTAAAATCGATGGTTGCTGCTCCAGCGGCGACGGATGGGCGCTCAGCCAGCTCGTCAGTGCGGAGAGAAAATGGAAGGACGTTCTTTCACAGCCAAGACCTTGGCGCTGGTCCTGTGTGCGGCCGCGGTTTCACTCTGCGCCGCCGCCTACGGCCAAACGCCGCAACCCGGCCTGCCCGGCGCCTTGGCCCAGCCCCCGCCTCCACCTACGGCGGCCCAGGTCGCCGCCCTGGAGGAGCAGCTTCGCCAGCGGCTAACGGGCATCGATCCCTCCGACAGCGTGGCCCTCTTCGAGGCCGCCATGTGGGCCTCGCGAAATGGCCTGGACCGCCACGCGGAGGAGATTCTCGCCCGCATCGTCGGCCTCGACGCCGACAATGCCCGCGCCCGCCAGGCCCTGCGGCAGGTGCGAATCGGCACGCAGTGGTACAGCCTGGCCCAGGCGGCGCAAATCCTCTCCGCCGAGGTCACCGCCGCCGGCTACGACGCGGCCCTGACGGCCACCATCCAGCAGATGCACGCGCTGGCCCAGCGGCCCGAGGAAAAAGCCGCCGTCGAAGCCCTTTCCGCCCACGTGCGGCTGTGCCAGGGCGCGATCGCCGAGGCGGCGGCCACCTTCGGTTCTCTGGCCCCCACGGCCCCGGTCGGCTCGCCCACGCGCACGCGCCTGGCCACCATCGCCGATATCCTCACCCAGAACCCCGACGGCCTGTACGTGCTGGCCGAGCCGTTTCCCTCCGAGGCCGTGCTGCTCGATCAGCCCGGCCAGATCGTGCCGGCCGGCCCTGCCTCGCTCACCGACCCGCGCGTTCTGGCGGCGGCGCTGCGCGACCGGGCACGGAGCATCCTCAACGAAGGCGTCCGCCAGCTTGAGCAGGCGCGGCTGCTGATTCCGCCGGGCGATTCGCCCGCCATCGAGCAGGCCTGCCGGCAGGCCACCAGCCAGTTTGACCAGGCTGACGGCCTGGTGGCCGATATCTCCCGCAGCTACCGCGTCGATATGGTCCGCTTCCAGGTCGAGCTGCTGCGCAAGCGGGCCGACACCGCCGCCGCCAGCTTCGATGCCGAGCTGGCCGCCCTGGGCCGCCAGGAGCTGCCGCTGGAGGCGTACAAGGCCAAGCTCACCAAAATGCTCGGCTCGGCCCGCCAGGTGCGGCAGGACCTCGACACGATCCTGAATCTCGCCCAGCCGTACCCCAAGGACCTGGTGATGGAAATCGGCTGGGCCGAGCAGAACCGAACCAAGATGCAGTCCATCCAGGAGACATTGCGGCAGGAGCTGTATGAGGCGCACTAAACCCATCCTGGCCCTGGCGATGTTCGCCGCACCGCTGGCGGTGTTCCTGGCCGCCGCCGCGCCGGCTGCGCGCGCTGGCGAAAGCGCCGCCGTCGCCATGCAGCAGGCCTTGGCGGAATATCGGCTGGGCCACTGGCCGCAGGCCGCCGCCGCCGCCGCCGCCCTGGCCGGCCGGCCCGATGCGCCCGATCCGCGGGCCTGGATCGTGGCGGGCGCGGCCCTGGAGCGGCTGGGCCAGAACGCCGCCGCCGCCCAAGCGTATACTGCGTACCTGACCGTCTGCCCCGATGCGGCCATGCACGGCTACGTGCAGGATGAGTTGGCTCGCTGCCAGGTCGCCGCCGAAACGGCCGATTGCCCCAGCGCCTGCCTGAGCGATGCCCAGAAACAGGAACTGGCCGCCCAGGACAAACCCGCCGTGCTGGCCAGCGAGCACTTCGAGGTGCACGCCCCCAACGCCGCCCTGGCCGCCGCCGTAAGCCAACTGGCGGAGCGCGCGCTCAAGCGCGTCACCACGGTAGTGCTCCAGGACATGCCGTACCCGCACTCGGTGCTCATCGAGGTGCACCGCACGCGCCAGGAATACACCACCAGCGCTCCGGCCGGCGAGGAGTGGAGCGGCGGCCGCTTTGAGCTGACCGTCGACGCCGCCGGCCAGGTCCACCGCGCGATTCACCTGGTGCAACTGGATGGCCAGGGCAAATTCGACGCGGCCATCCTCGACCGCGCGCTGCCGCACGAGCTGTGCCACCTGGTGCTCACCGAATGGTTCGCCGGCCAGCCCAGCCCGCTGTACCTCCAGGAGGGCCTGGCCGTAATGTCCGAGTTCGCCGACCAGGATGACCGCATCATCCTGGCGGGCACCTCGCTGGCCACGGGCAAGAATATCTCGCTGGAATCGCTGACCGCCCGCGAGCAGTACGACACGCAGGAGCTGCCGCTGTTCTACGCCCAGAGCTACAGCCTGGTCTCGTATCTGCACGAGCGGCTGACCGGCGGCCAGTTCCGCCGGCTGCTGGCCGAGATCCGCGGCGGCTGCACGCTGGAGGAGGCCTTGGCGCGCGCCCTGGCCATGCCGCAGCGCGAGGCCTTCCTGACCCAACTGGTGGAGGCCTGGCAGGACCACGCCATCGCCCACGCCCAGTTCCTGCTGACGCTGCGGGCCTCGGCCCCCGTCACCACCTGTCCGCCTTCGCCGCCGGCTGCCGTAACGGCACCGCCCGCCGGCGCCGCCGTAACCCCTCTCCCTTCTACGGGAGAGGGTGGCCCTTCAGGGCCGGGTGAGGGTTCCGGCGTCGCCCAGCGCGCCCCCCAAGCCGCCGGCGCTGCCGTCACCCCTTGTATGTTGAATTCCGTCA
>PMYD01000085.1 GCA_003171335.1 Phycisphaerales bacterium
GAGGCAGCCTTTCATGGGATTACAAGATGGCACAGTACACCCAATCGATCGACCGGCTGAAAGAGGAGTTCGCCAAGCTGCCGGGCATCGGCGCCCGCTCGGCGGAGCGGCTGGCGTTTCACATCCTGAAGGCCGACAAGGAGGAGGCGCTGGCGCTGGCCCAGGCGATCGCCGATGTGAAGAGCAACATCCGCCCCTGCTCGGTCTGTTTCAACCTGGCCGAGGGCGAGCTGTGCAACATCTGCGCGGATGCCGGCCGGGACAAGTCCACCATCTGCATCGTCGAGCAGCCCAAGGACCTGCTGGCCCTGGAAGCCACAGGCGCCTATCGCGGCGTCTATCACGTGCTGATGGGCCAGGTCGCCCCGCTGGAGGGGCAGGAGCCGGAGGACCTGACCATCGAGCCCCTGGTCAAGCGCATCGCCGCCGGCGGCGTGAGCGAGGTGATCCTGGCCACCAACCCCACGGTCACCGGCGATGCCACATCGCTGCACATCACGGAGCGGCTGTCGCGCTTCAGCGGCTTGAAGGTCACGCGCCTGGCCCGCGGCCTGCCTACCGGCGGGAGCATCGAATACGCCAACACGTCGATTCTTTCGGACGCCCTGAACGAGCGCAGGTCGATCTGAAGCGCGTGGCAAGTCTTACCACGTGGTCAAGTTGACCACGTGCCGCAGATAAGTGTTGCAGTCTGTCCGTTGCGGACACCTGAGATCACCTCCAATGATAAGCGTTACAGTCGGCGCTTCGCGGACAGTTGAGATTGCCCTCGAGCAAAATAAGTGTTACAGTCTGTGCGCCGCGCACACCTGAATCACCCCATTTTGGGCTTTGCCTCGCCTGGGAGTATAATGCCCGCCCTCCTTCGGGAGGGCTTTTGGAAAAAAAGGGCGGGATTGGCGGTGAGTTTGTGTCGAAAGGTTATTGCATGGACCCCAAACGCGTGTCGGTCATCGGAGCCTGCGGGCATGTCGGCCTGCCGTTGGCGCTTGTCATGGCCGATGTCGGGTACGACGTGGTCGGCATCGACCTCAATGCCGAGGCGGTCAAGGTCGTCGCCGGCGGCAAGATTCCGTACGTGGAGCATGGCGCCCAGGAACTGCTGGACAAGCTCCTTCCTGCCGGCCGCCTGCGCTTCGAGATGACGTATGGCTCCGTCCAGGCGGCCGACGTGGTGGTCATCATCATCGGCACGCCGATCGATGACAACCTCAACCCGCGCGTGGACCCGCTGCTGAACCTGGTGCGCGAACTCAAAGGCATGCTGCGCAAGGACCAGCTCATCATTCTGCGGTCGACGGTCTCGCCGGGCATCACCGAACTGGTCAAGGCGGAACTGGAAGAGGGCACCGGCATGGTCGAAGGCCGCGAGTTCTCGCTCGTCTTCGCGCCCGAGCGGGTGCTCCAGACGCGGGCGGTGCAGGAAATCGCCTCGCTGCCGCAGCTCATCGGCGCGTTCAACGATGTCGGCTTTGAGCGGGCGGCGGCTTTCTTCAGCCGGTTCAACAAGAGCAAGATGATCCGCCTGACGCCCCTGGGGGCCGAACTGGGCAAGCTGATCACGAACATGGCGCGGTACGTCTCGTTCGCCCTGGCCAACGAGTTTTATCTCATCGCCGACTCCTTCGGCGCCAACGCCCATGAAATCATCCGGGCCTGCAACGAGGGCTATCCCCGCCTGGATCTGCCACGACCCGGGCCCAACGTGGGCGGCCCGTGCCTGTACAAGGATGGGTATTACCTGCTCAGCCGCATGGCGTTCCCCACGCTGGTCGGCACGGCCTTTAAAATCAATGAATCCATGCCGATGGTCATCGTGCGCAAACTCATGAGCCTGCACAAGGCGCGTAAGGTGGGCGTGCTGGGGCTGGCCTTCAAGGCCGACTGTGACGACACCCGCAACAGCCTCAGTTACAAGGTGCGCAAGCTCCTGCGGAACGAGCGCTGCGAGATCGTCGACGTCGACCCCTACGTCGCGGGCAAAGCCGACCTGGAACGATTGCGGGGGGTGGATGCCATTATTCTGATGACCCCGCACAAGGAGTTTCGCTCGCTGAAGAAGATCCTCCAGGCGGTGGGCCATGACCAATGTGTGGTGGCCGATTTGTGGAACTTCTGGTCCGTCCAGCCCGCGCCGGCCGATGGCGTGTATTGGGCGAAGAATGTCACGATCAACGAGTAGGAGCGCGCTGTGAAAGTGCTCATCACCGGTTCGGAAGGTTCGTTGATGCAGGCTGTCATTCCCCGCCTGCTGGCCGCCGGCCATCAGGTGGTGGGCGTGGATAATTTCTTCCGCTACGGCAAGACGCAGCGCACGCGCAGCTACGACTTCATCGAAGGCGACCTGACCGATGCGGCCTTCGCCGCCAGGGCGGTCAAGGGCGTCGACGGCATCATCCAGGCCGCCGCACGGATCTTCGGCGTGCGCGGCTTCCACAAGGTTCCCGCCGACATCCTGGGCTGCGATGTGACGCTGCACCAGAATATTTTGAAGGCCGCCCGGGAGCAGGGCGTGGCCAAGGTGTGCTACATCAGTTCGTCGATGGTGTTCGAACGCTGCGCCCGCCACCCCAGCGCCGAAGACGATGTGTTCGAATCGCTCATCCCGCAGACCGACTACGGCCTGAGCAAACTGGTGGGCGAGCGGCTGTCGATGGCCTATGCGCGGCAGTACGGGGTGAAGTTCGTCGTTTGGAGGCCGTTCAACATTATTACGCCCTACGAGAAAGGCGAGGACGAGCAGGGCATCAGCCACGTCTTCGCCGATTTTGTGCGGGCGTTGATTTTCGAGAAGCGCAACCCGCTGCCGATTCTCGGCGACGGCCAGCAGATCCGCTGCTTCACGTGGATCGACGATGTGGCGTCCGCCATCGCCCGCTTCTCGTTCGACGCCATCACCGACAACCAGGCCTACAACCTGGGCAACGCCGAACCCATTACCATGCAGCAACTGGCCGAACTGATCCATGCCGAGGCCAAAGTCCAGGGCGCCATCCCAGCGGGTGCCGGTGAGCTGAAATTCGAATACAAGCCCATCTACTCCGATGATGTGAGCATCCGCATCCCCAGGGTGGACAAGGCCCGCGAGCAACTGGGCTGGACCGCCACCGTCAAGGTGAAAGAGGCGGTCAAACGCTGCGTTGCCCAGGCCATTAAGGCCGGCAGGTAAGGCAGCTTTCTTTCGCCCTGGCGGCATGGGTCTTCTCTCTTGGCGCGGCGGCTCGCCGCAGGTAGCATTCTTCCTTCACGCGCACGGCCGGCATGTTGTCCGGACGGGCGCGTTGTCGAGGAGACCACACCATGGCAGGCAAGATTCGCGTTACCGTATGGAATGAGGGACGGCACGAGCAGCGCAAGGAGGCCGTCAAGGCGCTTTATCCCAAGGGCATGCACGGCACGATCGCCGGCTTCTTGAGCCAGGCCGGCATGGAGGCCCGCACGGCCACGCTGGATGATCCCGAGCACGGGCTTTCAGAGAAGGTGCTGGCGGAAACCGACGTGTTGACCTGGTGGGGCCACGGCTATCATCACGAGGTGGCCGACGCCATCGTCGATCGCGTGCAGCAGCGCGTGCTTCAGGGCATGGGGCTGATCGTGCTGCACAGCGGCCACTACTCCAAGATCTTCAAGCGGCTCATGGGCACCAACTGCTCGCTGAAGTGGCGCGAGGCGGGCGAGAAGGAGCGGCTGTGGAACATCAAGCCGTCTCACCCGATCACCGAAGGCCTGGGCGAATATTTCGAGCTGCCCAACACCGAGATGTACGGCGAGCGGTTTGATATCCCCGAGCCGGACGAGCTGATCTTCATCTCCTGGTTCCCCGGCGGCGAAGTGTTCCGCTCCGGCTGCGTGTGGTATCGCGGCAATGGCAAGGTGTTCTATTTCCGCCCGGGCCACGAAACGTACCCCATTTATTACCATCCGGATGTCCAGAAGGTCATCACCAACGCCGCCCGCTGGGCCGCCGCCCGCGTCACTATCGACACGTCGAAGGCGCCCAAGTACGCGCCGTTGGAGCCGATTTCCCCCAAGCCGGTGGATATGTCGTTTGTGAAAAAAGATTAACTGGTTAATGGGTTAATCGGTTGACTGGGAAAGGCCGGAAGCACGTCTTCTCCGGTTAACCAGTTAACCGATTAACTTCTTTCTCAAAGGAAAGTCATGGCAAAGTCGAGCGATAAACTGCGCTGCGGCGTGATCGGCGTGGGCATGGGCAAGGGGCACGTCAAGGGCTATCAGTCGCACAAGCGGGCCGAGGTGGTGGCCCTGGCCGACGTGGACCCGAATCGCCTCAAGGCGGCGGCGACGGAACTGGGCATTGCGCGGCAGTACACCGATCCTCTGGTCATGCTGCGCAAGGAGAACCTGGATGTGGTCTCCGTGGCCACGCCCAACAAGTTCCACAAGCCCCTGACGCTGGCGGCCCTGGAGGCCGGGTGCCACGTGCTGTGCGAAAAACCCATGGCCATGAACGCCGCCGAGGCCCGCGAGATGGCCGACACGGCCGAAAAGGCCAAGCGCCGGCTGATGATCAATTTCTCGTACCGCTTCACCGAGCAGTCCTGGGCCCTCAAGGGGCAGGTGGCCTCGGGCATTCTGGGCGACATCTATTTCGCCCGCACCATCTGGCATCGGCGGCGCGGCCTGCCCGGCTTTGGCGGCTGGTTTGGCAAGAAGGACCTGGCCGGCGGCGGACCCCTGATCGACCTGGGCGTGCACCGCATCGACCTGGCGCTGTGGCTGATGGGCTACCCACGGCCGGTATGGGTGATGGGCGGCACGTATGACCCCATCGCCTCCGAGCTGGCCCGCAAGCAGGGCCGCGAGTTCGACGTGGAGGACCTGGCCGTGGCCATGGTCCGCTTCGATAACGGCGCCATGCTGGAAATCGAGGCCTCCTGGGCCGCCAACATCGCCGAGCGCGAGATGATGGAAACGCGCCTTTTCGGCACGCGCGGCGGCCTGGTGCAGCGGAATCTGAACGAGGGTTACGCGTACGAGGCCGAGCTGTACACCGAGCGTGAAGGCTGCCAGTTCGACATGAAATTGCACCCGCCCGTGCCCGGCTGCCCCAGCGCGTATTATCACTTTATCGAGAGCATCCTGAACAACACGCCGCACGTGGCCACCGCGCAGGAGGGGCTCACGGTGATGGAGCTGCTCGATGCGATTTACGCCAGTGCCGCCGCCGGCGAGCCGATCCACGTGGGCGCAGCCACCCCGGCCGCGGGTCGGGCGCGACGGGGCAAGCGGTAAAACGTAGCCGCCGGCACGCGCAGGCGAGCCGGGGCCATTGGAATTTTTCAGACAGGCGGCGCGGCCGTGAGAAAATCACAGCCGCGCCGTTTTTTTTGTCGAATGCCTACTTCTTCGGGCGGGCCTGGTCGACCAACTTCTTGATGCCCGCCAGTTCCGCGCTGGTCAGCTCCGACTCGCAGGCCGCCAGCAGGGCGGCGACGGCTTTCTCGGGCGAGCCGTCAAAAAAGGTCAGCACCAAGCGGCGCAGGGCCAGCTTGGCCGCGGCCCGGCGGGTGCGCGTGGGTTTGTAAATGTACTTGGCCTTTTCCTGCTCATGCTGGAGGTGCCCCTTCTCTTCCAGGATGCGCATCAGAGCCCGCACCGCCGAATAGCTCGGCGGATCGGGCAGGTCGCCCAGCACCTCCGAAACGCTGGCGCGTCCGCGCCGATAGATTACATCCATGATCTGCCGCTCACGCCGACTCAAGGTCACTTCCGCTTCGACTGGCATTGGTTTTCCTTCCTAACGTTAGGGCTGTGGTCCGGCCGGCCCGGGGGCAACGCATCAAGCACGGCTGAACCGACAGGCCACTTTGCACGCGATAACAGAACTTTGTCCGATCGCGATCCGCGGCGATCGGTCTATTCACTCTCGCCGGCCGCTTGACGGGACGGTCCCAAGGCGACCGGCTGACATGTGCCAATATCTTATCCTATCCCAGGGCGATATGCCAGAGGCAAATGCCAAGGGGGGGACAGTATTGGTATATTTTTGCCCGGCGTCAAGTAGGGGCTTTGCCTCAGGGCTCTTTTTTCGCGGCGGCGGATTTGGGCGTCTCCAGCAAGTTCACGCCGTCCAGGCCGCCGGCGGGCAGGCCCACCGGGAAGAGCAGCGTGGCCGGCAGATCGACGCTGCGGGCCGTGGTCCGTCGCTCGTACGGCACACCCGGCCCGGCCAGCAGCAGCGGCACCTGCACATCGCTGGTCAGTTGGCCGCCGTGGCCGCCGGCCAGCACGCCGGCCTCAAAATCCCAGCCGCTGCGGGCGAACACGGCGATGTCGCCAGCGCGCGGGGCCCGGAAATACGCCACCATCTGCGTGGGCAGATCGGGATAGTCCGTCTGGGCCGTCGCCTCGAGCCATCGCGCAGGCGAGGCCGGCTGGCCGCTGGTTAGTTCCGCGGGCACGGCGCCCAGGTAGCCCAGCGGGTCGGCGCCGGTGATCAGGCGATACGAAATATCCTGGCCGCGGCCGCCTTTCTGGAAGAATTCCACTTCTCCTTTGTCGCTGCACACGCGGATGCGATTGGGGGCCACGGCATAGGCCGCCAAATCTACCGCCGGTTGCGAAACCAACGCCTGGATCAGGTCCTTCGCTTGGCCACCGCGAATGGGGAAATCGCGAATATCCTGGGCGCTGGGGCGGATTGTCCAGGCGGCCCAGCCGGTCAGCCGGCCCTCGCGGCGCAGGGGCCGGCGCAGGCAGATGGCCACGTAGCGGTAGCCCGTGCCGTACACGACGGTCGAGAACTTGCCGTAATAGCGCTGGCGGCTCTCGAAGGATTGGTTCTCCCACAGGTGGCGCGAAGCCACATCCAGCCCGGCGCTACCGCCCAGGTAACGCTCCAGGTCGAAATGCCTGGAGACGGGCGTCATGCCGTGGTCGCTGGTGACGGCGATCACGAGCTTATCGAGGATTCCCGCGCGTTCCATGTCGCCCAGCACGCGGCCGAGCTGGCGGTCCGTGGTTCGCAGCGCCTGGCGGTACTGCGGCGAGCCGGGGCCGTAGCGATACCCTCGGAAGTCGGGCAGCAACTGGTACACCACGATGAACGCCGGGAATTGCCCGCGCTGGCGGCTGAGGTCCATCAGCCCCTTCAGCCGCCACAGCGTCAGCCGGTCGATGTATTCATACCAGCCGAAGAAGAACGGCGGCCCGGCGCTGGCCCAATCCTCCACCCATTTGGTCGCGCCGCGGTGGGCCTGGTAGAAATCCGAATAGGTCGTCTGGCCGACAAGGCGCTCGTAGAGCGTGGGCGCCTGGTAATCGCGGTCCAGGTAGTCTTTCTGCGCAATCGTGCGGTAGTCGCGATAGATCAGTTGATTGCGGTCAAACCAAGTGACCCCGGTGATGTTGTGATGCCCGGGCAGGCGGCCGGTCACGACGCTGACCTCGTTGGCCAGCGTTACCGAGGGTGTCGAGCCGATGGCCCGCGTGACATACAGCCCGCGATCGACAAAGTAGCGTTTGAACGCCGGCAGCTCGTTCGCGTCGAGCAACTCCTGGAAAACGCTGGCATTCACGCCATCGATGAAAAACAGCACCGCCCCCTTCACCGGCGCATTGGGCGGGGGGGTAAAGTCGATTCCGAACGAGTCCGCCGGCCCGTTGACGCTGGGGGCGCAACCGGCCGCCAGCAGGCTCGCCAGGAGCATGCCGGCCAGCTCCCAATGCCCTTTCCATCGCCCCGACAGGCGAGCGGCGATTCGGTTGGTCATGGATCATCCTGGTAAGAAGGGCTCCGCATCCGGCTGCAACTCAACCAGATTTCGGAGCCCATTTCGTGCATCATGCTCCACCCTCCGCGCGAATGCAAGGCCGGCGCAGGCGGATCCGAGGGGCACTGGGGGGTGAAGGCGGATGGGCGTTTTCTATCGGTTCATCGGCTAAATCAGGCTACAAAGCGCCCCGACCGGAGACTGGACACTGGAGTATCCAGCCGGGGCAGCCGGCCGGGGCGTAAACCTCTTGGGTACATCCCCGACAAACGGCAAGACTGGCTAACTCAGTGGCCCTGCGGCCGGCGGCCGCGCTACCGGACTTTCTTCAAGGCCAGGTAGTGTTCCAGGGCCTCGGCGACCACCTGGAACTGGTGCTGCTGCTTGGCCGCCGCATAGGCCCGCAGCTTGGCGAGCGTGCTTTCGGGCAGCATCCAGGCGACCAACTGGCCGGTCTCCTGCCGGCTGTCGCCGGTGAAGTCCAGGTCCTCGTCGAAATTCGCTTTAAAACCCTTGGGGTCTAACGTGCTCATGCCTCGCCTTTCTCGCTGGAGGGAACCGCAGTTCTCATCGGCCGGGGGGACAGGAAGATTAAACATCGCGCGTTTTCGTTGCATCTTGGACCGCACGGGGGTGCGTTTGTTCCGGCTGTGCGGTTTGGGAGGGCTGGCGGGCATAACAAAGAGGACACAAAGACCACAAAGATCACGAAGTTCACAGAGGAAGACAGAGAAAGTTAACAACGAAAACAGATTCTTAGGCCAAGTTTTTTGCTGTTAATTCTCAGTCTTTCTTCGGTCCTTCGTGGTCTTTGTGTTCTTGTGTCCTCTTTCAACTTTACGGTCTCACTGCACCAAGCCGACGGCCTTGGCGCCGGAGTAGTACTCCCGCGGGTCGGTCACGTGCCCCGTCAGGGCCGTGGCGGCGACGGTCAGCGGGCTGGCCAGGAAGACGCCGGCCTCCTTGGAGCCCATGCGGCCGGGGAAGTTGCGGTTGGTCGTGGAGATCACGTTGATGGCCGCGTTGGCGCGGCCGAACGTGTCGGCCGGCCCGCCCAGGCAGGCGGCGCAACTGGCCGGGCCGATCTTGCAGCCGGCGGCCTGGAAGATCTGCCGCAGCGACTGGCCTTCCACCTTCACCGCATCCAGCGCCATATCCACCGAGGTGGTGGCCGGTACGATATACGTGTCGATCTTCACCGTGCGGCCCTTGAGCACGCAGGCGGCGGCGATAAAGTCGGTCACCTTGCCGCCGGTGCACGAGCCGATGTACGAACGGTCGATCTTCACCTGTTTGAGCGACCGGGCCGTGGCGGCCTTGTCCGGCGAGTGCGGCTGCGCCACGGTGGGCTCCAGCTTGCTCACGTCGATCGTGGTGCGGCTGAAGTAGCTCGCATCCGCATCGTTGAAGACCGGCTCGAACGATTTCTTCGTGCGGCCGCGGACGTACGCCAGCGCCAGCGCATCGGGCGCAATGATGCCGTTCTTGCCGCCGGCCTCGATGGCCATGTTCGTGAGCGTCATCCGCTCATCGATGTTCAGGGACATCAACGCCTCGCCGGCAAACTCCATCGCGCGATACGTGGCCCCATCCGTGCCGATCAGGCCGATCGTGTGCAGGATGAGGTCCTTGCCCATGATGTACGGCGGCACCGGGCCCACAAAGTCGAAGCGCATCGTCGCGGGCACCTTGAGCCAGAGCTTGCCCGTGCCCATCACGAACGCGGCATCGCTGTTGCCTACGCCGGTGGCGAACTCGCCGAAGGCCCCGGCGGTGCAGGTGTGGCTGTCGGTGCCGATGAGCACCTCGCCCGGCCGGTCGTGCCCGTTTTCCGCCAGCGCCACGTGGCAGACGCCCTTGAAGGCCGTCTGGGCCGCCGACAGGTACGGCTTGGGTACGCCCTCGCCCTTTACGAAGTCGGCATCGTAGAAGTAGCGGATCTGGTGCCGCTTGGCGAAATCGCGCAGGATCTCCAGGTTTCGGTGGCTCTTCGTGTCGGCGGTGAAGATGTAGTGGTCGGGAACGATCACCACCTTGTCCGGATCGAACACCTTGGCGTTCTTGCCGAACTCTTCCTCGAAAATGCCGATCGTAGCCGGTCCGCAGATATCGTGCGTCATCAGCACGTCGACATTTACCCACACGTTATCGCCCGCCACGACGCTCTTGGCGCCGCTGTGCCGGGCGAGAACCTTTTCCGTCATCGTCATAGCCATGATCTAGCTCCGAACTGAACCATCATGCTGCTGGAGATTGCAAATTGCCAATTGCAAATTGCCAATTGAAGAACTTCGAAACCTGCATCTTGCATCGCGTCGGTGGTCATCTTCAATTTGCAATTTGCCCTTCGACAGGCTCAGGGTGCTGAGCGAAGTCGAAGCACAATTCTGCAATTTGCAATTCCCCTACCTCTTTCTCCTGGTCCGCTCCGCGCGCCGCTTGCGGGCCACTTGCGAACCGGCGACCGGCATGCCCATGAGCGTGCCTTCGGCCGTGGGCCGCGCGTGGCCGCCGACGGCCTGGAGGGCGGCGCGGCGATGCTGGTCGGCCAGGGCCTGCTTGATGATGCCCACGGCCTCGTTCAGGTCGTCCGTGATGGTGCACAACTCCTCATCGCCCGGGCTGATGTAGTTGTGCTCCTCCAGCATGCAGCGGCGGACCCACTTGTACAGGTCGTGCCAGAAGCTCGACCCGATCAGCACCACGGGGAACCGCTCCACCTTGGCCGTCTGGATGAGCGTCATCGACTCGAAGAACTCATCCATCGTCCCGTAGCCGCCGGGGAAGCATACGAACCCGCAGGCGTACTTGAGGAACATCACCTTGCGGGCGAAGAAATAATGAAAATCCAGGCTGATGTTGGCGTACGGGTTGGGAATCTGCTCGAAGGGCAGCGTGATATTCAGGCCGATGGATTGGCCGCCGGCATCGGCGGCGCCGCGGTTGGCCGCCTCCATGATGCCCGGCCCGCCGCCGGTGATCACGGCGAAGCCTTCCTTGGCCAGCAGGTTCGACAGCCGCCGCGCCTGGCGGTACAGCGGGTCGCCCACCGGCACCCGCGCGGAGCCGAAAATGCTCACCGCCGGCCCGACCTGGCTCATCACTTCAAAACCCTCGACGAACTCCGCCATGATGCGGAACACGCGCCACGGGTCCTCGCGAACGAAAGAGGTCTCGCTCATGCCGACTCCTCGAATTGGCAATTCTCTGTCTGCCATTGGCGATTCCGATTCGAATCTGAACTCATCGCTTCCGTGCGGCTACTCCGGGTCCGGCCGTTCCATCGCAAGCACAAATCCAAAATCGCCGCTCATCCTTAGTTTGACTTTCCGCGGCCGGTACGACTTAATTGCTGTGGTAAACCCTTAATGCTAGCGAAAACGGCTGGCGGTGCAAAGTCCTCTGGAGCAAACGATGGCGCGAATCTGGGCGGTGAGTTGTTTGGCGATTCTCCTGGCCGGCTGCGCGGGCCGCTACCGGCTGACCGTGCCGGATGCGGTGAGCGTGCCCGCCAAGCCGGCGGCGGTGGTTGTGCGGCTGGAGCGGCAGGAATTCGGGCCCGTGTACCTGCCCGTCGAGGATGCGGTGCTGCGCATGTGGGTGGATGATGAGCCGCTGCGGGCCGCCTATACCCGCCGCGACGGCTACGCCTCCGCCGCCGTGCCCTGCCCGGCCGAGCCCGGCCGCCACCAGCTCACCATCGCCCACCAGGACCGCCAGGGCGGACAAGTGGGCAAGAAGGCCTTCGCCTATGTCGTGCGGCCGGAGGCGCGCACCCTCGTGGTGGATTGGGAGGCGATCGAAAAGACCCGCCAGGCCCACCGGGCCGCGCCGGCGCTAAAGCGCCTGGCCGCCGCGGGCGTGCAGATTGTCTATGCCGCCGAGGGCTTTGAAGAGCCCATCGCCGCCCACGCCTTTCTCGCCGCCAACGACCTGCCCGATGGTCCGCTGGTCTACTGGCAAGGCGGCCGGCAAGTCGTCGGCACGCTGGTAACGCTGCGGGCCTTGCTGACCGGCCCGGTCACCGCCGCGGGAGACGACGCCGACTTCCTCCGCGCGGCCGAGTCGCTGTCAATCGAGCCCGAGGGTTGGGACAGCGTGGTCAAGCGGCCGGAAGGTGGCACAGGCTTTTAGCCTGTGTCTTTCCAGCCTGGTGCCACGGCTGCGTTTTTTGCAGCCGTGCGCCGTGCGTATCGGACAGATAGGAAGTACGCTGGAAGCCACGGGACCTTGAACCTGGCTGGTGGATTGGAGCGCACGGCTGCAAAAAGCGCAGCCGTGGCACCAAGATGGGAAAAGCCTGTGCCACCATCCCTCCGGCTCGTCAATTTGCAATTTGCAATTTGCAATTTGCAATCTTTAGTATGTAGTTCCAATGGTCAAATCCGAGCCCCAACCGTCCCGCGGCGTCTTCGCCGCCCGCGTCCGTTCCAACCGCCGGCTGTGCGATGAGCACTACCTGCTGCGCCTGGAGGTGGGGACGGATTTCCCGCTCACGCAGGCGGGCCAGTTCGTGCAGGTGCAGTGCGCGCCGGTGAACGGCGCGGAAGGACCCATCGTGCACGAGTGGGGCGAAAAGGGCCCGCCGCCGCAGTTCCAGAGCCCCGAGCTGGTCGAAAGCCAGGTGCTGCTCCGCCGGCCGTTCAGCCTGGCCGGCCGCGAGGAGATCGGCGGCCGCACCGTGCTGGATATCATCCACCGCGTCGTCGGCCGCGGCTCCGCGCGCCTGGCGGCCCTGGCGGAGGGCCAGACGGTCAGCCTGTTGGGGCCGCTGGGCAACGCCTTCACCTGGGATGCGGACACGAAACTCGCCGTCCTGGTCGGCGGCGGCGTGGGGTTGCCGCCCATGCTGTACCTCGCCGAGCGGCTGCACCAGGCGGGTAAGCCCGCCCTGGCATATGCGGGCGTGACCTCGGCCAATCTCCTGCCTTTAAGCCTGGATGCCGCCGTCCCAGCCTCCAAGGCCGGCTGGCCCAGCCTGTGCGTCCGCGAGTTTGCCCGCTGGGGCGTCCAAACCACCATCAGCACGGATGATGGCTCGCTGGGTTACACCGGCCGCATCAGCCAGGCGCTCTTCGACTGGATCGACCAGGGCCGCATCGTGGCCGCCGGCACGATCGTCTACACCTGCGGACCCGAGCGCATGATGCGCGCGGTGGCCGAAGGCTGCCTCGCCCGCGGCTTCGCCTGCCAGGTCGCCATGGAACGCAAGATGGCCTGCGGCATGGGCGCCTGCCAGTCCTGCGTCTGCAAGACGCGGGCCCAAAACCCGCTGGGCTGGCAGTATTCGCTGGTCTGCACGGATGGGACGGTGTTTGATGCCCGGCAGATCCTCTGGGAATAGCCGGTAGGGCGAGCAACTTGTTGCTCGCGCAATTCTGGCGGCAAGACCCGGAATTCGCGGCCGCCTGCGCTCTCGTTCGTGCCAGCCATTGCTCCTGGCCCGTCCGGCTCGATTACTCCGGCCACCGGCTGCCGCCCAGCCATCACCAGCGCCAGAAAGATCAGCGGCCCGCCCCGCCATCGACGATACCCTGGCTTGCGCTCACTCCAGCCGGCCGAGCTTGCGCGAGCAACAAGTTGCTCGCCCTACCCACTCTCTGTATTAATGGCGAACGATGGCGTTCACGGCCTGCGCGGCAAGCCCGGCTATCGACGTCATCGTTGAAGACGATGCACCGGCGGATGCCGCGCTGCGTCACAGGATACGGCATCTCCGGCACAACCACCCTGGCGATTCGTGGCATAACGGCCCAGAGTAGCACGACAGCGCTAGTTTCACTTTCGATGTTCAAGAACCTTAGGAAACTCGCACAACGACTCCGAACGGTCCGACGGAGAAATAAGGACTTACGATCGAACTAGCGCTGTCATGGTAGGCCCCCTGCGCCACGTCGTCAAGAGCGAATTGCCGTATCTGTCCCGACGATTCCCCATTGGGACGCCAAGAACTTGCTTGACGAGGTGCAGCGGCGAGATAAAATCACAAAAGACTGCTGATGACTGTCATCAGCGACGAGAGACCATATGGTGAATTCCGATGAAAGGATACCAATGAAAGAACCAGGACTAGACAATCGGCACCGTGACAAAAATCCGCCCAAACGTGGCGAGATTCAACAGAAACGTAGCGACACACTGAACAAGAACCTACCAAATCCAATTGAAGGGTTCTCGCCCAATGCAACATTGGGATTTATACGAAAAGAAACAGGCGAGACGAGCGAGGAGGCCATTCGGAGGGCGGCAAAGAAGCGTTAAGACAGCGCCGCCCAAGTTGTAGGGACAGCCGGTAGGGCGAGCGACTTTCTGCTCGCGCAATTCTGGCGGCAAGACCCGGAATTCGGCGGCCGCCAGCGCTCTCGATCGTGCCAGCCGTTACTCCTGGCCCGTGCGGCTCGATTACGCCGGCCACCGGCTGGGGCCCAGCCATCACCAGCGCCAGAAAGATCGGCGGCCCGCCCCGCCATCGACGATACCCTGGCATGCGCTAACTCTAGCCGGCCGAGCTTGCTACACACTTTTCCAATCCGTTTCTAATCTGACCCCTTTTCAACCATGACCCTTCCCCCCGGGGATGCGGCGCGATCATGTTGCGTTTGGGTCGCGGGCGGGGTATCGTCTTGGCGTCAAATCAAACAGCTATTGAAAGGGGCTGCAAATGACGGAAGAACGTATAGAAGAGCCGGAGCATGGGCTTATGGGGAGTGCCGGCTATGTTTATTCGTGATACTGTCGTCGCTATCGTCGTTGGGATGGGCCTGCTACTCTTGCTGAGCAGACTGATTGGCCGCATCCAGTTCTCGTTGCGCACCGCCTTTTGGTGCTCCTTCATCGGCCATATCTTTATCGTCATCGTCGGTGCCATTACGGGCTTTTTGTTTGCTTATCACTTGGCCATCGGGCTCCTCATTGCCTTGGCCATCGGATGGGCTTTCCAGACAGTATTATTCCAGATTGCCGTTCCCGCGAAATGCGGGACGCTTCAACAGTGGAGAGCTGCTATTCTTTCTGCCGTCATTATTCTTGGCGATTTCTTTGTGGCTTCGCCGCTCGCTGGCTTGCTCTGTTCATTCAACCAGGCCCAGCAAACCAATGCGGGCCGGACGGAGTTCGAACAATACAAAACCAAGGCCGATCAGGGTGCCGTCGATGCCCAATACATGCTCGGAGTCTGCTACTACAAAGGCGAAGGCGTGGCGAAGGGCCAAACGGAAGGGGTGAAGTGGTTTCGCAAAGCCGCCGAGCAGGGCAACGCCGATGCTCAATACATGCTCGGTCGCTGCTATAACGAAGGCACAGGCGTAAAGCGGAACTACGCAGAAGCTGTGAAGTGGTGGCGCAAAGCTGCCGAGCAAGAGCACGAAAGCGCTCAATTCAATCTCGCGTATTGCTACCGCAACGGCACAGGAACGGAGAAGAACTACACGGAAGCGATGAAATGGTTTCGCAAGGCTGCCGATCAGGGTGCCGTCGATGCCCAGTATATGCTCGGAGTCTGCTACGCCTACGGTGAAAGCGTAGAGCAGAACTACACGGAAAGCGTGAGGTGGTTTCGCAAGGCTGCTGACCAAGGCTATGCCAACGCTCAAGCCGTGCTCGGGAGCTGCTACCACAGCGGCAAAGGCGTAGAGCAGAACTACGCAGAAGCTGTGAAGTGGTATCGCAAGGCTGCCGAGCAGGGCTACGCCAGTGCTCAAGACGACCTCGGAATCTGCTACGCCAATGGCGATGGCGTGGAGAAGGACTATGTAGAAGCGTATGCGTGGTATAGTCTAGCCTCGAAGACCAGCAAAGAAGCGGCTGAGGCTCGTGGTCAGATAGAGAAACAGATGTCACCTCAGCAAGTTGCGGACGCCCAGAAGCGCACGATGGAATTGGTGAAGAAGATCGAGACGCTGACCGGCCAGCGCACGCCGGTCGCGGAGTAAAACAAGAACGGAAAAGGTTTCTCTGTCGGCATTCATTCCTTCACCTTTGGCCGTCGCAATTGGATTTCCAGCACGACCACGGCGACCGCGAACGCGACGGCCCCGGCCACGTCGAAAACTTGCCAAGTATGTCTGTCCAAATGCACGGGGGCTAATGGGTTGAACAGAATGGCTATCACAACCATGCCCCATGTCCAAGTGACCCCCTGGACGAATCCCCGCCAGATCAACCCCGCCGACGCCGCGCACGTTACCCAGCGCAAGAGCGTGAAGTAGGAAAACCCGTCGGCATGGTGACGGCGCGTTGCATGGGCGGGATATTGTTGGGCGAGCGCGCCAAGCAAGACTCCGGCGGCGGCCAGCGCAAGGACCATAGCGCCCAATCGAAGTATCGGTACTAGCTTCTTCTTTTCATTGTCCATTTTCAGCCGCCTTCTAACGTGCCATTTCAAAAACACGGGGACACCACAAAAACACGGGGACACCATACTTCAAAAACACGGAAAAACACGGGGGAAAAACACGGGGACACCAGGACAAAACACGGGGACACCATACTAGTTTCCATTTCTTTCTTGGACGCCCCCTTTGCTGCAAGCCCATGCGGCCGTCCGCTCCCGCACAGCATGCAGCAAATCGAAGTATGAGTCAGGGCTTGAAAGACCGCAAGCACTCTCCGCATTTCCATGATTTTTGTCGAACTGGCTGATTTTCCCCCTTGCGAGATTCCGGAACGCGCGTTATAGTAACTGGATAGACATGGCGTGTGCCAGACTGTCAGGAGACATGCAGTAGAGAAGCATCAGTCGGCTATATGGTAAATAGTTCTATGGAAGGAGCTAATACGGGTACAACCGGCTCGGATGATTCATGGTGGGTAGAAGGCCGAATCGGTACAAGAATTGGAGGCATAGGGACTTATGTCTGATGGAAACCTTGAAGAATTGCCCCTGAAGCTGATTCGTATCGATGGTGACACGCGGCCGCGGGTGGAGGTGTTGGAGCAGACAGTCGATGAGTATCGGCGGGATATGCTCAAAGGGCACAAGTTCCCGGCCATCAAGGTGGTATTCGATGGGCACTGGTACTGGCTCTTTGATGGTTTTCACCGCTATCTGGCGGCCCGGCGGGCGCGGCTGGAGAAGATCAAGGCGCGGGTGTACAAGGGCCCGCGCCAAAAGGCCGTGTGGTGGTCGCTGTCGGTCAACCAGTTTCACGGCCTTCGCCGCAGCAACGATGATAAGGCCTACCTCATTGATCGCGCCATAAAGCTAAGGCCAGATAGGAGTAACCGCTTCATCGCCAAGCATCTTGGGGTCAGCGATAAGACGGTCATCCGCCGCCGGGGGGAGCTGGAATCAACTGCGGAAATTCCGCAGTTGAAGCGGCTGCGCGGGCTTGATGGCCGCTGGCGGCCGGCCAGGTTCGCCCAGACCGGAATCCGGCGGATGCGGGAAGAATTCCTCCAGGCGCTGCGGAAGGAGAGCGGCTGGCGGCGAGAAGGCGCCGGCTACCAGCGCTGGGATGGCCGCTACGTGCCGGCCAAGCGGGAGCTGCCGTTCAATGACCTGGCCGGCCATCGCTTCAGCGAGCCGGGCCGCCAGCGGATGGAAGAGGTCTTCGACCGGCGCTGGGAGATCGACCGCATGATCCACATGGCGCTGCGGTTACAGGATCGCGCGGTGATGTCTTTCGACCGGGAAAGCCCGCTTTACATCGGCTTTGACTTGCCCGGGTTTGACGCCCGGATGGATGCGGTCATCGGTCAGCTTCGCAGCTCCTGCCCGTACTCGATCTGCCTGCACTGCCAGGGCAGCGGTTGCGAGGCCTGCGGCGGCCGCGGCTGGTTGCCTCAGGAGCGGCCCGACCCGGAACTGCCGGCCTTGCCGGCGCCGGTGATGGCGCCGGTGGAGGTGGCGTAGGCGAATTGCGAACAACGTCGAGAGTCTCCAGCCGGCCCGGCGGGAAATAGGGGCTGGGGATTCGCTTGCCGCGGGCCGTGCGTTTGGCCAGAATGCAACCATGGTTGAGATTCTCCTGATTATCTTTGTCTTCGCCCTGGGCACCTGCATCGGCAGCTTCTTGAACGTGGTGATCTATCGCATGCCGCGGGATGAGTCGATCGCCTGGCCGCCGAGCCATTGCCCCTCGTGCGGCCGCCACATCCGCTGGTATGACAACATCCCGATCCTTTCCTGGCTGGCGTTGCGCGGCCGGTGCCGGTACTGCAAGACATCGATCAGCGCGCAGTACATCATCGTGGAATTGGTGACGGGTCTGCTGGTGGTGGGCCTGTACGCGGCGTATTTCATCGAGCGCGTGCGGGTGCTGGGGCTGGGCATCAATGACCGCGCGGGGCCGGCCCAACTGAATATTCTGACCGCCTGGCCGATGTTCATCGCCCACGCGGCCCTGGTGTGCGGCCTCTTAGCCTGCGCGGTGGTGGACTGGCGGCATTACATCGTACCCCTGCCGGTGATGTGGACCGTGGCGCTGGTGGGTGTGGCGGCGGCGGCCTTCCGGCCGCACCCGTTCCTGGCGCAGGGGACGGCGGGCCAGGCGGCGGTGGCCGTGGCGGCGTGCGTGGGATTATTGATCAGTCTGTACGCCGTGCGCGCGGGGCTGCTGCGGCCGAGCTTCCTGGAAGTCCCCGACCGGCCGGTCGGGCTGGATGAGGATGAGAGGCCCAGGAGCCAGCCGCGCCGGCGCGCGGGGGATCGGCCCAATCGCCTGCCCGAGGCGGATGGCCATGATCCCCAGGCTCGCCCCCAGCAGCGGCGGAAGGAGCAACGCCAGTCCGTCGGCGCCACCGCCGATGATGGAATCTCGCCGCGCCGGGAGGTGCTGCGCGAGGTGCTGTTCCTGCTGCCGGCGGCCGTGCTGGCGATGGCGGCGTGGGCGCTGCTGCATTACGTGCCGGCCGCCAACGCCTGGTGGTCCGGGTGGTTTGACCCCGCGCGGCATCCCGTTCTGGGGCCGCGCGTGGCGGCGGTGGGCGGCTCAGTGTTTGGCTTCCTCATCGGCGGGCTGTGGATCTGGGGCCTGCGCATTGTGGCCACGCTGGCCGCCGGCCGAGAGGCGATGGGCATGGGCGATGTGCATATTCTGGCCGGCGTCGGGGCGGTCGCCGGCTGGGTCGTGCCGTCGCTGGTGTTTTTCGCAGCGCCCGTCAGCGGCGTGGCCGTCGCCCTGTACCTGTTCCTGACACGCCGGCAGCGAGAGCTGCCCTATGGCCCGTGGCTGGCGATTGGCACGGTCCTGGTGCTGCTGCTGTACGATGTGCTGGTGCGATTTGTGGAGCCAGGCGCCACGGGGCTGGTGCGGCTGCTGAGCGGGTAGAGCCTGATGGCCGGATGAAAGTTCTAGCAATTGGTTAATCGGTTAATTAGCTATTTGGGAAAGAGCAGCTTTATTTCGCATCAGGCTGTTCACATTGCGGGTGGGCCATGAACAAGTTCAAGGCGATCATCTGTCTGGGCATTCCGGCGCTGCTGCTGGCAGCGGCGATGGTGCTGGTGCTGAGCAACCTGAGCGATGTGTGGGTTTTGCACCTGTATACGAAAGATGTGCACGTGGCCCGCAGTGTGCTCATGCTCCTGATCGCCGCCGCCGGCATCATCCTGTGGCTGCTGTGCCTGTGGATGTTGCCGGTGGGGCGCAGGGCGTGGCGCGCGGCCAAGGCGGCCGATCTGGCCGCAAAGCCCCAGCCGCCGCCGGTGGCGAAATGAAGCGGCGGAAGGCTTTGGGCTCGGTCGGAGAAAGCAAGATGCGGTCGATCGTCTTCCTGGCTGTTGCTCCCGCCTCCAGCCTCCAGCCTCTTTTCTTCAAAATCCCGTGCGTTTGCGGGCAGTGGCGGTATAATCCGCGGCAAACCGGAGCGGAGTTCCGGAGACCAAAACGATGAGAAGGAGATCATCATGAAGCGGGCGAAGTTGGCGGGTTTGGTGGTGGCGTTGCTGGCGACCAGCGTGATGGCCGGCTGCAACATGGTGGAAAAGAAGAAGTACGACACGCTGGAGTCCAAGTATCACGAGCAGGAGAACCTGAACAAGGATCTGACGGCCAAGCTGGCCGCGGCCGAGGCGGGCCAGGCGGATTTGCAGAATGGCGCCACGGCCGCCCAGCAGCGGGCGATGGCCGCCGAGGCGGAATCGGCCCGGCTGCGGAATGAGTTGGCCAATCAGCAGGTGGCCCAGGCCAAGGCCACGGAGCCGACGGCGGCAGCCGCCGCACACGGCAAGACCAAGACCGCGACCCATGCGGCCGAAAGAACCGTCCCCGGTTCGGAGTTCGTCCTGTCCGGCGAAATGCTGACCGGGTCGAGCAAGATTTCGCTCACGGCGGCCGGCAAGAAGCGCCTGGCGGAAGTCGCCAAGGCGATCAAGAACCAGTACGCCGGGCACACGGTGCGCGTGTGCGGCAATACCGACGGCGACCCGATCCACAAGAGCCACTGGCAGGATAACCTGGAGTTGTCGTGCGAGCGGGCGTTGGTGGTGGCGCGCGAGCTGGCGGAGGCGGGCGTCCCGGCCAAGAATATCGAGGTCGTCGGCCTGGGCCAGTATCACCCGGTGGCCGAGAACAGCAGTGCGGCCGGCAAGACCAAGAACCGCCGCGTGGTCATTGAGATTATGAAGTGACGGATTCTCCGTAAGGCGGCCGCAGCCACGCGGCCGGTTGAACCATGATTTCGATTGTTGATTACGGCATGGGCAACCTGGGCAGCGTGGCCAAGGCCGTCGAGAAGGTCGGCGGCGAGGCCCGGATTATCCGCACGCCCCAAGAAGTGCTGGCGGCCGACAGGCTGATCCTGCCGGGCGTCGGTGCGTTCGCCGATGCCATGGCCAACCTGGCCCGGCAGGAGCTGATCGAGCCGATCAAGCAGTTCGTCCAGCGCGATCGGCCGTTCCTGGGCATTTGCCTGGGGCTGCAACTGCTGTTTGAGGTCGGCTACGAGGATGGCGAGCATCGCGGGCTGGAGATCCTCGAGGGCGAGGTTCGCCGCTTCGACTTTGCCCGCGTTCCGGAGGCGGCGGACCTGGCCGTGCCGCACATGGGCTGGAACGCCCTGAGCTGGGAGCGGCCCTGTCCGCTGCTGGCGGGGCTGGAGAAGCCCAGCTTCGTGTACTTCGTGCACAGCTACCACGTGGTGCCGCGCGACAGCGGCGTGGTGCTGACGCAGACAATGTACGGCTATCCGTTCGTCTCGAGCATATGGCGCGGCAACCTGATGGCCACACAGTTCCACCCGGAGAAAAGCCAGGCCGTCGGGCTGAAGATGGTGGCCAATTTTGTGGGTCTCATGTGACCTGCGGCGGCGAGCGACCCGTTTCTACATGGACATTTTTCCTGCTATCGATCTTTGTGCCGGCAAGGTGGTCCGCCTGATCCAGGGCGACTACACGCGGCAAACCACGTACTCCGAGCGCCCCGCGGAGACGGCCGAGGTTTTTGCGCGGGCCGGCTGCCGCTGGCTGCATGTCGTGGATCTGGACGCCGCCAAGAGCGGCCGGTCGGAGAATCTCGACATCGTGGCGGAAATCGCCCGCCGGGTGGACCTTCGCATCGAGCTGGGCGGCGGCATTCGCAACGATGCCGCGGTGCAGGCGGCCCTGGAGGCCGGGGTCACGCGCGTCATCATCGGCTCGGCGGCCCTGAGCCACTGGGACTGGTTTGAAAGCTTGGCCCAGCGGGCGGACTTGGCCGGCAAAGTGGCCCTTTCCCTGGATGCCCGTGCCGGCCGCCTGGCGGTGCACGGGTGGACGCGGGAGTCGTCCCTGTCGGTGATCGATGTGGCCAAACGGGCCAAAGGCATGCCGCTGGCGGCGATTATCTACACCGATATTCACCGCGACGGCATGCTCACCGGCCCGAACTTCCACAGCACGGCCGAGTTGATCACCGCCACCGACGTGCCGATCATCGCCTCGGGCGGCGTGTCGGGCCTGGAGGATGTCCGCCACTGCCGGCAGATCGGCTGCGGCGGGGTGATCATTGGCAAGGCGTATTACGAGGGCCGACTGGATCTGGCCGAGGCGATCAAGGCGGCCCAGGAGCCGACCGCTGCGTGATGGCCCCGTTAATCGTCCCGTGACCGTCACAACGTTCCGCGACTGCCACAACATCTTGAAAAAAAGCTTCTTGCGGGTTGACTTCCGTGTCGGCGTCGGGTATAGGGCTGTATATCGGCGCTTGGTTTTGCCGATCTCTGCCCCTGGCGAATCGCCAGCCAGGTGGCGCCGGCCGTCAAAAGTCTCCTGGACGGCTGGGTTTCAGCCAGCGGTTTTTGGCACGTTGGCGCCATCGGGGCACCGACAGTTTTCCCTGGGAGAGGCCAAGACGAAAAACGTCTACCCTGTGTTTGTTGGACATCAAGAGCGGCGTAAAATACTAGTGCTTAGGAGGGGTGTACGTCTCGAGTCCATTTAAAGGACGGACCATCGGCAGGAAGCCGATTGGGTCTACACACCTTTTTCGAGCGATGGCGCCATTGTTATGAGTAACGAAATGAGCGAAGAACCGAGTGTCACGGAAGAGACCTCCGACCAGCAAGAGATTGCCTCCGGCATCCTGGAAATCACCCCGAAGGGGTACGGTTTCCTTCGCCAGGAGAAGAATAAGTTCCGAGCCACGCCGGGCGACGTGTTTGTGGGCAAGGACTTCATCGGCGGCGAGCGGCTGCGCCAGGGCCTGTTTATCGAGGCCAAGGTGGGCTCGCCCACGCGCCGCAAGGGCGGCCCGCGCATCGAGGCGGTCGTCCGCATCAACGGCCGGCCGGCGGGGGACTACCTGGATGTGACGCCCTTCAGCGATCTGCTGGTGGTCGACCCGCAGCCGCACGTGCGGCTCGAAACGGCCGGCGGCCCGCTGGAGATGCGTATCCTGGACCTGATTTGCCCGGTCGGCCGCGGCCAGCGCGGGCTCATCGTGGCCCCGCCCCGCAGCGGCAAGACCGTGCTGCTGCAGCAGATTGCCGCCGCCGTGGCCGCCAACGCGCCCGATGCACACCTGATTGTGCTGCTGGTCGATGAGCGGCCCGAGGAGCTGACCGACTTTCGGCGCAAGACCAAGGGCGAGGTGGTCGCCTCGACCAACGACCAGGACGTCGCCAGCCACATTCGGGCCGCCGAGTTCACCATCGAGCGCGCCAAGCGCATGGTGGAGTTCGGCGATGACGTGATCATCCTGCTGGACAGCCTGACGCGCCTGGGCCGCGCCTACAACCGCGCCATCGAAGGCAGCGGCCGCACCATGACCGGCGGCGTCGACATCCGCGCCCTGGAAATTCCCAAGCGCCAGTTCGGCGCAGCGCGCAAGATCGAAGGCGGCGGCTCGCTCACCATCCTGGGCACGATCCTGGTCGAGACCGGCAGCCGCATGGACGACCTGATCTTCGAGGAGTTCAAGGGCACCGGCAACATGGAACTGGTGCTGGACCGCAAGTTCGCGGAGAAGCGCATCTGGCCGGCGATCGACATCAGCCGGTCGGGCACGCGCAAGGAAGAGCTGCTGATCGAGCCGTGGAAGCTGGAAAAGCTGCACATGATGCGGCGCTACCTCGGCCAGATGAGCGTCGATGACGAACTGCCGCAACTGATCAAGACCGTCTCGCGTTTCAAGACCAACGAGGAATTCCTCAAGTACCTCAACGTCAATCAGTAGCCGGGCGGAGGCCCGGCGAGCTGGTGAGGGCACAGGGATGGCCAACGGACGGCTGGCAATGGGCGTCGACCTGGGCGCCACGAAGGTGCTGCTGGGACTGGTGGATGAGCGCGGCAACGTGGTGGCTCGCCGCAAGCGCAAGACGCAGGCCGACGAAGGGGCTAGCGCGGTTATCGAGCGCGTGGTCGAATCAGCTCGCGACCTGCTGAAGGAGGCGGGCGATTCGAAGGTGCGTGCTGCCGGCGTGGGGTTTGCCGGGCCGGTCGATTTCAAGCGGGGCGTGGTCATCACCGCCGGCAACATGCCCTGGCACGATGTGCCGCTGGGCAAGATCCTGGCCGACCGGCTCAAGCTCTCCACCGTGGTCATCGACAACGACACCAACGCCGGCACGTACGGCGAGTGGCGGCGGGGCGCGGCGACCGGGCGCAGCGATTTCATGGGCGTGTTTGTCGGCACGGGTATCGGCGCCGGGCTGGTGCTGGATGGCCGCATGTATCGCGGGCAGCAGCATACGGCCGGGGAAATCGGCCATACGATCATCAACGCCGGCGGGGGTCTGGCGCGGCGCAGCATGGAAGACCTGGCCAGCCGCACGGCCATGGGGATCACGCTGGCGCGGCGGATCCGCACGAATCATCCTTCCAGCGCGGCCGACCTGAGCGAGAGCGGCGACCTGTTCCTCCGCATCCGCTCCAAGGCGTTGTCGCAGGCGTACCAGGCGGGCGATGCGGAGGTTGTCGCCATCGTGCAGGAATCAGCGCGCTATATCGGCACGGCCATCGGCAATGTCGTGACGATGCTCAGCCTGCCCCTGGTGGTGCTGGGCGGCGGCGTGACCGAGGCCTTGGGCAAGCCCTTCGTCGAGCTGGTGCGCCAGCACGTTCGAACGGAGCTTTTCCCGCCGGAGCTGATGGTCGATGTGATCGCCGCCAAGCTGGGCGATGATGCCACGATGGTCGGCGCTGCCGCCATGGCGCACGAGGCGGTCGAGGGGAAAGGAAAAGATTAGCCTCAGACGTCTTTCAAGCGATGGCAGCGGCTCTTTCGGCAGCATTTTCCTCCGCCCATTGACTCCATGACCGCGTTTTGCCCGAAAAAAAAGCCCCGGCATTGCCGGAGCTCTTTTCACTACCCCCAAGGGGACTCGAACCCCTGTCTCCAGGATGAGAACCTGATATCCTAGACCGCTAGACGATGGGGGCGTCTGGCCAAATTGTCCCGTCCATGCCTGGGCAATCAACCGCTGGCATTGCGACTAACCTCAAATGCTAATTGCCGATCTTGCCGCGGTCAAGGGCTTTTCCTGCCGCGTCAACGGCGGTGAGCGACATTTGTTTCTGGCGACATATAAGTTGTTGCTGTGTAACAGGCCCTGGCTTCAGCCGGGGTACAAGGTTGCCCCAAATACCAGCCCGCTTTAGCGGGCGCAGAATTTACGCGCTGGGCTGTGGCTGAAGCCAAAACACCAAGCCCGTTAAAACGGGCTGGAAAATCAATTGCGGCTCGATTACCCCGGCTGAAGCCGGGGCCTGTTACACGACAAAACAGGCCTGCCAGAAGGTATGGTCGCTCACAACGTCAAATTCTGGACAGATTTCCCCTTGACGCAATCTGCAGTGTCGAATACATTGTGGGCGCTCTTCGTGTTCTGGATTTGGGGCGAATTTCGTTTTCTCGCTCTCTAGTGTGCGTTCGTGCTCGGAGCGCCACATTGGTATGGTGCCTGTCATCTCGCGACCTTCACGGCATCAAGAACGGAGGAATCAGTCCATGCTCACGTCATCGCTGTTTCGTGTCCGACGCACTTCAGCCAGGCTCGTGTTGGCCGCTTCGCTAGCCGCAGTAGCCTTGGTCGGCTGTCCCGCGGTTCAAGCTGCCCCGTCTGTTCACTTCGACAAGACCAGCTACAACGTAACGCCCGGCGGAACGCTGGCCGTCCAGGTGCTGCTCGACATGGATCCCGCTCAGGCAGGCGATCAACCTGTCGCGGGGGGATTGCTCAGCATGGGCGTGAAGATCACTTTTGACGGCGGCAAGGCCAACGTCTCTGACGTGTCAAACATCGTCCTTCCTGTATCTCTTCAAGACGACGGGGCTGGCGGCCCCCCACTCAAAGAGGTCGCTATAGGCTCGGCCAGGGCCTTCGGGTCGCAGAACATCTTCACAACAACCGAGGGCTACGCCAGCACTCTATTGGCGACTTTCAACGTCTCGGACCTTGGGCCCCAGGGCGACTCATACACGTTGACCCTCGCCCGCTACTCCAGCTCCCCGACGTTTTCGAACTTCGTTGACTGGGCCGGCAACGCCTTTGACTCTCAGCTTTCGTTCGGCTCTGCCACGGTGAACGTGGTCCCCGAGCCGGTTTCCCTGGTTCTGTTCGGGATTGGCGGCCTCTTGCTCGCGCGGCGGCGCGTGCGGGTGATCTGAACTTCACAGAGATGGACATTGGGCAAAGCCGAAATGATGACGCGCTCTCAGTGAGGGCCGGCATCGTTTTGTCTGTCCGTACAGTCAAGGTTGTGTGAGCGTGGCTTAGGGATACGGTCAGCGACTCGTAAAGCATGAGGCAGAAGAACGCCGGCAAGGAGAAAGGCAGATGAAACGCGATAAGCGTGTTGGGCTTCAGCCACTTCTGGAGCATCTCGAACGTCGACTCCTGCTCAGCACAGTAACCGTCAATCCACTGGCCGACGCCTTTGTCTCCAACGCGACCCCTGATACCAATTGGGGCCTCCAACAAACACTTGCCGTGCAGCGCCCGGATTCTTCTCACATACAGTTCGCGTACCTCAAGTTCGATCTCAGCGCAATTCCTGTCGGCAGTACCATAAACAGCGCGTTCCTCCATCTTGACACCGTTGGCGTGAACCCACCGGCAGCCTCAAACCTGATCGAACTGACCAACCTTATGTCCGGTTGGACCGAGTACACGGTCACATGGAACAGCAGGCCCGATATGGGCGGCACACGCTATGGCCTGGCGCGGGTCGATCAGGCCGGATGGGGTGATTCGTCTTGGGGCACGGACCTTGGCTACCCTCTTGCTACGCTTATAAAGAATTGGATAGACGCCCCCGGTACAAACTACGGGTTCGCTCTGCGGGCCGTCGATGATGGTGTACCTGGCGTTCAGTTCGCATCTCGCGAGGCCGCTCCGGCCACATGGCCTTACCTAACCATCGACTATAGCGCACCCGTCCCGCCAACGGCTCCGGTATTGACCGGTATACAAGTAAACGGGCAGAGCGTCACCGATGGAAGTACAATCGACGTGACTCTCGATATCTCCCAGGGCCAGTCCTTTGTCCTTCGCGCCGATGCCAAGAATAACGGGGCCCTTTCGCCGGCGCCGTATAACAATATCACCTTCAGTGTCGGCCAATTCACGAGCGCCTCAGACAAGGCTAACGTGTGGTGGGACACCGGCAGTTCTGACCTGAACTACAACGAGTTCTTCGGCAGCGAGAATGCGGGCGGGCCGGACGGCTATTACGATTATGTCCTGGTAGAATCGGCGGACACCGACGGGTGGAACAACGCCGAATCTAACAGTATGCAGATCAGGGTGCAACCGAAGGCTTACACGACCTACGATATCTACGTGCGGACGGCGGCGAGCAATCAGTCCAACTGGAACACTGCGAACATCACCTATAACCCTACAACTGGCGACCTTGACTGCACAAGCCTCCATGCCAAGCACATTAGGGTAAATGTATTGCCTGCAAATAACACCCTGAATCCACCGTTTTCGGGTGCCATTGCTGAGCCGCTCGTGGTGCCCTACTCTGGCAATTGGGGGTTGGGTGTTGTGCGATCCGACCCCGTCATCTCAGCTTCAGCGGGCATGGTGACCCAGCACATTTTCACGTTCGACAGCTTCGCGGGGATTTTCGGTATCACTGACTTGAGCGGGTTCGCCGGAACCATTCGGGTACCGGCCTCGGGCAACTACAGGTTCACCTTCAACACGAGCTCCACAGGCTCGGCATACAAGGGCGGTACTGCCGTTGTCGGCTATGGCGGGTCAGCGTTTGGCATTGATCTAATGGCTAGTATTGACGAGGTCTCCTACAACACGATTCCACTTTATCACACCGACCTAAGCGTCGGAGCCTTCATCACAGATGTTATACTGTTTAACAGTATCAAAGCAATCACAGCTGTGCTGACCGCTGACTCCGTTGACGCGGCCGCCGCTATCGTCACAGCGACGGATGCAGCCAGGAACAACGGTTTAGCACCATTCATCACATGGAATGGCGAGACGCACGGGATCGTGCTTCAGGGGTATCTGGAGGCAAATCGCGATTACGTGTGGAGGGTCTACCCACGGTCCGCTGTCTGCTCCTCGGCTTGGGGCGTTGCAGAACAGTTCGGGATGCTCGATCTCAGCCTCAGCCTGACGAGCATTTCAGTGTCGTCTGTGGGTGCTCCAGCAAACACCGTGCCAGCCACGCCTATGCCGGTGACGCCGCAAAACGGGGCGTCTTTCAATACACTGACGCCGACGTTTGAGGTGACGCCATTCGCTCATGGAGGTGATGGTAACTCTGAGTCAGGATACGAGGTTAGGGTCCGGGACGACAACGACCGCATCGTGTACGACACCGGTTTCATCCCTGGAGGCGCGGACTCACACACCTATACGCCAGGGGCCTATGCTGGCTACGATCCTATCGCTGGGGTCGACCGCTACAGCGAGCCGCTCGTGCAAGGGAATGGCTACCATTGGCACTTCCGTTACCGAGACACGAGCGGCGATTGGAGTGGATGGAGCGGGGATGTTGCTGGATATCATCAGCAGTTCTATGTAAACACGCCCCCCCGGATCGAGACCTTTAGTCGCAATGTCGCGCGAAATGGGAGCCTTCTCTTTAGTAGAACGGATTTCGAGGCTGCCTTTGATGATCCTGATGCATGGAGTGTTCTTGAGACGGTCAAAGTGACTGCAACGCCTGCACATGGTCAGCTTCTGCTGAATGCCGTTCCCGTAGTGGTTGGGCAGGAGGTCGTGGCGGACGATCTGGGAAGCTTGGTCTACATTCCCAATCCGGGATACACGGGGCCGGACTTTGTTGCATGGAATGGTTCTGACGGCTTGGCCTACGCCTCGGCGGATCAACTTGTCAATATTGCCGTCATAGGCAATTCACCGCCGATCATGGATGACCAGAGCTTCACGGTTGCAGAGAATAGCGCGAATGGCACGCTGGTGGGGACGGTGGTGGCCAGCGATCCCGATGCCGGCCAGAGCCTTAGCTTCGCCATCACGGGCGGCGACACGGGCGGGGTTTTCAGCATCAACAACGCGGGGCAGCTAAGGGTTGCGAATGTCGGCGCCTTGAACTTCGAGACCACGCCCAGTTATGCCCTGAGCGTCCTGGTAACGGACAGCGGCTCGCCGCCGCGATCGGACACCGCCACGATCACGGTCAATTTGGTCAACGTTGCCGAGCAAGCGCCCGTCATCATCGCCGTTTCCGATGACACCGGATCGTCGGGCGACGGCATCACCAGCGACCGCACGCTGTTTATAAGCGGCACCTCCGAACCGGGCATGAATATCATCGTCTATCGCAACGGCTCGCAGGCTGGCAGTACGGCCTCCAACGGGTCGGGGGTGTGGACGTTCGACTACACGGGGACAAGCTTGAGCGACGGACAGTACGCCTTCACGGCCGTCGCCAAGGACACGCTGAACAACACTGGCCCCACATCGGAGCCTTACAACGTCGTGGAGGACGGCACAGCTCCGACTGTCAGAGGCGTCATTAACGATGATAATCCCCAGCGGTCGCGCGTCCCACGAATCGGCATTATCCTCGACGAACCCGCCGGCGCGGCCCCGACCAAGACCGCTCTCTCTTTGTTGAACCTGAGCACGGGGACGCCCGTCAGCTTGACGAACGTCGGGTTCAACTATGCCGGAGGCACGCGAATCGCAACGTGGGACTTCTCTGCCTTGGCGAACGGCACACTCCCAGACGGCAATTACCGCGCGACGATAGCAACAAGCGGGATTACGGATGTGGCTGGCAACGGCGTTGGCGGCGGCGACTACAGTTTTGACTTCTTCCGTTACTTTGGGGATGTCGATGGCGACCGCGATGTGGACCCAGTGGACCTGTTCAAGTTCAAGAAGGCCTACCTCACGGACTCCTCCAGCCCGCTGTACGACAGCCGGTTCGACTCCGAGGGTGATGGCGATGTGGACCCGGTGGACCTGTTCAAGTTCAAGCAGAACTACCTCAACACCCTCGACGCGCCGTTCCAGTTCGTTGTGACGGGCACGCCCGTGACCGTGCCGGAAGGCGGCACGGCGGGATTCGCTGTTGCCCTGTCGGGAGCGCCCTCGGCCCCGATCACTGTAACGGTGGCGCGGACGAGCGGTGACACCGACCTCACGGTATCCGGCGGCGCATCGTTGGTCTTCAACAGCACCAACTGGAACCAGCCGCAAACCGTGACCCTTGCCGCGGCCGAGGACGCCGACACGATCAACGGGACAGCGCAGTTCACCCTGACCGCCCCGAACGTGTTTTCGCGGACGGTGACGGCGAACGAGCAGGACAACGACCCTTCGACTGGCATTTTTTTAGTGCGGGACGATTTCAGTGGTGCTGCCAATGCCCCCTTGGACAGCAACCTCTGGCAGGTCTTCACCAACACCGCCAGCGAGGGCGTGCAAAGTGGAAGCGTGTATCAGACCGGCGATGGGTGGGCGCACGTCGCTGTCCCGGCTGAGCAGTGCACCGGGACTGGATTCTTCACTGCCCAAACAATCCCGAACGTTGGGAACTACCATATTGAGGGACGGATGACGTTTACCCCTCAACACAATAATGCCGATAACATTTTCATCCTCATCCGCAGTGCGGATAACTCCCAGCGGTGTAGCACCAATTATATGAACTATACTGGGCCGCAGATTCGGTTCAACATTCACCTGACTCACCAGCCAATGCAGGACGGCTTCACGAGCGTCTACGTTACGACCGTCAATAACGTAGGAAGCCAGTATCCGCCCACGAGCACAAGTAATGACATCTCATGGTCTGGGACAGATACCGTTGTCTTATCAATCGACTATAGCGCTGACACAGGTCTCACAACGTTTATCCTCTATAGCTCGGACAAGAGCCGCATTCTAACGCAGCTCACAACAACTATTGCGGCGCAGACACTTCTGGACATTGGCAATAGCTTTCGCGTCGAAATGGGCATGGATGGGTACAACTCTGCCGATCACTACTGGGATTATGTTGAGGTGAGGAGGGTGACCACATAAGGCAATCCTCCTGCGCCGCATCTGCCGTTCCCTGATGCCCATTGTTTGTCATTAGCAAATCCCCGACATCCAAATGCCTGACCAACAGAGGCTGCTCTTGTAGCAATATCACAGAGTGCCTGGTACCTACGGATGCGACCATAAAGTCATATCGCAGTGAAGTCGGCCAACCTGGGGCCAACCTAGGCCAACCTAGGCCAACCTGGGCCAGCCTGGGGCCAACCTGGGGACAACCTGGGGGACAACCTGGGGACACCATACTGGTTTCCGCTTGACGCAGCGGTCCGAGGCCAACCTGGGCCAACCTGGGGACACCATACTGGTTTCCGCTTGACGCAGCGGTCCGCCGTGTGCTGCGCGGGTGGCAGCTATCATTCCCTGTGGCCGTCGTCGTGAGTTTCGCCGGCGGCGGCGGCTTGAAGAAAGGAAGGGCGCGGCGTGTGATGGAAGGTGCGTATGCGGCCGGCAGTGTTGTTGCGCATGGGCCTGGTAATTTCGGGGGCCCTGGCGGCCCTTGTCGTTAGCTCCGCGCCAATTCAGGGGCAGCCCACGTCGGATGCCGGCGATGGTTTGGTGGTGGCGTATTTCTACTCGCCCACATGTCTTGAGTGCCAGCGCGCATCGGCGGCGATAGAGGCGGCCCAGACCCGGTTCGGCCAGCGGATACAGGTGCGGCGGCACGACATTTCCGAGCTGAATGGTCTGGAGCAGATGCTGGCATACGAGGAAAGGTATGGCGTCAAGGGGGGCGTGCCGCCGCAGGTATTCGTTGCGGGGCAGTGCCTGCGTGGCGCCGATGCCATCCTGACCCGCCTGGAGATGACGATCCAGCAGGAATTGGACCGTTCACGCTCCCCTGGCGGCCCGGGCCCAGCGGCAGTCCCTCCGGCAGCCGCATCGGCTTCGGCGGCCGGGCGGGAGGAGAAGCTAACCGCCGCGCCTAGGGCGGCGGCAGAAAAAGAGATGGATGCATCCGCCAGACCATCGGTCGCCGCGGAGGTTGACCCCGCCCCCGCGGCTGTCTCGCCGATGGCGGATGTCAGCCGGGTGCGCGGGAGCTTCCAGTCGCTGCAGATCGGAACTATCGCCGTGGCCGGCCTGGCCGATGGCATCAATCCATGCGCCTTCACCACGATCGTGTTCCTGCTGTCGGCCATGGCCTATCTGGGCAAGACCCGTCGGCAGGTGGCGGCGGTGGGTGTGAGTTTTACGGCTGCGGTGTTCGTAACGTACCTGCTGCTGGGCATCGGCCTGATGGCCGCAATCAAGCATTTCGCCGTGCGCAGCGGGGTGTCGGAGGCGATCACCTACGTCGTGGCGGCCGCGGCCTTGCTTCTGGCCGGGTGGAGCTTTGTTGACGGGGTGCGGTCGCTGCGATCGGGCAAGGCGCCCCGAGCGGCGCTGGGGCTGCCCCGCTGGGTCAAAGCGGCCATCCACTGGGTGATCCGGGTCGGGCTGCGAACCCGCTACCTGGTGCTTGGCTCGCTGGTGGTGGGGTTTGGGGTCTCGCTGCTGGAATCGTTCTGCACTGGGCAGATGTACGTGCCGACGATCCTGGTGATGGTGCGCGCTGGAGGACCTGGCCAAGCGAAGGCCCTGGGGCTCCTGGTGTTCTACAACATCATGTTCATCCTGCCGCTGGCGGGGATCATGATCGCGGCGTATTGCGGTGTGGGGTCCCAGCGTCTGGGCCAGATCCTCAAGAATCACCTGCCGGCCTTCAAGTTTGCGATGGCGGCGTTGTTCGCGGGGCTGGCGGTGGTGCTGCTGTTGCAGTAGGGGCCTATTGCCGCGCCACGCAGCGGATGCCCAGGTGGATGAGCTTGCGGTCGGGCGCATCGGTCAAGACGAGCAACTCGGTTTTAAAGTCAGCCGCCGCATCGGGGGCGGCAAAGATCGCTTCGATGCGCCCGGCACCGCCGGCGGAGATCTCTTCGGGGCTGCTGCGCACCGTGGTGCACTCACAGGCGCTCTGCACCCGCACCAGTTTGAGCGGCCGGTCCGAGTGATTCACGATCTCGAAGATCACGGTATGCGTGCTGCCCGGGGCAACGCGGCCCAGGTCGCAGTCTCCCCGGTCGCCAGTCACCTGAACCAAGGGCTCCGCCGCGGTGGCCGTTGCGGGCGTGGCCACCCGGGCTCCATCCGTTTGGCAGGCCGCGCAAAAACAAAGCAGCAACCCGGCCAGCATGCCCGTGGGCAATGCCGTCCACAAGGTGGGCGGGGAAGCGATGCGCCGGATGCCGGTGTGCATTTCAAGACTCCAACAATTCGCAGGACCGCGGCGGCCCCGGCAGGGCGACCGTCATCGTAGTATATGCACCCGCACAGCCTGAAATGTCCCCTCCAGCCCAAGCTTCCAATCTTACTCCGTCGACTCCCCACGCGCCACCCGCCGGACCCGCTCCAGCTCAATTCGGGCAAGCAGCAAGGCGCTCTCCAGGAATCGCGTGTGATGTCTGGCCACGTAGGCCTGGCGGCTTTGCATGTAGGAGGTGCCGCCGCAATGGCCCACCGGCATGCCGCGCCAGATCTTCGTCTTGAGACCCTGCCAGGCGCGCTGGAGCATGGGCGGAATGCGATCATCCCGCAGCCACCCTTTCCACCAGGCCCGCCCATACACGATCATTGATGATCCACGTGATGCACGAGTCCTGCCGGCTGTAGGCGGGTGGAGCGTCGATGACATTTCGCCACAGGCCCTGTTCATCCTGGAAATTCAGCAGGCCTTCCAGCTCCTCCGCCAGCATGCGGCACAGCGCCGGGCGGGCGGGGTGCGAGGCGGGCAGATCCTCCAGGAGGCCGCGGATGCCGTACAACATCCAGCCATTGCCGCGGCCCCAGGGGGCCGATTCAAGATCGGGACCCTCGGGATGACCCAGGTGGTGCCAGAGGTTTGTGTCACGGTTGAAGCACCACCGATCAGTTCGGGGCGTTCTTCTTTCATGAGTGGGTCTCCATCTCATCTGGGTCCGCTAAGGCTCTTGCCGAATGATGATGCGCCCCAGGCGAGCGCCAGGCTCAGCGGCTCGAAAGACCAGCCTGTGCTCGCCCTTGGCCATCGGGAAGATCCGCGGGTTTCGCGTCAGAGGCTGCCGGTTGTCGCGGCCGTTGACAGGGTGCCAATGCCACTTGCCCACGAGCGCCTTGGAGCGCGAGGTGACCGGGTCGGCGTTGATGTCGAACACATCCTCCGCCCATCCGTCGACGGAGACGTAGAAGCAACTCCCGCGGCTTCCGCAGACCCTGGCCCAGACGACGTAATCGCTCGAGGCCGGCACGGTAAAGGTGAAGGCCGCCGCGCCTTTGCCCTTCTCGGCGCAGGTGAGGCACGTGCCCCCGTCGGCCTTGTCATCGTCGATGCGTTTCATGGACTCGGTGAGGTGGGCATGATTGACGCCCAGCTCGATCGTGATGGGCAGGTCGATCTCGGCAACATCGGCAATCGCGAAAGCCACCTGATAGTCGCCACTGGTGTTGCCGTATTCATCCTGCGCCTTGATGTAGTACACGTGCGAGCCGGCCAGCAGTTGCCACAGTGTGGCCTGGTGATTCAGCCCATCGGTGCTGGTCAGCGTGCCCTTCATGTCCGCAAACGCCACGCCGGGCGTGTCGGCGTATCGGCAGAGGGTCTTCTTGGTCGTGCACGCCGACAACGTGGTCGCGGTGCGTTTGTTTTCGAGCTTTTCGCTGGAGTCCCAACCTTTGACGGTGCGATTGGGCCGGCCGTCATAAAGCATGGGCGCTTCGGTGTCGGGCTCGACAGTAAACCTGCCTTCCACAACCGAGGAAGGCTGCAGGCCATCCCGGAAGGCACGGGCCTTGATCGTCGTGGTCTGGCGCACGACCAGGGGCTGGGCGTACAGGGGCGAGTCCACGGTCGGTTCGCTGCCATCGGTTGTGCAGCGGATTTGCGCATCCGGCGTTCCCACGGTCAGCGGCATGCGCAGCGCGACCGCAGCCTTTCCCGTGAAGGTCCCTGCGGCCGGCCAGAGGACCGGCGCGGCGACAGCGCCCGGGGCGGGTGGCGGGGTGACGACATGGTACGCCGCAATTCCCGCCGTATCGATCGGGCCGTCAAACCCAGACCCGCCGGCGCCCACGTAGCCGTAGCTGGCGCCGGAACGGTCGGGTGAGACCCAGAAGGCGTACAACTTGGCATCGGTCAGGCGAAACCGCAGCCGGACCGGCTTACCCGCCAGCGCTGACAGATCATCAGCGCCCTCCCACGTGATGGCCGCCAGGGTCTTGTTGACGCTGATGCGGTGACACGCCGCCAGCCGGAAAGGCGGCAGGGGAGCGCCGTTGGCATCCAGCACCTCGGCGCGAAGTTCGCCGCCGGCCGCATCCACGTTCACAAAGAGGTACTTGCCCTTGAAGCTGAGCGGGCGAGTCGTCAGCGTTCCGCCCTTGGACGGCCCATCCATGGAGATGAACCCATCCCGCCGCAGCGTCGCCAGGGCGGTCGAGGTGGACCTTCCCCCGCGCCCCGTGACGAAGAAGTAGAGCCAGTCGCCCACGATTGCCGCGCCGCCCATGGTGGGCTGGACGTTGATCCAGTTCCACGTGCCGTACACGTCCGATACCGGGAAGTACGGCCGGCGGTCCGGGCGGCTCCAGCTCCACCCATCGCGGCTGAAGCCTACGCAGACCTCGTTGGGCTTGTGCCGATAGACCGGTTCGCCGCGGAAGATGACGAACTGACCCAGCATCAGGCTTTCGTAGGCGACGACGTCCTGGCTGTACACCTCGCAACTGCCCGCGTCGATCTCGGCACGCACGGGGTCGGCCGAGTCGGCGCCCACCCACAAGGGAGCCTGGACAATCGGCCCTTGATTTGCGTCCAAATTCCACCATGGCCCCACGGCCGGGTCGCGGGTCTCCCAGTAGCGCCGCGATCGGGGGAACGTCCAGCCGTGCCGCATGTTGAGCACCCAGACCTTGCGGAACGGGTTGTAGAAGAACCGGCTGGCGTCGCCGCAGTCGGCATGGGTGGCGATGACCTTGCCCCAGTGATACCCATCGCTCGAGAAGCGGACCCAGTACCGGCACTTCTGGTCGATGAAGCAGATGGGGTAGATCATCTTGTAGCGACGCTGGGGGTCCTTCTCATCGTAGTCGGGCCAGACCATGGAGTGGATGTTCTTACCGACTTTCTTGTCGCTATCGTCGGCGGTGATGGTGACGTTGCCGCCGGTCTGGTCCCAGTGAATGCCATCGACCGAAGTGGCAAAGCCGCTCAACCCCTTCTCGGGGTAACCGCCCCAGGCCTTGAAGATCTTCTCCTGGGGATCCCACCACACGCTGCCGGCCATGCCGTGCATGATTGGGTTGCCCGGGTAGTACTCCGGCAGATGCAGGTTTCTCTCCAGCGTCGTGGACTCGATGAGAAAGTCATCCACGAAGAGCTGACGGCCCACATCGATGGGGATCACCGCCGGCGGCGCTTTGAGATAGAAGGGCTCCACCGGGTCCGTCGGCAAGGTCTCCGGCTGCGGCGGCCACTCCTTCGGCAGGACAATGCCGTTGTAAAGCCGTTGGGGGCCTTCGGCATCCGCTAGCGTTGGTGCGAGTAGCACAAGGAGTAATGCAAACAGAATTGTCAAGGAGAGCAAAGATGGCACAAGACACCTCGCTGACGGCAACCTCGCGACGCAGGACTCCACCTCTCCCATTTCCGCACGCGAGGTCAGATTGTCAACAGAATTCCTCACGCTGTCTTTGTCCATGCAGGTTTTTTAACCACTATCGATGGGATCCAGATGGCATCGGTCCCTCTCCGCCGTTCGAAGGAATGGAACTGCCTGTCCCAGCCGCCGCGCCCTACGCATAGCTGTGCAGCCCGCCGAAAATACGGGACAGGTTCACCCACAGCAGCGTGATGATCACGCCGGCCACACCCGCCAGGGCAAGGATTGAGTTGATCGACTTAAATCGCCCGCCGGTCATGGAACGGAAATGCAGGTAGGCGGCGAAGGTCAGCCAGGTGGCCAGGCTCCAGAGTTCCTTGGGGTCCCAGTTCCACCAGTCGCCCCAGGCGCGTTTGCCCCAGACGGCGCCCAGGATCAGCCCCAGCGTCAGCGGGGGCATGGCCAGGCAGACCATCTGGTAGGCGCCGTGCTCGCACGAGCGCCAGGGCGGCCATCGTCGCGGCCAGCCGGCCAGTTGGCCGATGGCCAGGATGCCCGCCTTGGCGACGAGCATGTAGCCGATCATGTAGGCCGCCACGTGCGGGGCGAAGAGGCCGCTTTGCAAGGCGGGCGGCAGTTGCTGGGGCCAGGGGTCCATCACGAAGGCCGCCGGGAAGAGCACCGCCGCACCCAGCAGGGCGTCCCAGGCATCGCCGCCGACACGCCGCACCCGGCCCAGCAGCCAGACCAGGAAGGCCGCCGGCCCCAGGCACAGGAAGACTTCGTACATGCTCTGCATGGGCACGTGGCCGGCGCGAACCCAGCGCACGATCACGGCCGCCACGGCGGCGGCAAAACCCAGGGCGAAAATGGCCGGCCCGGTGCAAGCCTGCGGCGAGGGCCCAAGGTCCGCGCCCAGCTCCGCGCCGTGCTCCTCGCCATCGACTTCGTTGCCGCCGCTGGGGGTCTCGGCGTCGGCGGCGAGGCGCAAGCGGCCGGCGAATCGGCGGCGGCCGAAAACGGCCGAGGCGGCCATCGTGATGAAAGCCGCCAGGTAGGCGGCAAACGCCGCAACAACCAGCGGTCTCTCGCCCGAAATATTCATCTCCAGCACGCTCATATTCAGTTTACGAGTATAGCGTTTAGCCATGGGCGCGGTTAGAGGGGGGTATGCTTGCCGCGAACGAGCAGGCGGGTGCGCATGTCACCTCGACTTCTTGTTGAGGTCGTTCCGCTTTCTTGACACCCGCAATCGCGGCGGGAGTCTGCCTTGACAGCCGCAAAAACAAACTCTTGCCAGCCGCGAAGGCTGCTTTTATCATGCACCTGAGTCTGGGCCGGCTTGGGCCGGCCAGCGTTTGTCACTGCCAGTTGGCCGGAGGGCTTTGTGACGACCGCCGTCGCCAGTGCATTGGACGCCAGCGTCCTGGTGCTGAATAAATACTACGCGGCCATTCGCGTGGTCAACGTGCGTCGCGCGCTGTCGCTGGTGTACCGCGACCTGGCCGAGGTCGTGCACGTGGAGGATGGGGCGTTCACCGGCCATGATTTCGAGTCGTGGCGCGAAGTCAGCCAGGCCCGCGCCGGCTACCAGCGCCACGGCCACGACTGGATCCGCTGTGTGCGCTTCGAGCTGGCCGTGCCGCGGATCATCCGGCTGCTGATTTACGAGCGGCTGCCGCGCCAGAGCGTGAAGTTTAACCGTCGGAACATCTATGCCCGTGACTCCAGCCGCTGCCAGTACTGCGGCAGCCGGCTGCCGACAAGCGAGCTCTCACTCGATCACGTGGTGCCGCGCAGCCAGGGCGGCAAGAGCACCTGGGACAACATCGTCTGCTGCTGCATCCGCTGCAATGTCCGCAAGGGCGGCCGGAGGCCCGAAGAGGCCCACATGCGGCTGATCACCAAGCCGGTCAAACCCAAGCGGCCGCCGGCCATCACGGTGCGGCTGACCAGCGAAAAGTACGCCTCGTGGAAGCAGTTCCTCGATAACGCGTACTGGTCGGTTGAGCTGAAAGAGTGATGGGAAAGCAGATTCGTGCCGACACCAATGTTCTTTGGTGTCATTGTGCAGGGGGGCAACCTCAGAGCACTACATATTGTGGCCACCGAGCTTCTTTCTGCCAGAAACAGTTCCCGCGCGTGTTTTATGTGTGTGGTATATCCCATACACTTATCTTCCGATGGAGAGGTTGAGCAACCGTTGCTACATTTCCGGATAACGACCGACCCGTCTGGCATTTTTCCGGCAAATCCACGCCGGCCGGCCGGTAAACTGGGTCTGCCCGAAGGAGCGACCGGCCTGGAATCACCCGAATAGAGCAATCTGGCTTGGGCCTGCGGCGGCTTAACCCGTTTCAAAAGCTCGTGGCATGGGCCGCTCAGCGAACCGGAAGCCTTCGGCGGACGAAGTTATGTTGACGGCATTGCGCCGATGGTCTTAGACTCCGGTCCGACAGGAACTTGCCTGACGGGTAACGGGGTCGCGCGGCGGCCAAGGGCGAAGCTATTGACCCTGCGGCTCACGGCGGCAGGGGGGAGTTGGAGGTCGAATGATGAGGAATGGACACGACGGCGGCAGGCGCCCTCGCAATCACAAGTCCCTCAAGGCCGTCTCGGCGGTGGAATCGCTGGAGCAGCGCCTGTTCCTGACCGCCGCCCCCACCGACCCCTACGAACCCAACGATACGGCGGCCACGGCCACCAACCTGACCAACCTGGCGGGAAACTGGCTGTCCGACATGCAGGGGCGGGCTATTGCCAGCAGCAACGACGTGGATTGGTACACCATCGAGGTGGGCAGCCAGGCCGGCGACCCGGCACGGCATGTCCATCTGTATTTTCGAAGTCCGACAGCCGGCGGCCGCCTCCAGGTGACCGTCTACGACTCGACGGGGCTAAATGCGATCAACAATGCGACGGTGCAGGTTCCTGTGGACACCTCGCCCACCTCGCGGAACGCCAGCATTGACCTGGGAATCCTGCAACCGGGCACGTATGCCGTGAAGGTGGTCAATGGCGGCGGGGCGTCGGCGGCGGCGCTGTCGTACGACATGAAGTGGGATGCGGTGATCCCCGCGGATGATCCTTATGAGCCCAACAACAACCAGGCCCAGGCGTACAACCTGGACGGCAGCGCCGGCAAGTGGCTCAGCCAGTTCCAGGGCCAGGGCCGCCAGTACGATGAAGACTGGTACCAGTTTTACGTGCCCGCGGGGTACACGCGCGTGGCCCTGGACCTGCTGTTCAAGAATGCCGACGGCGATCTGCGGCTGGGGCTTTTCGATTCCTCGGGGGTAAGCGTCGCTTCGGCCGACACGCTTAACGACGGCGAGCACCTGGTTAGCGTCGTGGCCGCACCCGGCTGGTACGACGCCGTCGTCTCGGGCCCCGATTTGGGCACGGCCTACGATCTTCGCTGGACAGCGCTGCCCACCTCCGACCCGTACGGCGATATCAGTACGGCGGCCAAGGCTCAGGACCTGACCAATGCGAAGGGCAAGCCGCTGACGGATGTGAACGGCTGGGCCATCGTCAACGGGCAGGACTGGTACTCGATTCCCATCACGGCCGATACGCTGCACCTGTCGGTGCAGACCACCACGCTGCCCGGCGGCGTGTACGAGGTCGACACGCTGACGCCCTCGACGCCGGTCCAGGACGTGTGGCAACTGACGGCCGCCGCCACGCCCGCCAGCGGCGGCTTCTTCACGCTGATGGTCAATGGCCAGATGACGCCTGCCATCGCGTACAACGCGCCGGCCGCCGATATTCAAACGGCCATCAACGACGCCCTGGGCGCCAACAGCGTGACGGCCGTCGATGCCAATGGCGGTTTAGCCGCCGCCGGCGGCGGCACCTGCGCGCTCAGCTTTGCCGCCGCGCTGGGCCCGGTGGCGGTGACGGCCGACGTTTCCGCCCTGGTGGGCAACTCTCCTGCGCTGACCGAGGTGACGCCCGGCGCGGCGGTTGCCGGCGGCACGTTCACCATCACCGTGGATGGTGTGACGACGGCCCCGATCAACTACAACGCCACGCCCGATTCCATCCAGCAGACGCTGGAGAGTCTCTCCATTCTGGGTCCCGGCGATGTGACGGTCACCGGCGGGCCGGCCAACACGGCGCCGGTAGTCATGACCTTCCAGCCGCTACTCGGCGTGCCCAATCCAACGATTTCGATCGATGCCAGCGGTCTGACCGGCGGGGGAACAATCTCGTTGACCAATGTCACCCAGGGCGCATGCCCGCCTGTCCATCTGACGCTATACGGCAGCGACGGCACTACCGTAGCGGCCACGAGCTCCGACGGCTCGGCCACATCCGTCGACGGGAATCTCGAGGCCGACCTGATAATCCCCGGCACGTACTACGTCGAGGTCACCGGGCAGACCGACGAGGCGTACTCGCTGACGTGGAACAGCTACGCCAAGGCAGATGCCTACGGCGACAACGACTACCAGCAGACGGCTTACGACCTGGGCAGTGCGACGTCCGGCTCGCTTTCAGGGCTCAAGGGGCTCGGTGTGCTGGCCGACAGCGATTATTACGTTCTGCACGTCGCCTCCAACCGCCCCAACCTGTACGTCGAAAGCCTCTTCAACGGCGACCAGGGCAATCTCAATATGGCGCTGTATGCCCCCGACGGCACGCCCCTGGCCGACCCCGGCGCCAACGAGATCCAGACGTTGGCCTCCACCGCCGCGGGGCAGAAAGTCGTTCTGACGGCCGGCGCCCCGGCGGCCACGGGCGGCACGTTCAGCATCACCGTCGGCACCCAGACCGCCAGCTTTAACTATAACGACACGGCGGCAACCATTCAGGCCGGGCTGGCGGCCTTGTCCTCGGTGGGCACGGGTGAGGTCACCGCCGTCGACGGCGGCGGCGGCCTGGGCCTTGTCGGCGGCACGTGCACGGTGAGCTTCGACCCATCGCTCGGGGCCGTTCCCATCTCCATCGACCTCAGCGGCCTGACCGGCGGCGCCGACACGCAGACCATTACGCCCAACACCGCCATTACGGGCGGCACGTACACGATCACCGTCGACGGTCACACCACCGCCGCGATTGCGTACAACGCCGATGACGCCGCGATCCAAACGGCCCTCGAAGCGCTGCCCAATATCGCGCAAGGCGATGTGACCGTCACCGGCGGCCCGCTGAGCAGCGCGGCGGCCGCGCTGAATTTTTCGGGCAACTTGAGCTTCACGAAGGTCAACGTCTCGGTTGACGCCAGCGCCATCACCGGCGGCCCCACGATCACCAGCACCGAAACCACTCAGGGTACGGTTCCACTTAACCAGGCGCAGACCACGGCCACCGGCTCGCGCATTTATGCCCAGCTTCCTTCCAGCGTGCTGACAGCCGGCAAGGTGTACATCGCCTTTACCGGCGGCAACGGCGGCAACAGCTACGACTTGAAGTGGCAATCCGCCGGGCCGGATGATGCCTACGAACCCAACGACACCGCCGCTGCGGCTCACGACCTGAGCAGCTCGCCAGCCACCTGGCTGTCGGCCCTATCCGGCGTCGGTGTGCAGAAAAATGCCGACTGGTACAGCATTCCCGTGTCCCAGGCCCGTTCCCACGTGTATGTCACCTGCGGCTTTGACACCAACGTGGGCGGCATCACGATGGACCTGTTGGCCTCCGACGGCACGACGCCGCTGGCCTCCGCTGCGGCGGTCGACAACGGGTCGATCATCTCGTTCAACGTCACGGGCGCATCGCTTACCGCGGGCAAGGTGTACGTGCGCATCACCGGCAGCAACGCCGGCAACCTGTACGATCTGGAGTGGAATTCCGCAGCCGCACAGGATGCGTACGGCGACAACAGCACGCCACCCGGGGCTTACGACCTGGGCGACGCCACCAGCGGCTCCCTGAGCGCTGCGGCAGGCCAGGCCATCCTGGGCACTCAGGGTTTTTATCGCCTGCACGTAGATTCGAGCCACCCGACGCTCCTGGTGGACACCATGTTCGATCCGAACCAGGGCAATTTGAACGTGGATCTGCTGGACCCCAACGCCAATGAAGTGGAGACGCTGGCGCCCGCGCCCGCCGCGGAGGTGGTCAAGCTGAGCACGCAAAGTGCCGCCACCGGCGGCACCTACACGCTGACCGTGGGCGGCCAGACGACAAGCGCGCTGGCCTACAACGCCTCGGCGGCCGACATCCAGGCGGCCATGGCAGCGCTTTCCACCGTCGGCGCCGGCAATGTCACGGCCACGGATGATCCGACGCTTGGCGGCCTGGCCGCCGGCGGCTCCTGCACGCTGAGCTTCGCGGCAGGGCTGGGGGCGCTGGACGTGACCGGCGATTTCACCGGCCTGACCGGAACCGCGCCCACGCTCACGGAAGTGACGCATGGCGGGGTCATTACCGGCGGCAACTTCACCATCACCGTCGACGGCCAGACCACGGCGCCGATCGCCTACAATGCCGCCAGCCAGGATATCCAGGCCGCGCTGAACGCGCTGAGCAACATCACGGCCGGCGATGTGAGCGTCACCGGCGGCCCGGCTAATTCCGCGGCGGTGGTGCTGACCTTCGGCGGCAAGATGGGCCTGCGCTACGTGCCGGTTTCCGTGGCCATCGGCCAGCTTACCGGCGGGGTCATTACCGCCGCCGAGACCCATCAGGGCGGCCAGCCGCTGGCCTCGGGCTCACGCATCCTGATGCAACTGCCTCCGGAGGTGTTGACGGCGGGCTACTGCTACCTGCGCGTCAGCCCGGTCCAGCTCAACGCCCAGGTCACCAGCCAGGGTATACCGTACGACCTGTCCTGGAAAACCGGCGTGGTCGGGGCTAACGGCCAAGATGCCTTCCAGGGCCCCAACGGAATCGCGACCTCCTCGAACGCGTATGATTTGTCCGCGCATAAAGGCCAGTGGCTTAGCGACATCGCCGGGCTGGCCATCCTGAATAATCAAGAGTACTTCAAGCTGGCCGTCACGGCCGCTCAGCCGCGTATGCTGGTCCAGGCTCGATTCAATGCTTCCGTCGACCCCAACGATTTTCTGCTGCAGATCTTCGCGCAGGACGGTACGACCGAGCTCGCCAGGGGCACAACCGCCAGCGGCGGCATGGCGGCCTGGGCGGTGATGCCGCCGTCGGTCATCAAGGCTGGCTACTGTTACGTGCTGGTCAGCAGCGGCGCGGGCGACTATATGGGCGCTGCCTACGACCTGAAGTGGGATGGGGGCGTCGGCGCTGACCAGTACGGCGCCAACTCCGGCGGCACGTCGGTCGCCGAGAATGACACGATGCAAACGGCCTACCCGCTGCCGGCCAACCCCCAGGGCCAGTGGCTCAGCCAGATCACCGGCAAGGGTCCGGCCATGGCGATCGATTCGCACTACTATCGCCTCACCCTGACGGCCGGTCAGCCGCGCGTGGTCGTCCAGACCCAGGCGATGGCGTTCCTGGGCGCCGTGACCGTCTGGCTGTACAAGTCGGACGGCACGCTGCTGGCCCAATCGCAGCCTCTGCCCGGCGGCGCGCTCTTGACCACCGTGGTGGGGGCCGACGTGATGGCCGATGGCGCTTGCTACATTCTCATCACCAGCCAGACCATCAGCCAGACCGGCAACGTCGTGCCCAAGGGCATCCTGTACGACTTCTCGTACCAGACGATGGCGGCCGACGACGGCAGCACGCTGAATGATTCCCTGCAACACGCGCGCGACATCTCTGGCCAGCAGGATGTGAACATCCCGGCGATTTCAGGCAATGCCTCCGGCAACGACGACTGGTATTCCGTCACCGTGCCCGCCAACTCGCGCCTTCTCGACGCTTCCGTAAGCGACGCGGCGAACCTGGCGATGACCCTCTCGCTCTACGACAACCAGGGCACTCTCCTGGAGAGCGGGGGATTCTTCAACGGCCGGTCCAGCGTGAACGATACGATGCCCGCGGCCGGAACGTATGTGCTGAAGGCGCACATGGACCAGGTGGGCGTGCCGTATACCCTGCACTGGGATGCGCAGGAAGCCGCCTCGCAGATCCTCGTCGGTGCGGGCGGGGCCTCCAGCGTGAAATTCGCTGATGCCGACGGCACGAATGTGACCGTCACCGCCGCCGGCGGCGGGGCGATCGTGTTGAGTTTCCTGGGCGGCAACATCGCCTCTACCCTCAGCAACGGCGTGGCCACCGTGACGGCGCAAGCGGGTACGCTACAGTTGGATACGATTGACCTGTCCAGCGCCACGCGGCAAACCCACATCACCATCACCACCGACAGCCACGGCGACGGGCGCACGGCGGTCAATTCCATCATCGGCGATGCCGTCGTCGGCAGCTTCTACGCCCGGACGACCGACGTGGTCGGCCAGGGCGTCAGCATGATCGCCAATGGGTGCATCAGCCAGCTCACGTTGGGGGCGATGGGCACCGGCACGGCGATGATCATGACGGGTTCAGGCGTGACCACGGGCTTGGTTCTCAACGCCAGCCTCTTCTCCGGCAACATGATCGCCGTCGTCGGCAGTCCCATCGGCCTGATGACGCTGGGCGCCTGGGTCGGCCGCGGCAGCACGTTAACGGGCCAGTACATCACGCGCCTCAACGTCACCGGCCTGAGCAGCGTCAACAGCCTGCCGGCCAGCCTGGTCGGTGCAAACCACGACGCCATCGCCGCCGGCGCCATGGATACGGACCTGCTGATGATCGGTAAGGACGCCCTGGGCAATGCCATCGGCACGGCCACCGTCGCCGGCGACGCCCAGGGCACATGGGATGTCACGGGCACCACCGTCGGCAACATCAATTCGATTCGCCTGAACGGCCCGCAAAACAACTGGAGCCTCGAGGCCGCCGGCAGCCGGGTCAACAGCTTGTGGGTCCGGGGCGAATTCTTCCAGAATACGCTGAACGCCAAGTCGTTCAACCTGCTGACCCTCCAGGGGAATGTCGGCCTGTCGACCCTGACGGCCTGGCAGTTCACCACGGTGAATATCGGCGGCCAATTCGTGGATTCCAAGATCGAGGCCACCGGCCACACGCCGGATTCCACCGACAATACGGCCGTCGGCGGCGTCATCCGAAACCTGACGGTGAACGGCAACATGACCGGCGCGACCATCACAGCCCAGCAAATGGGCACCGCGCTGATCACCGGCAACGTGAGTTACACCGCGTGGAGCGTGACGGGTCATACCGCCGCCACAACGACGGATGTCTCTGCCCCCGGGCTGATACTCGGCCTGACGGTGAAGGGCAACGTGACGGGAAGCACTGTCACGGCCCAGCAGATGGTTACCGCGCTGATCACCGGCAACCTGGATACCACGACGTGGCAAGTGACCGGTCACACCGCCACGACGTCCGGCGATACCAACGCGGTTGGGCTGCTGGGCAGCCTGACCGTTAACGGGAATATCACCTCCAGCGCGCTGACGGCCGGCCACGACCCCAGCGCCACGGACACCACGGCCAGGTTAGGCGGGTTCGGCCGGATCGTGGTCAATGGGAATATCTCCTCCTCGACGCTGGCGGCGGCCGGGAGCTCCCTGTTGAGCGATGACCGCCGGTATACCGGCTTGGCCTCCCTGATGGCCGGGCGCATCAGCGAGAGCAACATCAGCATCGCCGGCGGCATCGGCAGCTTTAATGCCATCGACTGGTCCGACGCCGTCGCGCACGGCCACAGTCTGACGGCCGGCTGGGTCCGCAGCCTGATCGTTCACGGCGGCACCGGTGCGGCCGGCAATTTGCAGCCGGATGTGAGCATTGCCGACTATCTCCAGTCGGCCTCGATTCGCGGGCAGCTCTCGTCGCTGATCTTGATCAACGATACACTGCCGCCGCTGGTTGGCGATGCCCTGGGCTCGCTGGTGGCCGGCAGCATTCAGGATGCCAACATTGCGGTCGGCGGCACGGGCGGCATCGGCAGCATCACCACCAGCCAGTGGCTGAAGACCGGCGTTGCAAACAACGTGAGCGCCACTTACCTCAAGAGCCTGGTCGCCTACCACGGCAACATGCAGGCCAATCTGTCGATCCACGACTACATCGGCACGCTCAGCGTTTCGGGCCTGCTCAAGGGCAGCGCCGTGCAGGCCCAGAACAGGATTTCTTCGGTCGTCGTGGGCGGGGCCGAGAATTCCAGCATCTTTGTCGGCTCGTTCACCGGCACCGACACGCTGGGGGCCGGCGGCACGCCGGATGGCGTGTTTGACCTGCCCAGCGTCAGCGATGTGTGGGCGGCCGAAACCCCCAGCACCGGTAGCCCCAATCCGGGCCAGGGCCACCTGCTGCGGCTGATTGTTACCGGCGCGGCCAAAGATGGCGGGTACTCGTTCATCAACACGAATATTGCAGCCATCAAGATGGATAGCATCACCATCGTGCATCCCGACGAGTCGCCCAACGCGGTCGCCTTCGGCCTGGCGGGCGATACGATCTCCGCGCTGTCCATCACCGACAGCCACGGCCGGCACACCTGGCGGATGCTGCTTTCCTCCGGTCAGGCGCCGGCGCCGCTGGCCAAGCTGGAAGTGAGAGTTGCGTAGGGGATCCTGTGTCGCGACTGCCGCCGGGCTTGGCGTGTTTGCCAAAGGCCAGTCCCGGTGCCCGGGCAACCTCCACATTTCGCCCGGGATTTTTCTTATGGGATTATTTCGGAAAAGGCTTGACATGATCGAAAAGTAGGATATGATTACAAGCCACGGAGTATAGTACAGGAGCTGGGTGCGCGTTCCAGATGCATCTGTCTCCACCAGTGCGGGCTAGCCGCACTGCGTCGGCAGTTCTTGACAATTGAAGAGAGATTTCAGGCTCACCCCCGATTGCAGAGAAGCGCCGGGCAAGCCTTTCCTTAAGCAGGTCTGGCGGAGCTATTCTCAGTGGCTGCACTATTAGAGCTTTTGCGACAAGAGCTTATGTAACTGTTAAAATGGGCAATAAGCATCTTATGCAATAGTGCATAATGCTTAAGAACCGTTGCTCAGGACTAATAAGCCGTTGCAATTAAAACACTTGCAATGAGAACCGGCTTAAGCAAACTGTGCTAACCGTGCATATTGTGCAGCTTCACAAGCTCCTTTACGGATGGGCCGCCTAAGCAATTTCTCAATAGCTGACGGCATACAGCAGCAGCGCCATTCCCAGCCGCACGGAATCTTCCTCGGCGTATCCCCGGCAGGCAAAGGGCTTGTCGTGCTCCAGGCCGCAGGACCAGTCGTAGGGGCTATAGAGAATGACGGGCCGGCCGTGAACGGTGACCGCCAGGATCACCGGCCAATCCAGCGTGGGGCGGTCCAGGGCCTCGGCCAGGGCCGGGCGAAGGCGCACAGCGCCGATGGGCTCGGCAACCTGGCCGGAAAACAGCGGGTGATTGCTCGGCAGGGCGGTCAAATCCTTCGCGCCCTCCATTTTGCCCACCAAGGCGGTGGCCAACTGGCGGAAGCTGGCGTCAAAGGCCGGCTGGCCGCAGCACGCCTCGGCAATCAGCACGCCGCCGCGTGACAGATGCCTGGCCAGGTTGTCGATCTGCTTATCGCTGAGCGCGAAGCGGTAGTGTCCGGTCATGAACAGGACCGGGTGCTCGAAAATCGCCTCATCGCCCGGGTCCAGGGCCTCCTCGCGGCTGACAATGTCGATGGCGGCCGCGCGCGAGGCCAGTTCGGCCAGGTTCACCAGGCATTTGGGGTCCGCGTTGTAGTCGCCATCGTGGATCAGCCGGGCCACCTGCACCACGCCGCGCTGGGTGGCCGGGCGGCTCTGGCTGTTCTGATGCGCGGGGAAAAGCATCACACGGGTCAGCCGGTCGGCCAGGGGACCGCCCGCGGAGGCGTAGGCCGCCAGGTTGAGGCCGAAATCAAAGGCGAAGGCGGTCAACCCCTTGGGGGCGACCAGGTCGCGCTGTTCCCAAAGGCAGCTTACATCGTTGGGCAGGAAGAACACGCTGGTGCGGCAGCCCACGTCGATGCCCATGATCCCGTGCGTGCGGTCCAGGTCCACGGCGGCATGGAAGATCGGGTGGTCCAGCGACAGCTCGCGCAGCGGATAATCCGCAAAGGCCTGCGCGGCAAAGGCGCGAAAGCCCTGCGCAAAGGCCGGCTTCGAGCAGCAGGCCTCGAAAACCAGGATGCCCCCGTTGTCCACGTAACGGCGGAATTTGGCCATCTCCTCCTCGCCGAAGCGAGGAAACTCGTGACCCTGCATATACAGGATCGGCCCGGCCAGCCAGTCTTCCACGCTGGCGGAAACAGGGACAGTCTGCCAGGAGAGGCTCTGGCGGCGCTTCTGGTTGATGTAGTCCACCAGGTGCGACACGTCGTAGTGATCCGGGTTCCACTGCCCGTTCCACGCGAGTTTCTGGATGAGCACCGGCCGCAGGCCCTTGGCCAGAAACAGCAGACTGAAGCAGGTGCCCGGCAGGTCTTCCCAGTGCCCATCGCCCTGCTGCGTGTCGACCAGGAAACGGGCCCCCTCGCGATACCAGTCATGCGTGCCGATATATCGCAGGCCGCCGGTCATGCCCACGCGCTCCAGGGCGTACAGGTAATAATGCAGCCACGTGCCGTGCTGGGGGTTGCTCTTGACGTCGAAATGGGCGGTCAGCCACTTCAGGCCGCCCAGCACCTCGAGGTTTTCCGCGTAGCGGCCGCACTGGTACGCGGCGCCGTCCACGTAGCCTTTTTCGCGGCCCACGAAAATCTGTTCGCCCGTGATGAACAAGCTGGCGATGCCGGCACAGGTCATCGAGCCGTAGGCATTGCCTTTGGCCGGACCGGAGTTGTGGTACGTCCAGCCGCCGTCGGTGAGCTGGGTGTCGCGGAAATGTTTCTGGCTGCGCAGCCAGACAGCCGGGTCGATGGGCACGCCGGCCTTGGCCGCCTCGTGCAGCCCCAGCAGGGCGAATTGGGTATTGCTGTTGTCCTGGCCGGCGACCGTGGGGGAGTAATTCCAGGTGCCGTTATCGAGCTGCTGGCGCATCAGGTACTGGGCGGCGACCGTGATCTCGGCGCGATAACCGTCCGGGTCGGCGGCGGCCAGCGCCATGCAGCGCAGAGCGGCCGTGTACGTGGCCTCGTTGGGGATGGTCCGCAGGTACGCCAGGCCGTTCTGGATCGGCGGGCTGTTTCGATCGACCCCGGCATTCAGCAAAGCCAGCAGCGACAACGCCGTCTGGCCGCCGCGCCATTGCGAACTGTCCGGCCAACTGCCATCGGCGTTCTGCCGTTTCTCGATAAGCGCCACCGCGCGCTGAATGGCGGCGGTGACCTGGGCGGTCGTGACGTCATTGGGGCCGGCGGGCTGTTGAGCAAGAGCCTGCCCTGAGGCAAATCCCCAATTCCAAATCCCAAATCCCAAACAAATCCCAAGCACCCAATTCCAAACGCCGCGCCGGCGGGCCTTTCTCAACTCACGGAAAGCGTTCCTGTCTGGGTTTTGGAATTTGGGATTTGGTGCTTGTTTGGAATTTGGGATTTGGGATTTGGAATTTCTTCCATCCAAAATGCCCCGGCTCCTTTTCATGGAGTCTCGATTCTACTCGTTATTGCTCCAATCTCTCAACCGGACCGGAGAATTCCACCAGCGCCGGCTCTGTCAGCACCTCCTCCAACACCGCCACGGCCTGGCGGCCGGTTTGAATGATGGGGCGGATGGGCATGCCGGCATGGCTGGCAATGACCGGGCCGGTCCAGGGTCCTTCAATTCGGAAAACCGGCCGGTGCAGCGAATGCGACCCAACGGCCAGTTCAATGCGGCAGTGGCCGCCGATGGCGCGGGCCACGTAGCAGCCTTGCGCGGCGTCAAAGCCATCTGCTCCGACAGGCGAGCCGGCATCGGTGTCGGATGGCCGGTCGACAGTTCGCCCCAGAACGATTCTCGCCGCCGGCGGATGGGCGTAATCCGCCAGCAGGTCCGCCGTATCGCTGGCGGCGGGGCAGGTCAGCCAGGACCACGTGTCCATCTGGCCGTTCAGGCCCATCGCGTGCAGCTCGGCGCCAAGGGTGCCATCGGACCAGGCGGCCGGGAATGGGGCGATCAGCCGCACCTGCGACACATCGGGTCCACCGGGGTTCGATAGCCGCAGGCTGGTCACGCACCGACCATCGCCGTAGAACGTGTACTCCCAGCGGAGCTGCCGCACTTCCAACTGGCGCCACAGGCCCATTTCCGGCGGAAAATACCACGTGCTGGCCAGCCGCACACGTACCGGGTTGGCTTCCAGGAGCTGCATAGCCCCAGCGCGGCGCTGGCCCATCAGTTCAATCGATTCCGCCTGGCCCTCCAGGCGGGCGGCGGGCGTGCCCAGTTGGATGATCGTTCCGCCGCCGGCGCACCGCCACAGGCCGTCGCTGCCCTGCGCCAGGCGAATCGTCCGCCCCTGGCCAGTCAGCGTCAGTTCGTAATCGAGGCCGATTCGGCGAAGCACCATCCCCGCCGGCGTGGGGGATATCGTCCGCGTGTTATCGATCAGCAGCAGGTCATCCAGCATGAACGACGCCGGCTGGCCGGGGCCGAAGGAGATCTCGACCTGCCGCACATCGCGAACATCCAGCGCACCGGTACGCTGAAGGTGGGCCACATCGACCATAACCGTGTTCCACCCGGCCGTCAGCAGCCTGTCGCAGGAGCGCCAGCGGCCGTTGGGGCCGACCAGGGTGATTGTCATGTCATCCCGCGGCTGGGACACGTAAACGGCGGCCGAGAGCAGCGTGTACAGGCTGAAATCGCGCTGTGTGCCCGTGCGATACACCAGGCGGCCGCCGGCGGCCAGCTCGACGGCCAGCGCGCCGGCCCCGGTACGGGCGCGGGTCGTACTGATAGCGGCTCGGCCGCCGGCCCCTTGAATGGAAAAGGGTTCCGTCGGCCCCAGTGGTCCCGGCGGGGCCTCAAAATCGGCCAGGGTGATGAACCGTCCGCTGACCGCCTCCTCGTACGTCCGCCGCTGAAGCACGGACAGGGGAGGTGGGCCTTCCAGTGCGGCCGGGGCTGTCGTCACCGTCGCGGCCGGGGCGTGGGCCAGGACGGGACTGGCCGTGTGAGGCACGGTTGCAGGTGCGGCGGCAAGCGTTGCCACAGGGGCGGCCGATGAGCCCGGTGGCAGAGAACAGCCTGCCACGGCCAAGCCACCCGCCACGGCCAGCGCGACTGCCAAGATCGCAACCTTCCGCATGGCTCAAAGCATAGCGACCCAACGGGTTCGCGACCAGAAATGTTCCTTGCCTTGGCCGGCAAAAAAGATAATGAGAATCCTTGTCATTAGCCGTAGACGTCACCAATCGCAATTTGTATATTCTCTCTCCGCCAAAGCCGAAAAAACTGGCGCGCCGAGCGCCGGCCGCTGTAAAATGGCGACGTAGATTGCGCGTGATATATGGTGCGGCAGTCCCCCGGCGCCTCGTAGACCTAGACCTACGGGGATCCTCAAGGCGGATTCCCCTCCGCCCTGGACGCGAGTTCCCCCGCTCGCGAAATGCCGGGGGCTGCCCACCACCTTTTCCGCCGGCCTGCTTGAGGCCCGGGGCCGAAGCATCGAACGCAGGGCCATGGGCGGCAAGCCTGCTCGCCGATCCATGCCCACCCGCCCCGGTCGCGCATCAAACCTGGACCGGGATAAAATGAATGACGATTGGCGGCCTAACCTTTCCATCTTTCGCGTGTCCGCCTACTGTTTTTTCGTGCGCATATTGACCGCGCGCTTTCCAGCCATTAGAGTTGCTTGACTTTCGATTGACAGGACCGGATGGAACCACGACAAGGGAAAATCGATGTTCGCCGCCTGGCCGAACTGATCGGCGGCGAATTGGTGGGCGAGGGCTCGGCCGTGATCACGGGCTTTGCCCCGCTGGAGACCGCGGGTGCAACCGAGGCGGCCTTCCTGGCCAACCCGCGCTATGCGCGGCACGTGGCGACCACGCAGGCCGCCGCCGTGATCGTCCCGGCGGACTACGACGGGCCGGCGGCGGTGCCGCTGATCCGCTGCAGCGACCCGTATTTCGGTTTTCGCCAGGCGATGGCGGCGCTGTATGGCTTTCGGCCCCGGCCGTTCGTGGGCATCCACCGCTGGGCGTACATCGACCAGCGCACCACGTTGGGCGAAAATGTTTCCGTGGCCCAGTTTGTCACCATCAGCGAAGGGGCCTCGGTGGGCGCGGGGACCATCCTGTACCCGGGCGTCTTTCTGGGCCCGCACGCGCGGATCGGGCGCGACTGCATCTTGCACCCCAACGTGGTGGTATACGACCACTGCATTTTGGGCGACCGCGTGACCGTGCACTCCAACTCCGTAATTGGCCAGGACGGCTTCGGCTACGCCACGCATGAGGGCCGCCACCACAAGATTCCCCAGGCCGGCTACGTGGAGGTGGGCGACGATGTGGAGATCGGCGCTGCCTGCACGGTGGATCGGGCCGCCATCGGCGCCACGCGCATCGGCGCCGGCACGAAATTCTCCAACCAGGTGGCCATCGGGCACGGCGCCCAGGTGGGCCGCAACAACCTGCTGGTGGCCCAGGTGGGCATCGCCGGGTCCACGCGCACGGGCGATTATTGCGTCTTCGGCGGCCAGGCAGGCGTGGTCGGCCATGTGACGTTGGGCGATGGCGTGCAGGTGGCGGCCCAGGCGGGCGTCACCCACGATGTACCTTCCGGCACCCAGGTCCTCGGTTCGCCCGCCGATGAAATCGGCCAGGCCCGCCGGCAGATGGTCCTCATCCGCCGCCTGCCGGAAATCCGCCAGCGCCTGCTGGAGCTGGAGGAGGAACTGGCGGTGCTCAAGCGGCAGGCGGAGGGCACCACCCCGCGGGAGACCTAATGTGGAAACGCCCGCGCCGAGTGAAGGTGACCGCCGGCCTGTCGGCCTGATCGCCGGCGGCGGGCGGCTGCCGTTCCTGGTGGCCGAGGGCGTCAAGAACGCGGGTAAGCAATTGGCGGTCGTGGGCCTGCGAGGCAGCGTCGACATGGGACTGCGCAAACTGGCCGATCGCTTCAGCACCGCCGGCGTGGCACGCTGGAACACAATTATCCGCCTGATGCGGCGGTGGGGCGTGCGCCGGGCGGTCATGGTCGGCCACGTGGCCAAGGAATCCATGTACACACCGGGGCGGCTGCTGCAGTTCCTGCCGGACATCCGCACCGCCAAAATGTGGTACCTCACGCTGCGCAAGGACCGGCGCGATGGCAAGCTGCTGACCACGGTGGCCGACGAGCTTTCCTCCGAGGGCATCGAGCTGATCTCCTCCGTGGCCTACTGTGCTGAGCACCTGGCCCACGAGGGCGTGATGACCCGCACGGCGCCCTCGGCGGCCTCGCTGGCCGATGCCCAATTCGGCTGGAACCTCGCCCGCCAGAGCGCCGAGCTTGATATCGGCCAGGCCATTGCCGTCAAAGAGCGCGACATCATCGCCGTCGAGGCCATGGAGGGGACAGACCGCATGATCGAGCGGGCCGGGCAGCTCTGCCGCCGCGGCGGCTGGACGCTGATAAAGGTGGCCCGCCCCCGGCAGGACATGCGCTTTGATGTGCCCACCGTCGGCCCTTCTACCATCCGCCGCCTGCGCATGGCTGGCGGGGCCTGCCTGGTGGTCGAGGCCGGGCGGACGATCATCGTGGATAAGCCTACGACGCTGGAACTGGCCGATCAGTACCGAATACCTGTGCTGGGGATGAAGTAGAGGCAAGACGGGCCTCTTGCCAGCGAGATTCACGACTCTCCAAGCGTCAATCGCCCTTCTTGACGGGTCTTGCCGAATTGCCGTAAGTGCCACTCTTGTGCGGCCGCCCGGTCCCTCAAAGAGCCTAAGGTTTTTCCCATTTTGGCCCCGGAGTTTTCCGATTTGTTCCGTCTGTAGGGGCAATTGGAGTGTACTTAGCAGATTTTTTTCAGAATTGCGCATCGGGAGTGCCAGTTTCGTGTGCGTCCTTAATAAGGAGAGGCACTTTTTTTCCCGCGAGCACTTACAGAACACCGCAGAGGCGCCGGCCATTCGCCTTGGTAGCGGAGTGAACAACCCAAAGGGGCTATTCAGGTTCTGAGACTGCCGGAGGGACTAGAAGCTGGGGTTCCGGTGCCCAAAGTTGGGATTCAGGCGCCTGGACTTTGCGTTTGCTTGGAAAGCGGGGCTTCGGATTTCGCGTTTCGTCCCGTGTGCAGCCTGGCGGCCAGCAGGATGTGTTTGAGGCGTTCTTCGGTGCACTGGGCGAGAAAGTCCTGCGAAAAATCCAGCGGAAACGCCAGGGCCAACTGATGGAGCGCCTCGACGACTTCCACCCGGCCCATCTCCTGCACTTGCCGGACAATCTCTTCCAACGTTTCTTCGGGCATAGTCCTTGGCCTTTAAGGTCTTCCCTGAGAAAGATATCGGATATCATAGCACGAGCCATTGGCATAATTATCGGTGTCTATTAGCATTGTGTTAAAGATATCTGCGCCAGGGAGCGATGGGATGAACCTGTGCAGAAGGTGTGGATAACTGCCCCTGCAGAGCAGTAATGTGAATCCTTAGCATCACTTGCCATGGTAGAGGCGATTTCGGTACTTGTGAGTAGTTGCTGATAACCCAGTTATCTGGCGACCCTGATAGGCGTGAGTAAATTGCTTAGGACACAGGATTTCTCTTACGACCTTCCCGAGGCTCTGATTGCCCAGGCCCCGGCCCACGAGCGCCAGTCAAGCCGGCTCTTGCACCTGGTTCGCCGGGATAACCGGCTGGCGGACCGGGCCTTCTGCGACCTGCCCGAGCTGCTTCGGCCGGGCGATTTGCTGGTGCTCAACGACACGCGAGTGGTGCCGGCGCGATTCTTCGCCCGCCGGTCCAGCGGCGGCAGGATCGAGGGGCTGTTTCTCCACGTGGAGCCCGAGGGCGCCTGGCGGGTGATGCTTCGCGGCGCCCACCGCTGCCGCGAGGGCCAGAAGCTCACGCTGGATGCGATGTACGAGGTGATGCTCGTTCGCCGTCTGGAGGATGGGCATTGGCTGGTACGTCCCGAGCCGCCGGCCGCGCCGGCCGAGGTGCTGGCCCGCGTGGGCCAGGTGCCGCTGCCGCACTATATCCGCCGGCCGGCGGGGCACGTGGAGCCCGCCGTCGAGCAAACCGACCGCCAGCGATATCAGACGGTGTATGCCCGCGTCGATGGCGCTGTGGCCGCACCGACGGCGGGGTTGCATTTCACGCCCGAACTGCTGGCCGAACTGTCGCGGCGCGGCGTGCACCAGGCGTTTGTCACGCTGCACGTGGGGCCGGGCACCTTCCAGCCCGTCAAGGCCGACACGCTCGCCGAGCACCGCATGCACAGCGAGTGGTACGAGCTGCCGGCCGCGACCGTGGAGCAGATCACCCAGACCCGGCGTGCCGACGGCCGGGTCGTCGCCGTGGGCACCACGGCGGTGCGAGTTCTGGAGTCGTCGGCCCGCCGCGGCCCGTTGGCGGCTCATTGCGGCTGGACGGACCTCTTCCTCTACCCGCCGGCCGACTTCGCCGTGGTCGATGCCCTGATCACCAATTTCCACCTGCCCTCCAGCACGCTGTTGATGCTCGTGGCGGCCTTCTGCTCGCCCGGTCTTACCGACGGCCGCGAGCAGATTCTCGCCGCATATCGGCACGCGGTGGAGCAGGGGTACCGGTTCTATTCGTACGGCGATGCGATGCTGATCGAGTAGGTAGTAGGTCAGGGGCGGGTGTCGTGGAGGAAAGCTTGGGTGCCGTGGCTGCATCTTTTTGCAGCCACGTGTCTTCAGAACGAGCTTACGAGGCCGAGTGCGGCGCGCCCATTTTTCGCAGCCGTGCTGGCGCGTGAGAAGAAGAGCAACCTCGGTGACGCGTGGCTGCAAGAAAACGCAGCCACGGCACCCAACTGCACGCACTCAGCCGCACGCCCTACGCGCGTTCTTCCAGCGCCGACCCGACGGATTCGATTCGGTACTGCGCTTCCTCGCCCCCCAGCTTGAGCGTGACGGTATCGCCGGGCGCGTGCCCCAGCATCACCTGGGCCAGCGGCGTGAGATAGTTGTAGATGTGCCGGCTCAGGTCGCCCTCCCACGGGCCTAAGAGGTCCAGAGTGAGGGGCTGGTTGGTGTCGAGCCGCAGCAGCCGCACGCGCGAGCCGATGCCGACGGAGTTGGTCGGTATCTCGTGCGCGCGGATGATGCGGGCGCGGGCGATCTCATCCTGCATCATGGCCACCTGGGCGCGCAGCAGGTCGCGCTCCTCGATGGCGAAGCGCCACTCGCTGTTCTCGCTCAAATCGCCGTGCTCGGCGGCAGCGCCGATGGCGCGGGCGTTCTCCAGCATCTTCACATCGGCCAGATGCTTCAATTCGGCCTGCCGGCGGCGCAGCGCCGCCTCGCTGGTCCAGATGGCCGTCTCATCCAGCCAGGGCAGAACCTTGGCCTTGGCGAACAGGGCGTAGAAGCTCTCGCTCAGGATCGTCCAGAGATTGTCTCGCACCGCTTCGGCCAGGCCATCTTCCACCTGGGCGATGAGGTTCTTGATCGTGGCGGCGACGGCCTCATCCATCTGCGCCACGGCGGCGCGATACGAGGCGTAGCTGGCGGCCGAAAGCGCCGAGCGGATCCGCTGGCGAATCTGCTTGAGCGTGTTGCGGTCCAGATCGTGATCCTTCTCGAACTGCCGCAGCAGGTCCAGCAGCCGGCGGAGCATTTCCACCTTGCCGGGTGCGCCGGCGGGCGGGGTGTCGGGCCCGGTCCAGAGCCACAGGTTGATCTCCAGCCGCTCCAGCGGCTGTGCGGCGGCCTCGGCGACGGCCTGGGCCACGGCGGCCTCGCCGGCCACGCGGGCAAGGCGCACGGCCACCTCGTCCAGCCGCTCGGCCGGGGCGGTTCGCATCAGCAGCGCCAGGTGTTCGGCGGCGCCGGCCCGCACGGCCAGGGCGTCGAGCGCCGCGGGCCACAGCGAGGCATCGCTCAACTCGCGCACGGCCAGGGCCGGGTCGACAGCGCCGGCCAGGATGGATTCGGGGGTAGGAAACGCCCGCTGCGGCGCCGGCAGGCCCAGGTTCGCCGCTGCCGCGATGGCCAGGCTGGCGGCCAGGGCATCGCCGGGGCTGCGGGCGCGGAAGGTTTCGGCCTGTTCGGCAAGCGAATTGACGAGCGGCTGCGCGAAGGCCGGATCGATCTTCAGCTTTCGCCCCTGCGCCTCGCGGGCGTACCGGCGCAGCACCTCCAGCCGCTCCAGCGGCATGGTGGCGGCGGCGGCGGGGGCGGCCATTTCCTCTTCCAGCGTCCGCCCGGCGGGGTGATAGCTCACGACGATGGGCCGGCCTTCCAGGCTGAGCTGCTCGTTGCGCTTGGCGGCGGTGCGGGCCTTGCTCCACCAGGTGGACCACTGGTCCTTGGTGAGATACGCGGGCACCAGCTTGTCGCGCAGGGCGTTGGCGTCGATCCGTCCGCCGGCGGCAATGCACAGCGCCTTGAGCGTGCCGGCCGGGTCCTCCTCCAGCATGGCGCGGACCGCCTCGGGCTTGTGCTGGGCCAGGACGCGGAAATCGTCCTTTTCCACCCGCTCAAACTCATCGGCGAGTTCCTTGGGCTCGATTCGGCGGACCTGGCCCTGGGCATCGGCGATCTCGAACTCCCCCAGCGCCGCCTGGTAGCCGCGAACCTGCACGGACTGGTGGTCGAAGCGGTTGACCAGGTAGTCCTCCGCGCTCAGCCGCAGGCAGGTCTCCAGCGTGCGGAAGGCCCGCTTGGGCGATTGGCCGGAGATGAGCCCCGAGGCCCGCAGCAAGGCGTCAAAGTGCGGGTGCTGCGAATAGTGCTTTCGATAAAGCTGGGCCGCCTGGCTGCGCAGCTCATCGCTGACCTGCACGGCGGTGACCACCGCCTGGGCCAGCGAGAGCAGCTTCTCGCCCGCCAGGCTGCTGCCGCGGTCTTCCAGCAGGGCCCAGCCGAGCGTCTCGGCGGAATTGAGCTGGCCGGCGGCGACCAGCGCCTCCAGCACGCGGCCCAGGTCCTCCTGGGCCATGCCTTCCTCGATCGCCACAATCCACGCGGCCTCCAGCTCCTGCACCTGGCTAAGGGAGACCATTTCGAGCATTTGTTCAAGCTTCATAAGTTCTTCCCGAAAACGAGGGCACAAAAGAAGAGAACAGCGTAACACAAAGACCACAAAGATCACAAAGATCACGAAGAAAGAATTGAGTTTGAGGCCCCAGAGGGACGTAACACCTGAGGGGCCTCTACCGTCTTCTTACTTTGTGTTCTTCGTGTTCTTTGTGATCTTTGTGTCCGCCGTTCTCTTGTTACGTGCCTACTGCAACGTAATTCGGCCAAACCGCCGCTTGCCGACGCGCAGCACCTGGCCGTCGCGCAGCTCGACCGAGGCGTTGATGTCGGCGATGGCCTGGTCATCCAGTGAAACGGCGTTCTGCTGCACCAGGCGCTTGGCCTCGCCGCGCGATTTGGCAAAGCCGGTTTTTTCGATCAGGTCGATGATATTTAGCGCGCCCGTCGCTACCGCGATCTCGGGCATTTCCGCCGGCACCTCGCGCTGCGAGAAGACGCGGATGAACTCCTCCGCCGCGGCGGCGGCCGCCCCCTCGCCGTGAAAGGCCGCGACGATGCGCTTACCCAGCTCGATCTTCGCATCGCGCGGGTGCGTTCGGCGCGAATCCAGCAGGGCGTCGATCTTGGGCCGCGGCAGCTCCGTCAGCAGCGTGAAATAGTTGTCCATGAGCTTGTCGGGAATGCTCATGGCCTTGCCGAACATGTCCTTGGGCGTGTCGGTGATGGCGATGTAGTTGCCCTTGCTCTTGGACATCTTCATCTCGCCATCGAGCCCCACCAGGATGGGCATGATGACGACAATCTGCGACGGCTGGCCGGCGTTGGCTTGAAGCTGGCGGCCGACGAGGTTGTTGAAGGTCTGGTCCGTGCCGCCCAGTTCCACATCCGCCTGGATGCACACGCTGTCGTAGCCCTGCATCAGCGGGTAGAGGAACTCGTGCACGCCGATGGGCACGCCGGCCTTGTACCGCAGCTCGAACGTGTCGCGCTCCAGCATGCGGGCCACGGTCATCTGGGCGGTCAGGCGGATGACATCGGCGAAGGACAGCTTGGCCAGCCACTCGCCGTTGTAGCGGATTTCCAGCCGTGAGGGGTCGGTATCCAGCACTTTCCCGGCCTGCTCGAAATACGTGCGGGCGTTGGCCTGGATCTGCTCATCCGTGAGGATCGGCCGCGTGGTGTTCTGGCCGGAGGGGTCGCCCACGCGGGCGGTGTAATCGCCGATGATGAGCACGGCCTTGTGGCCCAGGTCCTGGAACTGCCGCATCTTGCGCAGCACCACCGTGTGCCCCAGGTGGATATCCGGGGCCGTGGGGTCCATGCCCAGCTTGACGCGAAGCTGTTTTCCACCCTTGGCCGCCGCCTGGCGCAGCCGCTCGGCGAGTTCGGCCACGTTGTAAATGGCCTCGGTGCCGCGCGAAAGCAGCTCGATTTGTTGTTCGATTGACTCTACCATAGTGGCGGATCAGTGTAGCCTGCCGGCGGGGGACCTGCAAGAAAGCGAAGGCCCTTCTTCGGGCCGGTTAACTGGTTAATCGGTTAACTGGTTAATCGGAAAGATCCTTGTTCTTGGCCTTTTCCAGTTAACTGATTAACCAATTAACCAATTAACGATCTGTTCGACAATCTCTAGCCATGCACTTGCCCCGCCGATAGAATCGCTCTTCCGAATCGGTGGGGAGTCTTGTCGGAGGATTTCGCCGTGCAAACAAAAAGAGCGGTCTTCTTTGCAGCCTTCGCGGCGGCGGCGGCTTTACTAAACACCCTGGCCGGCTGCGCGCCGCCCGCGCAGCGCGTGCCGGGCGTGACCGTGCCGCACACGCCGGCCGAGCTGGTCGTCCAGCAGCATCTGGCGCCCAAGGCGTTCACCGTCGACCGAATCACCAAGGAGAATCTCGCCCGCGTGTGCGACCAGAAGCTGCCCAGCGACCAGCGGATCGCCAGCCTGACCGTGCTGGTGGCCGTCGATGGGCCCAGCGCCAAGAACCTGGCCATCCTGGCCGGCCTGATGAACAACCCCGCCACGCCGCCGGAGGCCCACCGCGCGCTGCTCCAGGTGCTGGCCGCCAAGGATTACGAGGGCATCGAGCCCTTAGTGATTCCCACGTTCGTGCTGACGGGCGATGACGCCATGGCCACGACCCTGCGCGACTGGCTGACGCGGCACCGCAAAGCCGCCATGCTGGCCCCACTGGTCCGCGCCTGGGCGGATGCCGACCCCGCCGACGAGATCCGCCGCCAGCGTTATATCCAGGCCGTGGAGGCGGTAGCGGGCCGGCCGTGGCGCGAGGCCCTGCTCGAGGCGTTCAACGCGGCGAATTTCGACGCCCGCGGCTCGGCCTGGGAACTGCTGCTGCGCAATACCGACCGGCCCGAGCTGATCGAGCGGCTGGGCTCCACGCCGGCGGCGACGCCGGGCATGGCGGCCATCCAGTATTACCTTGGCCAGCTTGGCTACCTGCCGCGCGACCGCCAGGAACTGCTGCGGGCGGTGGTGGTCTTCAGCTCCATGCGGCCCGAGCTGGACCGCGCTGTGCCCGTGGCGCAAATCTGGGCAAAAGAGTGCGGCTACAGCTTCCACCCGCGCGATGTGCACCTCCTGGCCAACTGGCGAGGCGAGCAATCGCCCCTGGCCAGCCAGGCCCAGGCCGGCGTGGTGAACATGTTTGAAGGCCCGGCCGCCTCCGCGCCCACCACGCGCCCGGCCGGCTGGAACCTCGAACCGGCGGCCTCCTCACCCGCCGGCCCGTTCGCCGCAGCCGTCCCGGTGCGGCTGAGCGTGGCCGATCGCATTCGCATGGTCGCGCTGGCCGACTGGCTGGGCCGCGGCGTCAACACCGATCGCCTGGCGGCCCTGGCGGCACTCCGGGGCAGCGAGCCGGCCGGCGGCCTGATCGTGTGCGGCCAGACCGGCCTGGGCACCATCTTCTACCCGTGCCCCCATTCGCGGCCGTTCGTGCCGTCCGAAGACATGATCCGCGCCAGCCGCGACTGCGTGGCCTGGCTCATTGTAGAGCCGCGCGCGCTTCCGGCGGGCCAGGAGGTCGGCCCGGCCCTGGGCGACCCGCAGGCACGCCTCCGCGACTGCCCGGCCCTGCTCATCATCCGCCAGGGCAACGAGTTGCACGCCATGTACTGGACCCCCGGCGCGGCCCAGTGCGTGGAGTTGGCCAAGGCGGCGTGCAAGTAGGGTGTGAAGCTTTGCTGCACACGGGACGGCTGCGCGGGAGATTCCTTTGCATGTGAATGAAAAGGCGAATATCGAATATCGAACAAGGAATATCGAATATCGAAGTGAAGAAGAACGCGGCGCCTTGACTTCATGTCGCTCCGGTAGAGGCTGGCAGAATGGATGCATTTGAGGAAATCGTTGCCGGAATATTCGAAGGAATGGGCTATTGGGTTCGTAGGTCCTACAAAGTCCTCCTAACGAAAGAAGAGAAGCGGAAGATCAAGATTCCGACTAGCCCACGGTTGGAAATCGATCTTCTGGCGTATTTGCCAGGCAAGAAAGATCTTCGAGTCATTGAGTGCAAATCGTTTTTCAATTCTCGCGGCGTGTCCGCTTATTCATTATTTGGGGTCAACGCCAAACGTGGAAAGAAATACAAGCTCTTCAATAACATTGAACTTCGAAGGGTCGTTTTTAACCGACTGGTGAAGCAATTGGCGGATGCTGGTGCTTGCCCACGAGATATTACGCCGGTGCTTTGGTTAGCCGCAGGAAAGATAAGGCAGGGAGACGAGGCAACTGTCCGCGAGGGGCTGCGCAGCATTGATTGCCAGATACTAACGCCAATGGAATTGGCAGATATGGTTCGAGAAGCGGCGGCTTCCCGTTACGAGAACAACATAGCCGTTATGGTTTCGAAGTTGCTGAAACAGGCGGGTTATTTGAAGAGCAAGGAAGAAGGCTGACAGTCAGCAAGGGCGTGGGAGTCTTAACTTCGGTGTTCGAAATTCCTTGTTCGATATTCGATATTCGCCTTTTCCTGCCCTACTGATTCGCCGCCGTCTCCAGCACCCAGTCGCGGACGAAGATGGGCGTGTCGTAGGCCACCCCTAGCGCGATGGCGTCGGAGGGGCGCGAGTCGATCTGGACGACCTTGCCATCCTGGCGGATGTGGAGCTGGGCGAAGAAGGTGCCGCGCGGCACCCCATCGACCATCACATCGCGCAGGTCGTTGATGACCACCTTCTCCAGCGTGCCGCCGAGCTCTTGAATGACCGTGGCCAGGAGGTCGTGCGTCATCGGCCGCACGTACGCGTTGCCCTTGAGCCGCCGGTCGATGGCGATGGCCTCGGAAATGCCGATGCGGATGGGGAAACACCGCTGCCCATCGCGCTCCTTGAGCACGATGATCTGGTGGTCCATCGTCTCGGTGATCAAGACCCGCGACAAAACCATCGGCACATCCATAATGACCTCGCTATCGGGCCACGATTGGCACCCTCTTCACGGTAGCCAATGCGGAAGGGGTAAGTCAAGGGAGGCACGGCGTGGCGGGCGCGGGGCGAGCGCAAGTCGCGTAGGCGTAATGAAGTGCAATTCTTGGCTGGCATGGATTGCGCAAACGGATTTCGCAGGGACAACTCTTTCTTCCACGTTCTTGACCGAGCCCAAATCCTGCAATGGCTATGCCGCCCAAAAAAACCACTTGACAGCCAGAAGAAAATCACGTAGAATCTCCCTAACTATCCGGCAAGAGCCCTGTCTATAGTATGAGCGTATCGCCGGTCTGGAAATGACATGCGTTCGGAAGCTGATATGGCTTATTCTGCAAGGTTGGCTGAGCTGGAGATCATGTTCGTCGCTACACGATGCCAAAAAACCGATGCTATGCTATTATAAAACAAGTAATTACAACTCTTTGCGCATAAGTTGGCCAAGTTGCCACCAGCCGCAGGCCGGCTCAATGACCTTGGCCTCAACTGGTGAATTTCACCAGTTGATCCGCCCGGGACCGATGGGTTGGAGAGCTCCAAGCCATGATGGCTCGACTGGCGAATTTCACCAGTTGAAGGCCGAGAACGTGCCGGCCAAGAGGGCCGCGACTGGTGAATTTCACCAGTTAGAGGTCTCTTGGACTCAATGGGCAAGCTCGCCGGCAGAGAGAGTCCCGACTGGTGAATTTCACCAGTTGACCCTTAGCCGGCAATCTCCGGGAAAATGGCGTTTTGTTTACATTCCGGGCACGTGTTTTACTAAAATAGTTGGTCTTGAGTATCGGCCGCCGGGGTACTGCAACGGATTGTGGTACGCGGCCGGTTTTATTTGTTCATCCCGCCCCCCTAAGGCGGAAGGAAGCTGAAATCGTGGCTGATGAAGAAGATATCGAGCAGTCCCAGGGGCCCGACGACGAGGCCCCCGAGCAGGTGACGGCGGCGGCGTTTTTTGAGAACGAGAAGATCGAAGATCTCCTCATCGAAGAGGAGATGAAAGATTCGTACCTCACGTACGCCATGAGCACCATCATGGACCGCGCGCTGCCGGATGTGCGCGATGGTCTAAAACCCTCGCAGCGGCGGATCCTGGTGGCGATGAACGACCTGAGCCTAGGTCCCCGCTCCAAGCACCGCAAATGCGCCAAGATCGCCGGCGACACCAGCGGCAACTATCACCCGCACGGCGAAGGCTCGGTGTATCCCACGCTGGTCCGCCTGGGCCAGGAATGGAACATGCGGCACCGCCTGGTGGACCCGCAGGGCAACTTCGGCAGTATCGACGGCGACCCGCCGGCCGCCATGCGGTACACCGAGGCGCGCATGACCGCCGAGGCGGTCGAGATGCTCGAGGACCTCAAGCTCGACACCGTCGACCTGCGGCCCAACTACGACGACACGCGCACCGAGCCGGTGGTGCTGCCCGGCAAGTTCCCCAACCTGCTGGTCAACGGCTCCCAGGGCATCGCCGTGGGCATGGCCACGAGTCTGCCGCCGCACAATCTGGGCGAGGTGTGCGATGCGCTGGTGGCCATGATCGCCAACCCGGAAATCCAACTGCCGGACATCCTGAAGATCGTCAAGGGCCCCGATTTCCCCACCGGCGGCATGATCTGCGGCCGGCACGGCATCCGGGATGCCTACACCAGCGGCCGCGGCAAGGTGACGGTGCGGGCCAAGCTGCACACCGAGCAGCTTCGCGGCGGCAAGACCCAGATCGTTATCACGGAAATTCCCTACCAGGTGCTGCGCACGACCATCATCGAGCGCATCGCCGAGATGGTGAAAAACGGCCGCATTCCCGACATCGCCGATGTGCAGGACCACTCCGACCGCAACGGCATGCGCATCGTCGTCGAGCTGAAGAAGGGCGTCGAGCCGGAGGTGGTGGTCAACCAGCTCTATAAGAACACGCCGCTCCAGGACACCTTCAGCATCATCAACATCGCGCTGGTGCACGGCGCGCCGCGGACGTTGAATATCCGCCAGCTCATGGAGTACTTCCTGGAGCACCGCAAGGAAGTGATCCAGCGGCGGACGATGTTCCTGCTGCGGCGGGCGCGGCAGCGGGCCCATATTTTGGAGGGCCTGATCTACGCGGTGTGCGATATCGACGAGGTGATCAAGCTCATTCGCAGCTCCTCCACGCGCGAGGAGGCCATCGAGAAATTGCAAAAGCGGGCCTTCCGCGTGGCGGCGGCCCACCCGTACGCGAAAAAACTGCCCAAGGCCATCATCAAGCGGCTGTCCGCCGGCGAGGTGTACCTCACGCATGTGCAGGCCGAGGCCATCGGCCGGCTGCAGCTCATCCAGCTCGTCGGCCTGGAAATCGACAAGCTGGTCAACGAGTACGCCGAGGTGTCGTCGGAGATCGAGGGCTACGAGTCGATCCTGGCCGATGAGACCCGCGTGATGGACATCATCCGTGAGGATTTGCTGGAGATGAAGGAGAAGTACGCCGATGAGCGGCGCACGGAGATCGTGGGCGAGGTGGGCGAGTTCGATATCGAGGACCTCATCGCCGAGGAGGATGTGGTCGTCACGCTGACCCACGCCGGGTACATCAAGCGCATGCCTATGGTCACGTACCGCCGCCAGGGCCGCGGCGGCGTGGGCATTATCGGCTCGGACGCCAAGGAAGGCGATTTCATCTCCAACCTGTTCATCGCCTCCACGCACGATTACCTGCTCTTTATCAACAACAAGGGCAAGCTGTACTGGATCAAGGTGTACGACATTCCCAACCTGGGCCGCACCACCAAAGGCCGGGCCATCATCAACCTGCTGGAGCTTGGCGCCGATGAGAGCATCGCGGCGGTGATCAACGTGCGCCACTTCGACGAGCGGTTCCTGATGACCGTGACGAAGCTGGGGCAGATCAAGAAGACGCCGCTCTCGGCCTATTCCCACCCGCGCAAGGGCGGCATCCAGGCCACCGGCCTGGATGAGGGCGACGCCGTGATCGACGCGGTCATCACCACCGGCGGCGATGAGGTGGTGCTGGCCACGCTGGATGGCCAAGCCATCCATTTCAAGGAGACCGATGTCCGCTCCATGGGCCGCACCGCCGCCGGCGTGCGCGGCATGATGCTGCACAAGGGCGATGAGATCGTCGACATGGCCATCGTGGATGCCTCCGCCACGCTCCTGACCGTGTGCGAGAACGGCTACGGCAAGCGCACCGAGGCGGGCGAGTACCGCCTGCAGCACCGCGGCGGGTCGGGCATCATCAACATCCGCACCACCGAGCGAAACGGCAAGGTGGTCGCCATGCGGGCCGTGCGGGATAACGACGAGCTGATGATGATCACCCAGAACGGCATGGTGGTTCGCACCGCCGTCAGCGAGCTTCGCACCATCGGCCGCGCCACCCAGGGCGTCCGCGTCATCGCTCTTCGCCCCGGCGACAAACTGGTGGATATGGCGCATGTCGTGGCGGAAGAGGCCAAGGAAGCGGAACTGGGATTGGAGGCGAAGACTCAGGGCGATCTGGAGATTGGCAATTCGACGGGGGAAGATGGAAAGTAAGGAGAGTTTGCAATTCAAGAAGGCGATGATAAGCAGGTCAAAGATTTCAGTGGTAAGGTAATCCTTAAGGCTATCACGGATTACTTGCAGACACCACAGACTGATTTTGCACTTCTTATCAAGGGGCCTTGGGGATGCGGAAAGACGCATTTCTGGAAAAACGTCGTTCGGCCGGAACTCAGAAAGCCCCGAGGTGGTGGAACCCCTTGGCGTCCACTTTATGCTTCCTTGTACGGCTGCAGAGACACCCGTGAAATTGATGCACAGTTGTTTCTTGCATCTCACCCGGTCCTGAAGGGCAAATGGCGAGAAAGGGTCTCCAAAGTTGGCTGGCATGTGCTGGGACACCTCTTTAGAAAGAAAGCCGGATTTGACCTGCCTCCTGTGGACCTTCGATGGCTTATTAGCTGTGATCGGGCGGTCTTTTGCTTTGATGATCTTGAGCGTTGCAACATGCCCATGGAAGAAGCCTTGGGCTATATTAATAACTTCGTAGAGCATGAATCGGCGAAAACTATCATTTTCTGCAATGAAGACGGAATAAGTGAAAATGAGTCGAAGAAATATTTCATGATGAAAGAGAAGATTGTTGGTGCCTCATTGGGATTCAAGTCCGAAATTGAGAACGTGCTCAAGAGCCTTATTGACGAGCACAGGTCCAAAGAGGCCTTCCATAAGTTCGCTATAAAGCACTGCCAGCTCATCCGGCATTTGTTTGATAGGAGCCAAACAAACAATCTACGGGCTTTTCGTCGGGCAATTTCGGCCCTCGCAGCTTCTTTCGCCGCTGTAGATGAAGGTGGGGTTGACCCTGATGTTATTGCCAAGCAGCTCATCTATGCGGTGGCTCCTGCGTGTTTTGAGATTCACGGTCGAGCCGCTGATCCGGAGAAGATCAGGACTCTTCTCAGCAGAGATTATTTGATTTTTGCAGGCTTTTCGATTCTGCCCAAGAATCTCGAAAAAAACGCAGAAATGGATTTTGAAGCCCAATTTAGGACTAGGTATTTCAGCGACCTTGAGATTCAAGAGTGGCGCGATGCGGTCGGATGCCCACCCATTTGTGAATTCCTTTTGACAGGAGTTCTTGATAGACCCGCTATTGGCGTTTGGGCAAAGAAGCTCATCCAGCAGCCCGAGGAAAAGGAGAGGCGTATTAAGCGTTTACTCTCTGACTTCAGAGAGATGGAGGATGGCGAGTTTTCGCAAAAGATTGCACAGGTGTTGGCTGATGTGGAGGCAGGTGAAGTTCCGCAATTGACAAGATACCCGGCATTATTTAGCACTTTTGAGTTTTGCGCGGCTAACGGTCTTATCCGGGAGTCGCGCAAGGAGATACTGGAAATCTTCGTTCGCGGTGCTAGGAAGGCTCAGGAAGAGGGCAGGATTGAAGGTTCAATAACACTTAAACATGAGATTAACCACAACGGGATAGCAAGAAGCGTTGAAGGTCAACTTCTGAGTAAACATCTGCTGGAAGTTAACGAAGCCGCGCTTCGGCTCGCGGATAACAAACGCGTAAGTGTTTTAGCTGCAAGAATGAATGAAGAGCCGATGAGGTTTATCGAATCGATTACACATGATGGCCAGTCAGGCTTTCTTTATACGTCAGTCTTTCAGCATGTTGATGCAACTGCTTTTGCTACCTGGGTGCTCCACCTTCCAAACAGTCTTAAGGCTAGCTTCCTCGGAGCGATGAGAGCGAGATACCAGAGGGAGGCATGTCATCCTTCTTACCAGGACGAGCTGCCAGCACTCCGGCGAATTCGTGATCTTGTCAATGGAAGCATCGAGTCTCCGACGGGCGGAGGGGCGAAGCCGATAAGTCTGTATCTGAATAATGAAATTGTTGACGTTCTCGATGAGGCAGTAGACTGTCTTGAGGATTTGCCCCCAAAAGTCGCGCCGTAATGGTCCTGGGATTATTCAAAGAGGAGTGAGAAGGCCATCGAAGAAATCACCCTTCCGCCGGCCCATGCGTTTGATCGCTGGTCATCGGGCGCTTGGGGTTGGCCGGCAGGCGGATGGTGAAGGTGGTGCCGTGTCCGACCTGGCTGGCGACGTGGATAAGGCCGTCGTGCTCGCGGATGACTTTCTGGGCGACGGCCAGGCCAAGTCCAGTCCCTCTTTGACCCTTGGTGGAGAAGAAGGGCTCAAAGAGATGCGCCCGCGTGGTGGCGTCGATGCCGCGGCCGTTGTCCGAGATGGTCAGCACGGCCTCCTGCCCCAGGACGTCAAAGCGGGCCGCGACGGTGATGGCACCGGTCTGCGGCGGCACGGCATCCAGCGCGTTGGTCAGGAGATTCAGCAGCGCCTGGTGCAGGCCATCGGGATCGACCGGGATGGGCGGCATCTCGCTGAGGTCCTTCAGAATCGCCACGCCGCGCTCATCCGCCTGCGGCGTGATCAGCTCGAGGACATCGGCGATGACCCCATCCAGGTTGATGTACTCCAGCAGCGGCTGGCGCGGCTTGGAGAAGGCCAGCATGTTGAGAATTTCGCGGTTCAAACGCTCCAGATTGCGCGTCACCAGCGGCCAGGCCTCCTGCACCTTGCCGGGCTGATTCTTTTCCATGGCCATGCCCACCACGTCGGCCCCGGCGATGAGCGCCTGGAGGATGTTCTTGATGTGGTGGCTCAGCGAGGCCACGGTTTCGCCCACCGCCGCCAGGCGCGCGCTATTCAGGGCGGATTCATAAAGCTGCACGTTTTCCACGGCCAGCCCGGTCTGGTAGCCGATGGCGGTCAGCAGCCTAAGCTGCTCGGTGGAGTAGGTGGTGTTGGAGACGCTGGAATCGACGTGCAACACGCCCAGGATGCGGTCGCGGCCCATGATCGGCACGCACAGCACCGAGCGGATGCCGAACTCGTGCACGCTCTGGCCGCTGGTAAAGCGGCGGTCGCTCATGGCGTTGGAGCACAAGACGCCTACCTGCTGGGCGATGACGTGGTCGACGATCGTCCGCGAGATGGGCACGCGCTGATCGGCCTCGCCGGCGGCGTAGCGCACGGCCTTGGGCGTCATCTGCCCGTTTTCATCGACCATCAGCACGTACGCGCGGTCCGGGCGCAACAGCTCGAACACGTGGTCGAGCACGCGATTGAGCAGCAGGTCGATGTTGAAGATCGTGCTGATCGTGCTGATGATGTGGTAGAGCTGGCGCAGGTTGCCGATGGCCGCCGCGCCGGCCTCGGGGGTCGGCACGATGATGGAATCCTCGTTGGAGGGGATCGACGCCATGATGGCCGAATCGACCAGCCGGCCGTCATCGTCGATATCCAGCCCCTCGGCCGCCTGCGGCCCGGGGCCGCCGAACACCAGCAGCGTGGCGCCCACGCGAACCTGGTCGCCCTGGCTGAGCCGCTGCGGCCGGCGCAGCCGCACGCCGTTGAGATAGGTGCCGTTGGCGGCCCCGAGATCCTCGATCATCCACAGGCCGTTGGAGGGTGTCAGCCTGGCGTGCTGCCGGCTGATGGTAGGGTCGTTGAGCTGCAGGTCGCCGTTCTGGCGGCCGAGCACGGCCTCGGCGGCCGGCAGGTCAAACGTACGGCCCTTGTCGGGTCCTTGGATGACGTGAATCGTCGCCACGCGTTCTCCGGACGGCTGGGGTTGCCGGCACTGCTGCGGATTTCTTCGCGGCCTAGACGGTTCCCAAACGTGCGGATCGCCCTGTGGGGCCAAGCTGGCAGGCCGCAGATCCGCTCAGACATCCACCGCGATGATACGAATGTCGCGGGGGCGGGTCAAGGCGTTGGATGCGAGATGTCATCGGCAGATAGTAATGTCCGGTCTTCGGCAGGTAAGAATGTCCGCTTTCCTGGTCGCTAGGAGAGCGGATGAACGGGGATCGGATCGAGATGAGTCAACGGGAACGGGATCGGCTTAAGGTGATGGCGTTGGTGCTGGAGGGCAAGCGGACGCAGCGGGAGGCGGCCCGGCTGCTGGGGCTGACGGACCGCCAGATTCGCCGGCTGCAACATCGACTGCAAGCGAGGCCTCCGGTCGGCAACCGGGAGGCTATTACCTTGGGGATGCCGCTGACGGAGGATTATAATCGCCGGGTCCTTTGCGCCTGCGGCCGGAGAAGTCTCCGGCGCGATCCATTTAAAGTGAAGTAAAAGATGGTTGGGAGAATGGTGATGCGCCTTGCCGCATTTCTTCTCACGGTTGTGCTTGCCATCACCTCCGCCGTGGCCCAGCCGGCCGCCCGCGGCCCGGCGGCCTCGGCACCTGCCGTGCGCTATGGCGCTGCGGCCAGTGGGCAGGTGCTCTACAACGGCATCGTACTGCCCAAGGAGTGGCCGCCCAAGCTGGACTTCGACAAGGACATTAAGACGCGCAAGCCCTTGCCGGTGCCCTACTACCTGCAGCATCCCCCCGCGGTGATCCCCATCGACCTGGGCCGCCAGCTGTTCGTGGATGACTTCCTCATCGAAAGCGCCACGCTGACACGCAGCTATCACCTGGCCGAGTACTATCCGCAGAATCCCGTCGTGTCGGATGGCATGGTCTTCAGCGGCGGCGTATTCGTCGACCCAAAGGACCAGCTCTTCAAGATGTGGTATTTCGCCGGCGGCGGCGTCGCCTACACGACCAGCAAGGACGGCATCCACTGGGGCAAGTACCAAGTGGTGCAGCCCGGCTCGTCCGACTCGACCACGGTCTGGCTGGACCAGGAGACCGCCGACCCCGCCAGCCGCTTTAAGATGATCCGCTCCATCACCGCCAACAAGCGAACGACGGGGCACATCTTCATTTCGCCCGATGGCATCCATTGGACCGACACGGGCAAGCAGACCGGCGACTGGGGCGACCGCAGCACGTTCTTCTACAACCCGTTCCGCAAGGTCTGGGTGTACAGCAGCCGGCACGGCTGGGGCGAGCCCCGCGCCCGCCGGTACTGGGAAGCGCCGGACCTGGTGGAGGGCTTCCACTGGAAGCTACCGGAAGTGAGGCCGCCGATCTGGGTGGGCGCCGATGAGTTGGACCCCCCGCGCGAGGATTACAAGATCGCGCCGCAGCTGTACAACCTCGACTGCGCGGGCTATGAAAGCCTGCTGTTGGGGCTCTTTACCATCTGGCGCGGCCAGCCGGGCCCGCGTGAAAAGCCCAACGAGGTGTGTGTGGGCTTCAGCCGCGACGGCTGGAGCTGGAGCCGCCCCGACCGCCGGGCGTTCTGCCCGGTGTCGGAGACTCCCGGCCAATGGAACTACGCCAACGTGCAGTCGGCCGGCGGCTGCTGCCTGATCGTCGGCGACAAGCTCTACTTCTACGTCAGCGGCCGCGGCAAGGGGCACGCCACCGGCCTGGCGACATTGCGGCGCGATGGCTTTGCCTCCATGGACGCCGGCAGCACTGAAGGCGCGCTGACGACCCGCCCGCTACGATTTTCCGGCAAGCGGCTGTTCGTCAACGCCGATGTGCCGCAGGGCGAGCTGAGCGTCGAAATGCTCGATGCCGCCGGGGAAGTCATCGCCCCGTTCACGCGGGGGAATTGCCAGAAGTTCAAAGGTGACAGCACTATTGCCGCTGTGCAATGGAACGGCGCCAAGGACCTGTCGGCCCTGGATGGCAAGCCCGTGAGGTTCCGCTTCCACCTGAAAAACGGCAGGCTGTATGCCTTCTGGGTCAGCCCCGATGCCTCCGGCGCCGGTGGCGGCTACGTCGCCGCCGGCGGCCCCGGATTCACCGGTCCCACCGACACCGTAGGCGTTCGGGCATACAAGGCGGCCAAGTAGGTTTCCGTCCGGCCCGCTGGGCGCAAGGTAGGGCGATGAAACACAAGAACTGGACGTTGCTGATGGTCGTGACGGTGACCTCTGTCGCCGCGGTGACGGTGCGGCGCGGCTGCTCCTCCAAGCCGACGGGCAGCCGCGCCGCCGGGGCCGGCCAAACCCAGGCGGAGCAGGCGAAGAGCTTCATTCCCATGGCCTCGGCGCCGACGGAATTCCACGAGGCCCCCATGCTTGCCGAACAGGTCAAGGCGGGTAAGCTCCCACCCGTCCGGCAGCGCATCAGCGAGGAGCCGCTGGTGGTTCCCGTCGTGGAGCGGATCGGCACGTACGGCGGCACGTGGCACCGTGCTTTCACCGGCCCATCCGATTTTCAGACCATCGACCGGCTGGAGCACGATTTCATCCTCTACTACGACCTGGACGGCAAGACCATCGTCCCGCACATCGCCAAGTCGTGGGAGATCAGCGAGGACGGCCGCGTCTTCACCTTCCACCTGCGGCCGGGCATGAAGTGGTCCGACGGCGAGCCGTTCACCTCCGAGGATTTCGTCTTCGCCTACGAAGACATCGACATGGACCCCCGGATCAACGTGCGAAAGCCGCCTTACCTGCGGATTCGCCAGGAGAGGGGGGGGTTCGAGAACGCTTACGGCCGCGTGGAGGCGGTCGATCCGCTCACGGTCCGCTTCGTGTTCCCTGAGCCCAAGTTCATTATCGACGAGTTGGCTGCCGGCCACGGCATTAGCGGCCAGTGCAGCCGCGGCTGGGACGCCGTGCCATACGCCCCCAAGCACTACCTCAAGCAGTTCCTCCCCCGCTACACCCCCGAGGACAAGCTCAACGAGATGGCTGCCGAGGCAGGGTTCAAGAGCTGGGTGCTGCTCTTCCAGCAGAAGGCCAAGCTGCCGGAGAACCCCGAGCTGCCCACGGTGGGCCCGTGGCGGACGGTCACACCCATCACCGGCCAGCTGTTCACGCTGGAGCGAAACCCCTACTACTGGGCGGTGGACCCCAAGGGCAACCAGCTGCCCTACATCGACCGCCTGGAGATGCGGCTGGTGCAGGACTTGGAAGTGCTGACTATGCGGGCCATGGCCGGCGAGATCGACATGCAGGAGCGGCACATCCAGCTGGCCAAGTACCCGGCCTTCAAGGAGGCCGCCCAGAAGGGCAACTACCGCTGCGACCTCCGGGTTATGAGGCGTAGGCGCTCGTAGGTCGGCCGCGGACACGTAACCTATTTGCGTATAAGGGGCAACGTTTCTCGGCAAAGCCAAGGGAATTGTGCACCTGTTTGCACTGGATTGTACTGCATACCGTTCGACCAGCGTAATTACGCGCGCAGACCATGCGAAAAACCGCGCCTTTTCCACCGGTACTCGACGAAAAAGAGTATCTACTCTCGATGCTTTCCGACGCGATAGGGCGAGCGCGGCGCGATGCGGTACGTTGTGGATCGCTGGCGGCGGGATTACAATCACCACCGGTCGCACAGCATGTTGCACTGGCAGATGCCCGCAGCGTTCGCGGTATGGTGCCGGGGACGGCGGCGTTCGTGTGCTGCTTCGGGTTCGGCTACGCCTCACCCTCCGCCGCACACGCGAAGCATAGAGACTCTCCCTTGATTTATGGCGGAAAGCGGGGGCAGGCCAATACCCCGAATGAATGGCCTGTTTTTTGCCTCTGCCTCCATTGGAGTATTCCGGTCTCGTTACGATAGAATGCGTCGCGTCCCCTGCCCACTGCCGGTCTTACGGTGCGGCCGGGAACACCTGACGGAGATCAGTTATGAGCTTCACTGCCCGTTCGGAGCACTTGTCTTTCAACCGTCTGACAACGGCCGGATTCTCTCACGCTGTCAGCAACCGGAGCTGGGGTTCTTTGAATCCGTTCGTTGGTTACAACTTTATTTCACGACTTGAAGCGAACCTCGATGCCGGCTCCAAACCTCTGGCAGAACGGCTTGTCCTGCCGGAAGAGATCCACTCTGCACGCGTTCATGCATGCGTCTCCTCCGATGGCGGATCAATCCGTTTGGGCGTCGACGCCTTGGTGGCCGTACATCCTGAGCTTATAGCGATAATCTATGCTGCTGACTGTATGCCAATTCTTTTGGCAGATGACAAAACTGGTGCAGTCGCTGCAATACATGCCGGGCGACGTGGTTTGCTCAGCAATATTGTAGACAACACGATGGCTGCCCTGACAGCCAACGCATCCGCGACCCCGTCAACGGTTATTGTCGCCCTCGGCCCCGCGCTGCGCGTCTGCTGCCATGAGATCCGTGAAGACATCTTCCCAGAGTTGGAAAAGGCGGGCTGGATGCGGTATGTGCAGGAACGGGACCAGAGGTACTATCTTGACCTGGTTGGCGGGTGCCGCGATGCACTCATAGCGGCAGGCATTGCTCATTCACAAATCGAGGATTGCGAGGTCTGCACCTACTGCGATTCGCGTTTTTTCTCGGCGCGCCGGAGGACTGCTGACGACGAACGGGGTGCGTCCTTTGCAGCCATGATTAGCGCGCGTTGACTGCAGGATTCTTTCCCAATGCGATCAAGATCGTTGTTTTGTCATTTCGATGTCGTTCTGTGTGGTGCGGGGATTTCCATGGCACCGCCCGCATCCGTGCCAAGTGGCGAGGCTCTCGCCATAGAAGTCGTGAAACTTCTCCTTGACTCAAGGGACGTGCTCTGCCGTGATCTCGTCACCCCTCCACTCATGCGAGCTGCTGCCAGATTACGCCTTGAACTGCTCCTTGAGGTCATGAGTCAACACGTGCCACTTCATCGACTGGTCGAAGTGTATAAGCGTATGCAACACGCCGCGCCGAATCACAATCATTTTGCCCTTGTTGAACTACCGGGGATTTGCCTCTTGACCACAAACCAAGATACCTTGCTGGAGCGCGCCGCTACCGTCAGCGGCATCGCGAAGCGCATCGTTCACTTGCACGGGGTTTGCAATCGGCCTCGAACCGTCATCACGGCCGTCAGCCAGTATATGGCGGGTCTGCCTCGAAGAAGTGATGAGGAATTAAGAGCCGCAATCATGGGCAAAACGGTATTGGTCCTCGGTTATAGCGGCCGCGACCGCGACGTGATGAGCGCCATTTATAAACACGATCCGAGCAAAGTTGTTTGGGTAAGGCATCCCGTCAGTGAGCTGTCCCCTGAGTTTCATCAGTTGCGCGCCTCACTTGGCCATCGTCTTACCTGCATTACAAGAGATGCCTCAAAGCTGCTACGGGAACTACTCCCTCCTGCCTCAGTGAAGAGGATCGACGACGAGGTGGCCTCGCTCACACCTGTATCGTCGACGACGCCACGTGTGGTACGGGAGACTTACCAAGATATCAATCGCAGCCAACGAAATGGCGCCATAGCGGAGGTGCTCCGACACGTTGGGGAGTACAAGGTCGTGGTGTCATTGTGCAAGTCGGCCTCTCCGAATACACGTTCAGTGCGGGTAATGCTTGCTTTGGCGTCGGCGCATCGCCATATGGAGCATTACGATCATGCTATTCGCCTCTACCGCAATATCGTCCGCGGTCAACACATAAGCGCGTACGAGCGAGCCCAAGCACTGCTAGGAGAAATTGAGAGCCTTCGGAGAGTGTCGAGGGTACAATTGGCCCGCCGTCGTTTGACGGAAGTGAAAGAAATTGCCGAGACGATTCGCCATCCTGGGCGATGCGCAAAGGTTCGGGCGGTCGCAAGTGTCATTGAGGCTGGCATCCTGCGGGCTGCTGGAAACTTGCCGGCAGCGATTGCCGGATACGAAGACGCTTTAAGGTTCTGCAAGAAGTGCCGCGATCTGGAGACACACCTTGAGGCGCGACTCTGGTATGCCGATGTGCTTCGAACGGCTGGCAGATTCCACGAGGCTCGTCAACAACTCGGGGAGATTACTGAGGAGTCGAGATACTACACACGTAAATTCACCAAGGGGTGGGTGCCGTTTGTGACCGCCGACGTCAGCCTTGCAATGGCAGATCTTGTTGCAGCTCGTAAGGCAATCCAGACCGCCCGTCGCGCGTTCCAAACGTCAGGAAACACGCAGGGACAAGCTTGGGTGGAGCTGCTCTCAGGAGTCCTGGCACGGGTACGCGGCAAATTGAGCGTTGCCGAGGCGCGTTTGAGAACGGTCAGAGACATAATGCGGCGGGCAACCACGCCACTTGCCCTTTTGGCCGTGCGGCTCGAACTAGAGCGTGCCGAGCTTGCCCGTGCCCGCGGTGAGGACCGCAAATTGCAGCGGTGCCTGCGGCGCGCACAGTCGCTTGCAAAATCTAATCGACATTTCGGACAACGACCCGCGTATCTTCGCCTTCATTGCAAATTCGTGGCAATCGAATGGGCACGTCAGAAAGGTAGAGCGGGTGTTGCCGAGGCACTCCTCGCATTGGCTGCTGATTATGACAACTTGGGATTCTCTGGATGTGCGGCAAGAGCGCGCGTCGCCGCGTGGCTTGCAGAAGGTGACAGCAAGCCTCCGTCGGGTCTGACGTCCGAGTGTCGCCGGTATGGCCGCGATTGGGAATTGGGTCAGATCAAGAGCAACCGGCCGTCAGACTATCCGATCTTGCTCGCATAGATAAGTAGTCAGCGTTGTGAATGCAGAGAAGAGGACCTCCAGGGTCGGTCCTCTCCTCCGCGCCTCGCAACCCACCGAATTGTGGATGCGGCAGCAGGCCCGGAACGTGAGCATCTGGGGTTTCAGGTTTCGTCCATGGTCATGCCGCCCCTCGGTAGTAGCTCCTGAGCAGGCCGCCGAGACGTTCTCGGCAGAGGACGGGGCCATCCCGGCAGTGAGGCGGGTCCTCCTCAACCGGTGGGCGGTAGTCCAGTCCTTTATGCGTCTATAGCAGTTTAGCTTTGCATGTTTACATCCGGCTGACAAAACAATATAGAAACGGCCGAGAATCGCAAGTTTCGCGAGTCGGCTATGTAACGGCCCGACCAGCAATTGCTCTAGCCGTGGTAATTCGCCTGCCAGACCAGGAAGTCCACACCATCCACCTTGCCGTCCCCGTTGGCATCGCCGCCGTCGGGCGTAGCGCCGCCGACAAAGTTGGGATAATGGGCCTGCCAAATCAGGAAGTCCACGCCGTCGACCCTACCATCGCCGTTGAAGTCGCCGGGGGCCAGAACGGTCACTGTCACGTTGCTCGTGCCCGTCAGGACCGAGTCGTTGGCCGTCAGTTGCAGTACGTACGTGCCGGCCGTCGAGAAGGTGGCCGTCGTGCTGGCGGCGGCTGGGTTGGCGAACGTGAGCGTGCCGGGGCCGGAGACCTCGCTCCAGGCGGCCGTGCAGGCGCCCGGCGGGTTGGGCAATCCGTCATCGCTGACCGAGCCGGCCAGGGGCAGCGCGTTGGGCAGCATCACCTTGGCGTTGGCGCCGGCGCTGGCGGTGGGGGCGGCGTTGACCAGGTCCACCTGGAACCAGTTGACATTGAACTGGCCCGTGTCGAAGTACATGCGAAGGACATGCAGGCCGGCTGGCAGCGCGCAATTGGTCACGGTGTTGGTGGCACAGTTGTCAAAATCGGGCGTGGCGGCCAGCGTGATGTGCCCGGTCACGTCGTTGCCGTCGCACTCGATGTGCAGGTAGTCGCCCGAGGCGCCGCCGGTGGCCGCCCGTACACTGATGTTGTACAGGCCCGTGTAAGCGATGTTCACCGTGTACTTGAGCCACTCGCCGACGGCGATCTGCTTGACGATGTAGCCGCCGCCCACATCGGTGGTGGCGCGGATATCGACGTCGTCGTTGCGGTACGCCCCGCCGGCGTTGCCGGGTGTGGTGTCGTAATAGGCCACGTTCTGGCCGCCGACGTCGTAGTTCTCGGCCTCGATGCGTCCGGGAACGGGCCAGGGCACGCCGCCGTAGGGCGCCTCGTTTGAGGCCGACAAGGTGATGGTGCACTGGCCGTAGCCGGTCAGGGCGGTGTCGCTGGCCGTCAGGCGCAGCACGTACGTGCCGACCGTGGAGAAAGTGGCCGTCGTCACCGCCACGGTGGCGTTGGCGAAGCTGACCGTGCCGGGTCCGGAAATCAGGCTCCAGGTGCACGTCACCGTCGCACCGGCCGGCAGGCCGTCATCGCTGACCGTGCCGGCCAGGCTGGCGGTCGTGACGGGCAGGAGGATCACCTGGTTTGAGCCCGCGCTGACCACCGGGGGCTGGTTAGGCGGTGTCGGGGCCACCGTGATTTGCACCTGGGCATAGCTGCTCTGGTCCGTGTCGCTGGCGGTCAGCCGCAGCACGTACGTGCCGGCGGTCGAGAAGGTCGCGGTCGTGGCGGGCGAGCTGGGGCTGGCGAAGGTGACGCTGCCGGGGCCGGACGTGACGCTCCACGTGCTGGTCACGGTGGCGCCGGCCGGCAGGCCATCATCGCTCACCGTGCCGGCCAGAGTCACGGAGGAGGTGGGCCAGACGATCGTCTGATCCGTCCCCGCGCTGACGGCGGGGGCGTGGTTGCCGGGCGTCTGGGCCAGGAGCGTGTCATACAGGGCCAGCATGTACGGGGT
>PMYD01000022.1 GCA_003171335.1 Phycisphaerales bacterium
TTCATGAATAGGGTGTGCAGCTTTGCTGCACACCAAGAGTCATTCTAACACGCGGGTCGCATGCAAATAGGGACGCACGTTATGGTTGTCCCGTGTGCAGCCAAGCTGCACGCCCTACCCTACCGCTTGGCCGGCGCTGACTCAAGATCGCGCAGGGCATCCCGCACCATGGCCTGCGTGCGCTCGGGTCCGAGCTTCTCGCAAAGTGCCTTCACCCGGTCCCAGCAATCGTGAAACCCAGTTCGATACGCGTTTTCTTCGAAATTCCACTCTTGCGTGACGACGTAAGACTTCGATACCGACGATTCGCGCATGTCCATGTCTTGTGCGAAATGCTTCAGGCAGTCGCGCCAGCCCTCCCGATGACTCGCGGCATATAACTGCCTCGCTTGCTCCGCGGACCAGTGCTCACGCTGAGACTTGCCGACCCCGCTGGTGGGCAGATCGGTCGGTACCGTCACTGAATACTCCAGCTCGCCGGCCGCTCCCTTTGCCGGTTCGGGTCTTGCGGACAGATCGGCTCGATTGGGGGCGCATCCAGCCAACGCCACGAGCGCGGTGAACAGGAAGGCAGGTCGCATGCTTATCCTATCAACCCTTCCAGGCCGGGGATATTCAGCCCGCCGGTCAGCTCGCGCATCATCTCGCCGGCGGCGGCCGAGGCCTGCCCCTGGGCGGCGCTGACGGCGGCCTTGACCAGGTCGGCGAGCATCTGAACGTCGGCATTGCCGGGGGCCACCAGCTCCGGCGCGATCTTCAGATCGACCAGTTCCAGCTTGCCGTTCACCGTGGCGGCCACGACCCCGCCGCCGGCCTCGGCCGTGAACGTTTTGGCATCGAGTTCCTGGCGGATCGTCTTGGCCCGGTCCTGCATCTGGCGGGCCATTTTCATCATTTTTCCAAGGTCGCCGAACATGCGCTAGCTCACTTCCTCGTTCGTGGCGGCGGGCTCTTCGCCCGTCCCATCGGCCGCCGCCCCGCCGCCGGGCGCCTGGCCCACGCGGGCCAGCTCCAGGTCGGGGCGAATGCTATTGATTTGCCCGCCGAAAACGTCGATCACGGCCCGCACGGCCGGGTCCTGTTCCACCTGGCGGCGCTGCTCCGAGCTGATGCCGCCGATGAGCTGCCCGCCGACGACGGCCGGCCGGCCGGTGGCCTGGCCCACGGATTCGACGTGGCACCCTACCCTCCTGCCGGCCAGATGGCCCATGGCCTCGGCGACCGCGGCGGCCATGGCGCCTGCGGCGCGGGTCCGCATGGAGACTTGATCGGCCGGAAACCCCAGGCGGATTGAGCCGGCATCCACCGCCAGCGGCCGCGCCGACCGCAAGAGACCCGCCACCGCGCCAAAACCACTGGCACTGAGGTGCTCGATCACCGCCGGCCAATTGGCCGCAAGCCACGCGAAATCCCACTGTACTGCACGCGTCGAGGCGGGCGATTCGCTGGCGGCCACAGCCCCGGCGATGGCGCCGGCCGCGTTACCGCCCCCCGGCACGGTCATTGGTTTTTTTTTAGCGCCGGCAGCTCCGGCGCTGGCCGGCGCTGCGCTTGCCATCGGCGACGCCCGGCCGGGCGCGTTTGCCCCCGATGGCCGCACGGCCCCAGTGCCGCCCGTCAATTGCTCCAGCCGCTCCAGCAGGCTGGCGGGATCGACGAACTTGTCCGCGGCGGCCAGGCGCACAATCGCGGCCTCCGCCATGGCACGGGCGAAGCTGCTGCCGCGGATGGAACGCAGCAGTTGCTCGCACACGCCCACCGCGTGCACGGCCGCCGGCAGCGTATAGGCCTTGGTCAGCTCGACCAGCGCCGCCCGGGCCGACTCGCTCAGCTCGATCAGCTTGCTGCCCGAGCCGGCCGCCAGGGCCAGCATCACGTTTCGAAACTGCTCGGCCAGCGCCGTCGCCACGCCTTCCAGCGGGTAGCCGGAGAGCAAAATTGCGTCGAACTGTTCCAGCGCCTCGGCGGCCTTGCCCTCGGCGATGGCCGTCGCCAGCGCGCTGATCCGCTCCTCCGGCGGCGTGCCCAGCACGCGCAGCACATCCGCCTCGCCCAGCGCGCCGGGGGTGCTGGAAATGAGCTGGTCCAGCAGGCTCAGCCCATCGCGCATCGAGCCGGCAGCCGCCTTGGCGATGCGAAAGAGCGCATCATCGTCGATCTGGATCTTCTCTTGCTTGCAGATCGACTTGAGGTGCGCGACGATGTCGCTCGTGGGAATATTGCGGAAGTCGAACCGCTGGCAGCGGCTCAGAATCGTGGCCGGAATCTTCTCCGCCTCGGTCGTGGCAAAGATGAACTTGACGTGCGGCGGCGGCTCTTCGAGCGTTTTCAAGAGCGCGTTGAACGCCTCCTTGGTGAGCATGTGCACTTCGTCGATGTAGTACACCTTGAAGCGCGACCGGGCCGGCCGCAGGATCGCGTTAGAACGCAGCTCGCGGATTTCGTCGATCCCGCGATTGGAGGCGCCGTCGATCTCGATCACGTCCATGTCGTCGCCGCGGCCGATGGCGATGCAGGCATCGCACGTGTTGCACGGCGTGGGCGTGGGCTCCTCCGCCTTGAGGCAATTGAGCGCCTTGGCCAAAATGCGCGCCATGGTCGTCTTGCCCACGCCGCGGCTGCCGGTGAAGAGGTACGCCTGCGCCAGGCGGCCGGTCTTGACCGCATTGACCAGCGTGGTCGAGATGGCCTCCTGACCGACGACCTCGTCGAAGGTCGCGCTGCGGTGCTTTCGGGCTAAGACGACGTAGGCCATGGTAGTGTATTTTCGATTGCAGATTTGCGATTTGCGCTTGAACGGCCGGCCGATGCACATCGATTCACCGGCGCGACGCGCCCGCGGCTGACCGGCCGCCAAATCGCAAATCGCAAATCAAAAGTCGGCAATAAAAAAAAACGCCGTGCGCTCTGCGTCGAATCGTTGCCGAACGGGTCCACCGCTGATGAACGCTCAGGCCAGGTAGCCCTCCGGCACATGGCTCGCTTCGCTTATGGCTGCTTCCTTCCGGACCTGACCAGGTTCACGGCGAGCCGTTGCAGAGGACCCAGCCCTCAACGCATCCGGCAACGGCAGATGATCCGCCCACGCGGACCCTCGGCAGAGCACTCAGCCCCGCTATAGCGGATTACGGGTCACCCGGCGAACCGGGCTCAGGGCACCGCTAGCGCCCCGCCTAGCACGGCAGACGCCATTCTAGCAAACGCCAGACATGAATCAACCCTGCGAAAATGAGCGCCAAAGAAACCGGGGCGGCAAGGTTTGGAACCTGCCGCCCCGGCGAGTTCTGCAGGGCGTGTGCACTCGGGCTATACACCCTGCCCCGTGAAGAGCAGGTGTGCAGCACGCGGCTATTCTACTAGTGGTAATTCGACTGCCAGACCAGGAAGTCCACGCCATCGACCTTTCCATCGCCGTTGGCATCACCGCCATCCGGCGTGCCGCCGCTGGAGGTGGGGTAATGGCTCTGCCAGATCAGGAAGTCCACGCCATCGACCTTGCCGTCGCCGTTGAAGTCGCCGGGCGCCAGGGCGGTCACCGTCACGTTGCTGGTGCCCGTCAGGACCGAGTCGCTGGCCGTCAACTGCAGCACGTACGTGCCGGCCGTCGAGAAGGTAGCCGTCGTGCTGGCGGCGGCCGGATTGGCGAAAGTCACCGTGCCGGGGCCGGAGACCTTGCTCCAGGCGGCCGTGCACACCCCCGGCGGGTTGGGTTGGCCGTCATCGCTGATCGTACCCATCAGCGACAAGCCGTTGGGAATCATGACTTTGGGGTACCCAGCGCTCGCCGTAGCCGTGGGGGCCACGTTGGCCGGCGGGCCGTTGTACAGGCTCTGCACGTCGGCGGCGGCCAGTGCCTGGCTGTAAATCCGCACATCGTCGACGCCGCCGGCGTAGTAGCGGGCCGTGTTGTTGTCACACCGGCCGCCAATGAACAGGTTCGTGGCCGGAGTAATCGTGTGCCCGCCCACGGGCGCATAGGTGACTCGGGGCTGGCCGTCAATGTACACCGTCAGGCCGCCGCTATTGGCGACCGTCGCGCAGTAGTGGTGCCACTGGCCGTTGGTCATGTTGGCGTCGATGATGTCGCAGAAATTGGTCGGGTCCGCCCCGACGGAGTCTTGAATGTCGGTGCGAATGGTGGGCGTGGGATTCACGTAGAACCAGATGTTGATGCTGTTGACATTGCTCACCGTGCCCCAACTGAACATGTAACTGTACATGTTGGGCAGGTTGCTGGCCTTGAACCAGAAGGCCACGGAGAACTGCTGGCTCAGCGCGAAGTCCGGCACGGTCACCTGGCCGCTGACGCCGTCGAACTGAACGGCATGGCCGAGTTTGCCAGTAATCCACGTCGTCCCGCCGGCCAGCGTGCCGTTGCGGCCGTTGCCGGAGGTATCGGCGGCCACGGTGCCCGAGCCCTCATCGAAGGGCAGGTGCAGCGCCATGACCAGGCTGCCCTGGGCCTGCACGACCACCTGCGTCGTCGCCGAGTTGCTCAGCGCCGTGTCGCTGGCCGTCAGCCGCAGCACGTATGTGCCCAGCGTGGAGAACGTGGCGGTCGTGCTGGGGGCGTTGACGTTGGCGAAGGTGACGCTGCCGGGGCCGGAAACAACGCTCCACGTGGACGTCACCACCGCGCCCACCGGCAGGCCGTCATCGCTGACGGCGCCCGCCAGGCTGGCCGTGGTGGCCGGCTGGGTAACGGTCTGGTTGGCTCCGGCGTTGACCACCGGGGCCTGGTTGACCGGCTGCGGGTTCACGATGATCTGCACCGTGCTGGTGCTGTTCAGCACCGAGTCGCTGGCCGCCAGTTGCAGCACGTACGTGCCCACTGCCGAGAACGTGGCCGTCGTGTTCTGCACGCTGGGGCTGGCGAAAATGACGCTGCTGGGCCCGGAGACCTGGCTCCAGGCGATGGTGCACGCGCCAGGCGGGTTGGGCTTGCCATCATCGCTCACCGTGCCGGCCAGCGTGGCCACGTTGGGCAGATTGATGGACTGGTTGGACCCCGCGTTGACAATCGGGGCCAGGTTCGAGGCCACCTGGATCACGCCGAAGAACTGCCCGCGCCAGATCTGCTGGTAGCCGCCGTCGATGTCCAGGTACAGCGCCTTGAGCGTGTGCCAGTTATTGGGGTCGGTGGGCAAGTTGCGCCAGTCGCCCGTCAGGTACACGCGCAGGCCATCGCTGGACATGCCCTCGCACCGATACGGCGTGCGGCCGTTCTGGTCGACGATGCGGCCCCAGTCAGTCACCAGATTGGCGTCCGTGACATTGGGGTCGTACCCCGGCGCCGAAAGCCGGGGGTCATTCAGATCGATGCTCAGCAGGTGCAGGTCCTTGGCTTTGCAATCGCTGGTGTAGTTGTAGTAGTTCGTGTCCGGGTTATTGGGGCCGTTGAAAGAGCAGTACGAGTTCCACCCCCGGGCGGAGCTGAGCCAGTACACGGTGTGGCCGGCCAGGCACGTGTCCAAGCCGCCGACGCCGATGTTGGCCACCTTCTTGAAGGCCTGGCCGAGGGCGAAGTGGCCCTGGCGCGCCTGGTTGGCATCCAGGATCCAAAGAAAGGTGTCGTACTCCATATTGAAAACAAAGTGGTCGTTGTCCAGCTTGTCGCCCCAGTCGAACCAACAACCGAACTGGTAGCCGGAATCAATCGCCAGGTTGTCCGGCCGCCGGACGGGAGGAAGGACGGCGCTGTACGTCGACGCCGAGCCGGAGAACGGGAACTTCCACACGTTGCCGGGAATTTCCTGGGAGGTCGTCCACAGGTTGTACTGGCTGTCAACGAAATGATGGAAGCAGGTGGCATACTCGCCACCCAACGCGCCGCGGGTGACCGGGCTGAACGTGGTCGAGTCGGGCAAGTTGCCATTGTAGTTGTACATCACGCCGTTGGAGTTGACCCAGACCAGGTTGTTGACGGTGTCGACCGTCGTGGCGGTATAGATGGTGCCGCCAGGATACGGAATGCCCATGTCCTTGAAAACCGGGGCGGCGGGGTTGGCCTCGTAGCTGCCCAGTTTGTACCGGACCATGTGCCCGCCGGGATAGCCGCCGGAGTTGTTGCCCTCGTAGCCATAGTACGTGGAGAAGTACAGGTAGCCGCTAGACTCCGTGATGGCGCTATGCAGCTTGCCCTGCGGCCGGTAGTAATTCGGGTCTTCGTTCACGATGGCGTTGAGGGACCCCAGCTTGTGCACCAGCCCGGTGCCCGGATCGTACTGCATAACCAGCCCGCTGGTGTGCGGGGCGTGGCTGGAGGTGCCGAAGTACACCTTGCCGTCCGAGGCGACCACGCTGCCTTCCCACTGGCCGTCCAGGTGCACCTCGTACGGGCACAAGGGCGTGGTGGTGGCCGTGATCGTGTGGTCCACGGCGCTGAGATGAACGATCGGGTTGCCCTGGGCATTGGAGTACAGAATCGCCGCCGGCGTGTCATCGGTAATGACATTCAGCGTCGCCGCCGCCGACAGGCCGGCCAAAGCAAACAGGGACACGGTCAAGGCGAGAAGAGGAAAAGTCCAGCGATGAAACATGATTCAGCCTCCATTCAAGAGGGACACTCACTCCGCGGTAAGCACGTCGCTTGAGGGCAGCGAACAAATTTCTTCCACATCTATATTACCCGGAAAATCATAACATGTCCATCCAAAAAGCATCGAAAACGCCGCACAATGCAGGAAATGTCCCCGCCGCGACGCAGGTGCGGCAAGGCAGATTGCCCGAAGGGTCTGGCCTCTGGGCGATGGCCAAATCGCCTCAAAGAAAAAACCCCGCGGCGCACTGGGTAGCGCGCCGCGGGGCTGGAACATCAATGGGGTGTAACGCTTAGCGCCTGCGACGCAGGATCATCATCCCGCCGGCCAGGAGCAGCGCCAGGGACATCGGCTCCGGCGCGTTCACCACGGCAAAGAACTGCCCGCGCCACGGGCTGTCGTTGGTGTAATCCCAGTAGCTGCCGGGAGAATTATCGTTCGCCCGGATGACCGTGTTCGGATGCTCGCTTTGGAGCACGACGCCGGTGTTGGGGTCCCTGAGCAGGTGCCAGTCGCCGGTCATGTACACGTGGCCGTTGGCATCGGCCGACATGCCTTCGCAGCGCCAGGGCGTGCGGCCGGACTGGTCGATCACGCGGCCCCAGTCGACGATCGCATGGTTGGGGTCCAGGATATTGATGCTCATCAGGTGCTGGTCCTGGGCCTTGGCATCGCTGGTGTAGGTTGTCTGCTGGTGGGTCACCGGATCGGTGTACACGGTTCCGTACGGCGTGGCCGACTGGAGCCAGTACACCGTGTGCCCGCCCATGCACATGTCCAAGCCGCCCAAGCCGATGTGGGCAAGCTTGGTGATGCTCGCATTGACGGCGTTCAGCTCGTACAGGTCGCCGTCGTAGCCCTGCTGGAAGACGTACAGATTGTTCTGCAGCACGCCGTTGGCATCGGTCGGCTTGGCGCCGAAGTAGAAGCATGAGTACGGGGAATAGCCGGTGCCCGGCAGGCTGGGGTTGTTGGGATCGTGCGTGGCCGGCAGCGAGCCCATGTTGTGGTAGTTATTGGTGTTGGCATCCAGCTTATAGAGCGTGCCGCTGTCCGTCGTCCACAGATTGCCCGAGCCATCGCAGAACTCGTAGAAGTAGCTGTAGGGCATGCCCGTATTGACCTTGTTCGACCCGGTGGCGTCGGGATTCATGCGCGTGGTGTTGAAGTAGAACTTGTTGTTTACGGCGTCATACGCCGGCGAGTTGTATTGCTCGCCACCGGGATACGAAATGCCCATGTTGTCGATCTGCGCGACGGAGTTGGCCTCATAGCTGCCCAGTTTGTAGCGGAAGGCATAACCGCCGGGATAGGTCGAGCCGGCATAGCCGTAGTAAGTTCCGCTGTAAATGTAGCCGTTGATTTCGATTTCGGGCACGTGCAGCTTGCCCTGGGGGGCGTGCGTCTTAGCGGCCACGGCGGCCTGCTCCCCTAGCGGCACATCCATGTTCTGAACCAGCACATGAACCTGGGCGGTGGTGGGATCATATTGGCAGTACATGGCGGCGGTGTTGGAGTCGTGGCTGGAGTCGCCGAAATAGACCTTGCCATCGGAGCCGACAATGCTGCATTCCCACTGGCCATCCAGATGCGATTCACCGGGGTAGGCATTCATGGAGTAGGTGGTGGCGGTGATGGTCTTGAGGTTCGCCGGATTGTTCTTATCCATGGGCGGGCTCTCATCCTGCTCTTGCCCGGCCCAGGCGGGAAGTACGGCAAAGGAGATACACATTAGAGCACAGACCAGAATGATCCTCACGTTCGGTCCTCCTTCAAAAAACAAGCCGTTGGCGGCAAAAAGGTTGCCGGCGATCCGATGGTAGGACAAAAAGCGCAGCTACAAATCGTTCCTCACTTCTGCTGCAAGCGTACTGCGTGGGTCAGGCGATAGCACTTACAGTCTACCGCGCCTGGAATATTCGTCAAGGCATAAACTGCTCGGAATTCTCGTGCAATCTAAAAACAGCTTGCCCTGCGAAGCCCCTTGTGGGCGAAGCAGGGAGGCTGGAGGCGGCCGTTTGACGGGCTCAGGGTGCCGAGGCTGGAGGCGATGAAGAGGAGTCGCGCTGGGTGCCGTGGCTGCGTTTTCTTGCAGCCACGAGTTAGCGCAGGTTGGGTCTCGCGCCAGCGCAGCGAGAAGAGTGCCCCCGGTCCACTTGGATTGGAAACTCGTCCTGATGACGCGTGGCTGCAAAAAACGCAGCCACGGCACCCAGCCATTCCTGCCGGCCTCCACTCTGAGCTCGTCGAAGGGCAGCCTCCAGCGTTTCTTCCGGCAATTTTTGCGCCTGCATTGCTTCGGCCAATCTCGCCGATACAATCTGCGTCGTGATGGAGCACTATCTCAGAGCGGAGCTCTCACGTCGCGCGGTCACACAAAACCTGCGCGTGATTCGCAGCCGCCTGCCGGCCGGCTGCCGGCTGTGTGCCGTGGTGAAGGCCGATGCGTACGGGCACGGCTTGTCGGCCCTGCTGGCGACGATTGCCGCGGGAGCCGACGCACTGGCCGTGGCGACGGTGCCGGAGGCCCTGGCCATCCGCCAGGCGGGTTACGAAGGTCCAATTCTGGCCACGATGGCCTATGGTGTCAGCACCGGCGGTGAAGCCCTGGATATCGCCGCCGAGGCGATGCGCTGCCGAATCGATATCACCCTGGCCGCGGCGGCCGACGTGATGCCGCTGGCCAAGCTGGCCGGCCGCCTCAAGGCCCGCCCGGATGTGCATGTGAAGGTTGATACCGGCATGGGCCGCTCGGGCGTGGCGCCAGCGGATGCCCCCGAACTGGTCGCGGCGGTTCGTTCCGCCGCGCCGCTGCATCTGGCGGGCATCTACACGCATTTTGCCGCCAGCGATGAATTCGACAAGAGCCACGCCAACCAGCAATTCGCCCGCTTCCAGCGCGTGTTGCGCAAGGTTCAGCCGCTGACGGGCGTGCTGCGTCATGCGGCCAATTCGGCGGCTGTGGCCGATATGCCGCACACCGCGCTGGACATGGTGCGGCCGGGAATTTCCATCTACGGCTACCCCCCCAGTTGGGAACTGGCCTCGCCCCTGCCGGTGCGGCCGATTCTGCGGCTGGTGGCGCCGATCGTGCAGATCAAGTCCCTGGCCGCCGGCTCCACGTGCGGCTATGGCTCGCTCAGCCGCATCACGCGGGATAGCCGCGTGGGCATCGTGCCGGGCGGGTACGGCGATGGAATCTCCCGCCAGCTCGCCGGGCGATACGCCGTTGGCGTCAACGGCAAGATGGCCCCCGTGCTGGGGCGCATCAGCATGGATCAGATCATCGTGGATCTGACCGATGTGGCCGGCGCCCACGTGGGCCAAACCGCCGAGCTGATCAGCCCGGACCCCGCCGCCCCCAACAGTGTGGCAAACCTGGCCCGAATCCTGGGCACCATTCCCTACGAAGTCACCTGCCGGCTGGGACGGCGGGTCACGTACAAAGTCGTGAGCGATTTCGACCTGCCCGCTCCGCCCCCGGCAAACACCACCGGCAGCTTCGCCTCCGATACCCAACGCCAGACTCCAACCGTCAACGCGACGGAAGTGCCCTCCCCGGCCGACGCGGTTCACCATGAGGTCGTGAAGGCGTAACCAAGTTTTTGTCGCAACCAAAGCATCTGACAGATCTTACGAATCTGCCGGATCCCACGAAGCCGCCGGATCTTCAGCCCCAAAGGGGCGAAATCATAAAGCCCAGGGCAACGCCCTGGGAGAGCCCGACCTCCCAGAGGTCAGCCCCAATGGGGCGAAACACGCCGGCCGGGAAATGCCGCCTTTTTCTGCGTTTATCCCGGATTCCAGCACGCATGACTATTGCGCCCTTTCAGGGCTTAGAGAACCTTGGGACATCCTCACCCAGGGCACCGCTTCGCTCTGCCCTAGGCTTCAATATTCCGCCCTTTCAGGGCTCAGGACAAAGCTTCGACTCCGACAATGTCACAGTCGCGCCCCTTCCCCCGGACTCTTCCTGGCATGCATTCAGTTCGTTACGGGAATGAACTGGTCCCCTCCGAACCGTGAAGACGCCTCTATAACCACAACATGTGGTAGGTATGCCAGCGCCGGCCCACTACGACCTCGGGAATTTCCGGACGTTACTCTGGAGGCGACTCCATAAATTATGGAGTCGCGCCGGGGGCAACTGAGGAATTTCCTCAGTCGACTCCGACAATGTCGGAGTCGCGTCCCTCTCACGTCCGGGATTTCCGGAAGTGCCAATGTCGAAGTCGTGTCTTGTTCTGCAACGCCCCAGACAACTGCGGAAACTCCGCAGTTGAGAAACTCGGCAAACTTCCGGATTATTCCGACTTGAGGACCTAAATGCCCAGGCAGTTCTCCGACTTGTAAAAAATCGTCGTTCCCCAGCCCACGTTGCTGGAAGGTCCCATGCCCGTGAAATCCAGCCGGCGAAAACCGAGGCCGGCGAGGAATTCGTATCCCTCGCGCCATTCCTCGCGATCGCTGTTATCCCACAGGATCACGCCATCGCGCTTCAGCGCGCCGGTGCAGTTGCGGCAGCAGCGGGTGCGCTCGGCGCCGTCGATGATGACGATATCAAATGCGTCCCTGTATTCGGTGCTCGCCCGGACATACGGCCCCTCGGCGCTGGCCTCCAGCAGCCGGTACGTCACGTTGGCGGGCAATTGCCCGCGCAGGCGCTCGTACCACTGGGCATCATGCTCGCAACTGACCACCTGGCGGCAGCGCCGGCTCCACCACAGCGTGGAATGGCCGCTGCCGTATTCGAAGATCGCCATGTCCGGGCGGATCCGCCCGATGAGGAACGAGATCGCCGGATAGGTATACCAGGGCAGCGGCTCTCCCTCGGCGTCGATGGGCATGCGGCGGCGGAAGCTCTCGAACCAGCCCACCTGGCGAAGATAGCTGTCGCGGCGGCACAGCCGCCGGGCCCCGATCAGCGTGCCGGTCGTTCGCAGTCGGCGAAGAAGACGCACCATGTTGCCTGACTCCTCAAAAGACGGCGCGGCCGGCCTAGTGCGGCTCGGCGGAAGGCGGCTGGGGAAGCGTTATCCGCACGCGCTTGACCCGCCGCGGCTCGGCCTCGATCACGCTGAACCGCAGGCCGGCATATTCGAACGATTCGCCCATCCGGGGGATATAGCCCAGCGTGGAAAAAACGAAGCCGCCGACCGTGTCGTAGTCCTCGCCCTCGGGCAGCTTGAGCTCCAGCTCATCGTTGAGATCGTCGATGTACATTCGCGCATCGACCTCCACGGTGCGCTCATCGAGCCGCTTGAGCATCGGGGGCTCGGCCGCCTCGAACTCATCGGAGATCTCCCCCACCAGCACTTCCAGCAGGTCCTCGATGGTCACCAGGCCGGCGGTGCCGCCGTACTCATCCAGCACGATGGCGATGTGCACCTGGCGGTGCTTCAGCTCTTTGAGCAGGTCGCTGATGGGCTTGGATTGCGGCACGAACAGCGGCTCGCGCATGCTCTTACGCAGGTCGAACGCCTCGCCCCCCGCCACCGAGAGCAGGTCCTTGGCATAGAGCACGCCGACGATGTTGTCCAGCGTGTCCTGGAAGATGGGAATCCTCGAATGGCCCACGCGCTGCACCATCTCGATGCATTGCTGGCGATCCGAGGTGACCTCCAGGGCCTCGATATCGGTGCGGGGCGTCATGATCTGGCCGACGCGGATGTCGTGGAACTCGATGACGGAGCTGATCATCTCCATCTCGTCGGCGTCGGCGCCGCCGCCGGCCTGACCTTCGCTGGCCAGGTGCAGGATCTCCTGCTCGACCTCGCTGGCGGGCAGGGGCGCCAGATCGGCCTGGCCGCTGAGCCGGCGGATCGGGGCATCTAACGCGCGCAGCGCACGCGTCAGCGGCCACAGCACCCAGTGCAGCACCGTCAGCACCGGCCAGACTAAGGCCGTGGTGCGCTCGCCGGCGTACTTGGCCCAGGCGTGGGGAATGCCGATGCCCGCCAGGGCCACGATCGCCGCCGCCAGAACCACCGCCAGCAGGTCCACGCTCCAGCGCCCGCGCGTCAGCAGCCGGACCACCGACAGCAGGATCAGCAGGTGGCAGAGCGTCCGCAGAAAGGCCGTCCCTAATATCAACTCATCCAGCCGCGCATCCAGCAGCGCCAGCCAGCCCGCGCGGCGCGGGCCGGCAAAGGCCTCTTCCAGGCGCACGCGGCTGGCGCGACGTAACGTGAAATGCACGACCGAAATGAACAGGCTGGCCAGCACCGCCCCCAGCAGCACGGCCCACGCGGCGAAATTCACGTTCTAACGGGCTCCATGTTCGCACTTGCCCCCGGCGATGGACGATCGCGTGCCCGAGGACCATCGCACGCGCCGCCCAAAACGATGTGCCGGCGGCAACAAGCATGATACCACGCGCCGGCGGGCGAACAAACGGGCCGGCGGGAAACTTCAGATTTAGGTGGCATGCCCTCACGGCGAAGCCCGCCCATGGCGGCCGAGGCGGGTGGGCATGGGCCGTCCGAGAAGGTGCTCGCCCATCTCGCGCGCCCATGCCCACCCGACCGGGGCGTTCGCCCCCGTCGTGAGGGCCACCTCTTGACCTGGCTTCACCTGGCGCCGGTCACTTTTATGGCGAGGGCCCGGCCGCTATGATGGCACGATTGGGCGCGACCTCGCGCCTGGCCAGCCGGCAAGATCATCATGGAACGAATCAACTGCCCCAACTGCGGTCAGCCTGTCAGCCCCCCGGGCGGCCAGCGCGCCGGCGCGCTGAGCTGCCCGTTTTGCCGCCAGGCCGTGCTCTCCAACTCGGCGGCCGCCACCTTCGACTGGCGCCAGGGGCAGGGCTTCTTTCTCCTGGCGATCGGCCGCAAAGACAGCGGACCGGTGGGCATCGCCCGGCGAGTTTACGACATGCTGATCGCCTGGGGCGACTCGGGCGAGCTGCCCATCCCCAGCGCCATCCTGGCCGGGCAGGATTCTCCCGGCGCCGCCACCGTGCTGTTCGTCAGCGACAGTTCGGCCAAGGCCCGCGCGGTGATGGATCGCGGGTTGTTGCGGACTCTTCAGTCGGTGGCCCCGGTTCGGCTGGAGGCGGCCGGGCCGGCGCGCCTCGGCGAATGGGACCGCACGACGCGAAAGGGAATCCTGGAGCCGCGCTTCTTCCCGCCGGACCTCAACATCGCCACGGCTGCCCCCGCCGTGGCGCCGGCCCTGCCCATGCCCGCCGTGATGTCCCCACCGGCGGCCCCGCCCGCGCCCGTTCAGCCGCCCGGCGCTGCGGTGGCCACGGGCCCCGCGGCGACCATGGACTCTGAGGCGACCATGGATCCTGCGCCAGCCACGACTCATGCGCCGGCGAACACGTTGCCGCCGGACGATGCATCGCCGGAGGCATTGCCGCCAGCGCCGCTGCCGCACGATGAGCCGCCCGCAACCGAAGAACGGCCGGCCGCAGCCGCCAGCGCGCCACGGCCGCTGACGATCAAGACCGTGGACACGCCACGTAACCCCGCCTCGCCGCCGCGCGTGGCGGCCGTGTCCCCGGCCGCCATGGCCGTGCGAGCCGGCGATTCCTCCCATCGCCGCAGCCAGTCCAAGCGGCTCCGGAAGAAAGCCAAGCCAGGAAAGAAATCCAAGTCGCCCAAGGACAAACCGGCCACACCGGCGGCCGCTCGCAAGCCGCGTCAACCGCAGCGCTCCCGCGCTGGGCAGCGGCCGGCCTCACCGCCGCGGCGGCGGAATTGGCGCGCCGTCGCCATCTTCGTGGTCACGTTCGTGCTGGTGGCGGCGCCCGCGGCGGCGGCCGTGTGGCTGGCGTACGCGCCGCCCTTCAAGGCCTCGGCGATGTTGCGCGTCGTGGTGTTGCCCTCTCATTTGGCCCGCGCACAGCCGAATGAAGCCCAGCGCCGAGTCGTCATTAAGCTGGAGCAATGGCTGCTGGACAGCCCCACGGTGCTCACGCGGGTGCTTGAAAACCCGCTCGTCCGCCGCAGCGCCTGGTTTAGCCCACCGGCGGCGCCCTGGCCGCAGTCGCTGCTCGTGCACGACCCCAAGCCAGAGGACCGCCTGCGCACGGGGCTGGACCTCATCATTGGCCCGCAGTCTGAAACAGTCGAGCTGTCGCTACGGTCCGCCCAGGGCGAGGATCTTTCGCAGGTGCTGGACTGCGTCATCGCCGCCTATCGTGCCGCCGCGGCCGAGCGGCTCGACCCGCAGGTCGAGTCGGCGTACCAGAAGCGGTACGAACGCTTTGGCGAGCTGCAGCGGGCGATCCTGGACCAGCAGGATGTCGTTTCCGCCCTTGCCGCGGATCTTGACGGCGCCGACAGTGAAACCTATCTGGCAACCTGCAAACTCCGCCTGGACCAGACCCAGGACCAGCTAAGCACCGTGGTGCGTGATCTGGCCGTGGACTTGTTCCAGCGCGGCGATGTGCCCGCGCGCGATGGGGGTGCGGTCAGCAAGCTCCAGGAGCGGCAAAAGCGCCTCCAGGAGGAGTTGTCCGCCCGGCAGGCCCAGTGGGAGAAAGCCTCTCGCCTTAACAGCGCCTGCACCGCGGCTCGGCGCGAGCTGGCCCAGAAGCAGCAGGACCTCGACCAGGTCCGCGCCGAACTGAACGACCTGGCGATGAAGCGCGCTGTCGTCGCGGGCGATCTCGAGCCCATCGCCGCCGGCCCAACCGGCCCCGCCGTGCGGCTGGCGGATCAGCGGCCGTGGCTGCTGATCCTGGTGGCGGCGCTAGCCCTGGCGGCCGGCCGCGTGGCCATCTGGCTCTTGGGCGGCTCAGGCGCGGTCGCGGCCCGGGCGATCGAGGTGGCCTGGCCGGGTCAGACGCGAATCCTGGCCGTCCTGCCGGATCTGGCGGGGGCCCGTGATAAAGCGCCCTTCGACGCGACGGCGGCGCTGCGGGCGGCGCTGCGGGCCCAGCGCGGGCCATCCCACAACGCCCTGGTGCAATTGACCGCCTCGACCGATCCGCAGGCCAAGTCCGCCCTGGCCACAGCGCTGGCCAGGCACCTGGCGCGGCAAGAGCGCGTTCTGCTGGTCGATGCGGACATGCACGAAGGATCGATCGCCGAGCGCCTGGGCCTGCACGTCCGGTGGGGATTGGCGGATATTCTCGCAGCGCGCTGCACCGACGCGGAGGCGATCATCCAGGCCGGCGACCTGCACATCCTGCCGGCCGGGAAGCTGCATGCCGGAGCGGCCATCGCCGATCTGCTGGCTGGTCCGGCCATGGCCCAGTGCCTGGCGCGCTGGCGGGCAGCCTGGGACCTGGTGCTGCTGGATAGCCCGCCCGTGCTGGGCCTTTCCGACGCCGGCATTCTGTCCCACCTGGTGGACCGGACGCTCCTGGTGGTTTCGCGCGGGGGCTGCCGCCTGCGCGATGTCCGCCAAGCCCTGGGCCATCTCCGCCCAGGCGCGGATGGCTGCGTCGAGGTCGTCTTTATCGGAGGCGGGAGTTCTGCCAAATCGAAGGTCTAGCGGAAGAAAAAGGCGAACACGAAGAACCCGAAGCGCCCGAAGGGCGATTGACCATTAGGCATGGGTTTGCCATCCTTATCTCGAGGCCGCATTGGGAGCCCGCAGGGCGATTGACCATTAGCCACGGGCGCGAGCCCGTGGACAACATGTCCCGATTTCCTTTGGAGCCCTTCAGGGCGATTGAACGCCAGAATTCTCGATGCTGCCGTATTTGCGAATTCGGCTACCCTGCAGGCGAGCCGCGGAGCATTCAATCGCCCTTCGGGCTCTTGCGCGAGGGCACTCGCGTCCACGGGCTTGCGCCCGTGGCTAATGGTCATACGCCCTGCGGGCTAAGAAGGGAGACCACGTTATAGCTTTCTTCGTGCCCTTCGTGGTCTTTGTGGTTTTCGTGTTTCTCTTCGGAACTATGCACGTCCCTCCCTTGACGCTAGATTAGCCCGCATGAACAGAATCCTCGATCTCACCTTGCCCATCGAGCGCGGCCCCAAAGGGCCCGAGTTGCTGCGCACGGAGATTTGGCGGATCACGCCGGCCGGCAGGCCGCCCTACCAGGCCCGGGTGCATTACTTCAGCCATGACTCGATGGCCGGCACCTACCTGGACTTTCCCAGCCATATTGAGCACACCGATGATGGCAGCGATGCGGCGAATTTCCCCGTTGAGAAACTCTTTCGCATGGATGCCACGGTGATTCATCTGGCGCGCGCGGATGGCTCGGGCCCCATCGGGGCCGATGAACTTGCGGCGGCCTGTCCGCCGCCGCCCCTGGCGCAGGCGCTCATCCTCAACGCCTTGGGCGTGCTTCGCTTCGACCAGATCGCCGCGCGCAGCGTCTACCTCAGCGCCCAGGCCGTGCAATGGATCATCGACCGCGGGTTTCGCCTGCTGGTGGCGGATGTTTTTGAGAGCAACCAGCGGCCGCAGGGCGTTTTCGAGACCCTTTTCGCCGCCGGCGTGCTGACGGTCTGCCAGCCGATTCGCCTGGACGAGTTGACATCCTCGGCGGTGAAGCTTACGGTGCTGCCGTTGCGGATTGTCGGGGCCACACAGATTCCGTGCCGGATCATTGCCGAGTTGGATTCGTCGGTAAATGAACCACAGAGGACACAGAGGAAGAAAGAGCACACAGAGAAGACTTAAGAAAGTGAAGGCCGGAAAAAGATAGAGGCTGACTGAGGACACGGAGAAGAGAAGGCTGAAGTCGGACGCCCGAAGGCCGGTGCTTGCAACCGGATCGAAATATGACTACAGAACGCATCGATCGCGACCAGATCGCCGCCGACCTTCGCTCGCTGGGGCTTTTGGCCGGTGACATCGTGCTTCTGCACAGCAGCCTGTCGAGCCTGGGCCACGTGGAAGGCGGTGCGGCCGCCGTGGTGCGGGCGTTCCTGGATGTGCTGGGCGAGGCGGGCACGCTGGTGGTGCCGATTTTCGGCAGCCTCGGCGCCATCACGGAGGTTGTGCGGGATGATCCCCGCGCCGTCCGCAGCGTTCATCCCAAGGCCTGCATGGCCGCCCTGGGCGCTAAGGCCGCCGAGATCTGCCAGGACCACTGGAAGGCGGAGCTGGCCCATGGCCCCGACACCCCCTACACGCGCATCGCCGCCCTGGGCGGCTACGTGTGCCTGCTGGGCGTGGACCAGGACCGCAACACCACGCTGCACACGGTGGAGGAACTCGAGCGGCTGGCCTACCTCAAACCCATCACCGCCGAGTCGTTCCACACGAGCGAAGGCCTCAAGACAAAGACCTGGCCCTATTTCCCGGGCCCCCACCGCAACTTCATCGGCCTGGACCGGATGCTGCGCGACAGCGGCAAGATGCGCATGGGCAAAATCGGCTCGGCCATCACGCGGCTCATCAAGAGCCGCGACCTGATCGAGCTGGCCACGGCGGCCGCGCGCCAAAACCCGGCCTTCGTCCTGTGCGACAACCCCAACTGCGCCGACTGCACCAATCAGCGCGCCGACCTGCGGCGCGACCGCTTGTCGCGTGAATCCTTCACGCTGGCCGCCGCCGCCACGCTGGCGGGAAAATACCTGCCCGAGATCATCGACCAGTGCCGCGCTGTCGGCATCGACGCGGTCGAGTTGGACGGCCTGGCCGGCCGGCCGGCCCACGCCATGTCCGCCCGGCAGATCGCCTCGGCCGTGCGCGAGCTGGACAGCGGCAGTATCCGCGTGACCGCCATCCGCAGCGGAATCCTCTCCGATACCAACGCCTCGATGATGGATATCGCCGCCGCCAGCGGCGTCCGCCGGCTGGTGCTGCCGCTGTCGGGCGATGCGGAGGTGCTGCTGAAGGCCGCCGCGGCCAAGGGCGTGCGCCTGTCCTTCTTCAACGCCGACCTGTCCAGCGACCGCGCATCAGCGCTGCTGCAAAGCCTGGCCGCCAAAAACCTGCGGCCGGGATTTGTCTTCAACGGCGCCAACTTCGCCCGCGCCGGCGAGAACCCCTTCCTGGGCAGCTACAAAAAGAAGCTTCGCCGCTTCGTCGATCAGCTCGACCTGGTCGATGCCACCGCCGACGGCACGCCGCAGCCCTTAGCCTGCGGCCACGCCGAGGTGAAGGAGATGATCTCCATCCTGCGCTGCGCCAGTTTTGTCGGCCCGATGGTCCTGGGCGCGGCCAACCGCCAGGTCGGCACATTGGCCGATGCGGCCGCACGATTCGAGCACTTGCTCGACACGATGTGAGAACAGTAGCTCCCGCGGGTGCCACGGCTGTCCGCAGCCGTGCGCTCGCCATCACGGGCCGGAGGGCAGGTCCGGCGGAATCCTGCGGCACCGTGTTCTTGCGGCGGGCACAGCGCACGGGTGCGGACACCCGCGCCACCCACCGAGCGGGGATGTGAGGCGCCCCTCACCAATGATCGCGGGCCTCTTTCCCTCTTGCAGCGCGACGCCTTCGAGGTACACTCGTAGCATCTTTTCCATCGCGGGAAGCACTAATTGAGAGGAATGCAAATGGCTGCTAAGCGCGTCAAGGCGAAGAAAGATGTCCCTTATATCAAGATCGGCTACATCGGCGGCGGCTCGCGCGGCTGGGCGCCGCAGATGATGGTCGACCTGGCGGCGAGCGACGAGATGCAGGGCGAGATTAGGCTGTATGACCTCGACCGGCCGTCGGCCCTCCTAAACGCCCGCTGGGGCAAGAAGGTGATGGAGAGCCCCGAGGCCCTGAGCCAGTGGAAGTACAAAGTCGTCGATTCGCTGAAAGAGGCGTTGACGGATGTGGATTTCGTCGTGGCGTCGATCCAGCCCGGGCCGATCTGGATGATGGGGCACGACATCAACATCCCCGCCAAGTACGGCATTCTGCACCCCGTCGGCGACACCGTCGGCCCGGCCGGCCTGGTGCGCTCGCTGCGCAGCGTGCCGGATTACGCGGCCATCGCCCGCGCCGTCGAGCGCTACTGCCCCTCCGCCTGGGTCATCAACTACACCAACCCGATGAGCGTGTGCACGCGGACGCTGTTCAAGGTCTTCCCGCAGATCAAGGCCTTCGGCTGTTGCCACGAGATGTTCGGCACGCAGGGCTACCTGTGCAAGCTGCTGGACAAGTACCACGGCATCAAGGGCAAGACGCGCTACGACCTGAAAGTGACGGCCCTGGGCGTCAACCACTTCGTCTGGCTGCTGGCAGCCGAGTACGAAGGCATCGACCTGGTCGAGCTGTACGCCAAGGAGTGGCGAGAGCCGGGCAAGGTCCGCAAGATCGGGCCTGAAGAAATCGCCAAGATGAACGTCTTCGAGAACCGCGGCCAGGTCGGGTACGACCTGTTCAAGCGGTTCGGCATCATGCCCACCGGCGGCGAGCGGCACCTGGTGGAGTTCGTGCCCTGGTACCTCAAGGATGAAGAAACGCTCAAGCGCTGGGGCGTACAGTTGACACCTTATAGCTTCCGCGCCCAGCGCTACGAGGCGCTGCCCAGGGAGCGGCGGGCCAAGATCGCCGACCGCGCGCCCGCCAAGATCAAGATGTCCGGCGAGGAGACGGTGCAGCAGATGCTGGCGCTGCTGGGCTTGCATGACTTGAGGACGAATGTGAACCTGCCCAATATCGGCCAGGCCGAGGGACTGCCGCACGAGGCTGTGGTGGAGACCTTCGCCTACTTCACGCACGACCGCGTGGAGCCGGAATTTGCCGGCCGCCTGCCCGCCGGCGTCGAGGCGCTGGTGGCTCGCACCATCTACAACCAGGAAATGACCGTCGAGGCCGGCCTGACCTGCGACTACAACCTGGCCTTCCAGACCCTGTTGAACGACCCGCTGACGAACCTGACCACCGACCGGGCGGAGAAGATGTTTAAGGAGATGCTCAGGGCGACGAAGGACTGCCTGCCGGGGTGGAAGGTGTAGCGATTTTCGATTTTTGAATTGCGATTTGCGATTAGAGCAGGTTAACAAATCGTGTAGCGATGTTCTTGCTGGAAATGGCCTAAAAACAGTCATTTTTAGGCCTTTCGACCGCTACAAGAAAAGCAAAAGTGCTCTAGAGCACCGAACGATTGAGATGTCATATTCAGGCGTCGGCGAGACAAGGATGGCAAGGAAGAAAACGAAGGCATATTCCTGATATGCTGAGGTTTTTCTGACGCCGCCAGCCGCCGTCGCAGCCAGCCTGAATGTGACAGATCAAGAGTGAGTTGCTCAAACGGCCGGAGCGAGCATTTGCCGCTCCGGCCGTTCTTGTTGAAGTCAATAATTCCGCGATTCCATAGAGGGCAAGCGGGCCATTTCTTGCCGTTCAATCGCCAATCGCAAATCAAAAATCGCAAATTACTTCGCGGCCCACAGCATGCCCTTGACAGTCATCTCTAGCACGGCCGGGTACTTCTTCAGTTCGTCGGCGGTGTGGCCCAGGGCGGAATAGAAGACTTTTCCTTCGCCCCATTTGCGGGTCCAGATGACCGGCATGGTCACCTTGCGGCCCTCGCGGTCGTAGATGGTCTCGGCCAGGACGTCGTTGGCCGGGTCCACCAGCATGTAGTACTGCTCGCTCTTGTAAGGGAACTCGGCGGGCAAGCCTTCGGTGAGCGGGCTCTTCTTGGTTAGCTTCACCGTGTAGTCGCCCACGTACGGGTGGCCGACGAAATGGCCGCCGACCATCCATTCGTACTCGATATTGCCGCGGAAGCTGTCGCCCATGCCGCCGTGCACGCCGGCCAGGCCCACGCCGCCCTTGACCGCGCCGCACAGGCCGGCGGACTGCGCCTTGGTGATCTGGCCCATGGTCCACATGGGCACGATGAGATTGAGCTTCTTGAGCGCCTCGGCGTCCAAAAGCGCATCAAGCGACGTTTCGATCCGCACCTCAAAATCGTTTGCCCGCAACTGACCGGCCAGCAGCTCCGCCGTCTGCTCGGGCGTGTGGCCGTTCCAGCCGCCCCAGAAAATCAGTGCCGATTTCATACCGCATCCTTTCTGTACCGGGAATGAATGGGCGATTACAACCTGCCTCGGTTATGGCAGATACTAATCCCGCGCGCACGTTGGGGCAACCGGCAGGATTCCTGGCACATTTCTTCGCGAGGTACTGATGCGGCCGTTCCTCTTGCCGTTTGCTCAATTGGCAATTTGCAATTCGCAATTTGCAATCGGCGTTGCCATCCGCCCGTCAAGCGAACACCCCATGCCTATCTGTCGTGATGCTCCACCACCTTGTGCGGGTGGATCACATCGGGCGTCTGCGGCTTTTCCACCAGGCGGATGTCCAGCTCGGCCAGTTGCTTGTCATCCACGGCCGAGGGCGCATCGGACAGCGGGCAGGAGCCGCTGGCCGTCTTGGGGAAGGCGATGACTTCGCGCAGGTTGCTCCGCTTCAGCATGAGCATGACGATGCGGTCCAGGCCAAAGGCAATCCCGCCGTGCGGCGGCGCGCCGAAGCGCAGCGCATCCAGCAGGAAGCCGAACTTGACGCGCGCCTCCTCCGGCCCGATGGCCAGGGCCGAGAAGATCTGCGACTGCACGTTGGTGTCGTGGATACGGATCGACCCGCCGCCCAGCTCGGTGCCGTTGAGCACCAGGTCGTACGCCTGGGCGCGAATCTTGCCCGGGTCGGTTTTCAGCAGCGGCACATCGGCGGCCACGGGGGCCGTGAAGGGATGGTGCACGGCCATCCAGCGCTTTTCCTGCTCATCCCACTCCAAGAGCGGAAAATCGATCACCCAGCACCAGGCCCAGGTGTCGGCCGTATACAGCCTGCGCTCGGCCCCCAGCTTGCTGCGCAGGGCCGCCAGCACCTTGTGGGTCATGGCCGGCTTATCGGCGATGAACACCATGCAGTCGCCGACCTTGGCGCCCATGGCGCTCTTTAACGCCGCGAGCTTCTCGCCGGTGAAGAACTTGGCCACGGGGCCATTCAGCTCGCCCTTCTCATCCACCTTCGACCAGGCCATGCCTTTGGCGCCCAGGCTGGTGCAGAAGGCCCCCAGGTCGTCGAGCTGCTTGCGGCTGAACTCCGCCCCGCCCTCGACGGTGAGTCCCTTGACGATGCCGCCGGCGGCGGCCACGGTGGAGAAAACCTTGAACTCGCTGCCCTTGGCCAGCTCGGTGATGTCCTTGAGCAGCATGCCGAAGCGCATGTCCGGCCGGTCGATGCCGTAGTCGCGCATGGCTTGATCGTACGTCACCACGGGCACCGGGTCGGGCATGGGCACGCCGCACAGCTTGCAGATGGCCCGCATGGCGCCTTCGTTCACGCGCATCACGTCCTCGCGGGTGACGAAGCTCATCTCCACATCGATCTGGGTGAACTCGGGCTGCCGGTCCGCGCGCAAATCCTCATCGCGGAAGCAGCGGACGATCTGCATGTACTTGTCCATGCCACCGACCATGAGCAACTGCTTGAACAGCTGCGGGCTCTGCGGCAGGGCGTAAAACGTGCCCAGTTGCAGCCGGCTGGGCACCAGGAAGTCGCGGGCGCCCTCGGGCGTGCTTTTGGTGAGGAAAGGCGTCTCGATTTCGAGAAAACCCTGCTGGTCGTAGTAGTCGCGCACGCACTTGGCGATGCGGTGGCGCATGATGAGCGCGGTGGCCATCTCGCTGCGGCGGGTGTCGATGTACCGGTACTTCAGCCGCGTCTCTTCGGCCACCTTCTCGGAGGTATCCGGCTCGAAGGGCACGGTGTCGGACTTGTTCAGCACGGTCAGCCGCAGGCCGACGATCTCGATCGCGCCGGTGGGCATCTTGGGGTTTTCCATGCCCGCGGGCCGGGCGCGCACCTTGCCGGCGGCGGAGATGACCCACTCGTTGCGCAGGGCGCGGGCCAGCTTGTGCATCTCGGGGTCGTCGCTCGGGTCGAACAGCACCTGCGTGACGCCCTCGCGGTCGCGCAGGTCGATGAAGACCACCCCGCCGTGGTCGCGGTAGCTCTTCACCCAGCCGCATAGCTGGACGATCTGCCCGATGTTCTCGGCCCGCAACTGCCCGCACGTGTGCGTGCGAAGCAGCACATTTCCCGGAAGTCCTGAAACGGCCATGCTCATTCTTTCTTTGCCAGTGCAGTTGAGCCGGCCCGACAGCCGGCGAACGTTCTAGATTAGCTTATCCGGCAGTGAAAGCAAGAAAGACAAGGCAGGGCCAGCCCTTTACCCAGTTTACCACTTCCAACTCAGTTGGAAGTGAATCGGCCATCGCGGCAAGATTATTGACCTTGACGCTGTGGCTTTCCACGGTATAATGATGCATCACATTCTGCGTCCGGCTTTAAGATCCTGTTGGGCAAGCGCCTGGCTGTGGCTTGGCGGGACGGGTTACGCGAACGAGGGCTACGGAGGGTCCGCAAGGAAGGTGTTTTTTCAAAAAAAACATCCACCCGAATGTGGGCGGTGCGCGCGGAAATGGACCGACAGACACTCTCAAAGATCAAATTGGTAAACCCTGAGATTCTGGGAAGAATTTCAGATAATTTCATTATGCGCCGCGCGCATATTTGCAAGACTAACATCCATAAACAGTTACAACAGATTATTACAATATGCGCATATTTATGCGCATATTACTCAGTAATATTCGCCAC
>PMYD01000131.1 GCA_003171335.1 Phycisphaerales bacterium
TTGATCAGCGTGTTGGCAAACTGAAGGTTGTGCCCTTCGCCGCCCAGTTCCGAACACAGCATCACCGGCACGGACTCGCGGAGCAGTGCCACGGCTTGCGCCTTCTCCGCGGCGCTTTGACGGCCGGTAAAGATGCTGAAAGGAATCTCCGCTCCGCGCAAGACCTCGCTCAGCCGATCCAGCGTCGCGTTCAGGTTGGCGAACACCAAGGTCTTGGCCTGCCCGCCCCCCGCCTGGCCGGCGGCAGACTGATCGCTACGGGGACTGTCGCCACGACCCGCCCCAAGCAGTTCCAGCAGCTTGGTCTCCTTCGCGCTTGTACCAATCTGCCTGGCCGACTCCCAAATCGTCCTGGCGCGATCATCCTGTGCGGCCAGCTCACTCAAGGCCCCGAGCAGCGCCGCCGGATGGCTGCCGGCGGCGAGCAACAGCGCCGTGATCCGCATGCGAGATAATCCCGTCGGCTCCGGGTGCGCGGCGGAACTGCCATTGAAGAGCGCGGCTTGCCTTGTCCCGCCATCGCCGGTCGGGCCATCGGTGCCAACGGCCTCCCCATTTGTGCTGTTGGCGGCGAGACTGCCAATGTCCGCGTGCCGGCACCGCCATCGCAGGTAGGTGTCCAGCAGCCGGTAGAGTTCCGCCTCGCGAGGGTCAGGCGCCACAACGAACGTCTGGGCGTACCGCGGGGGCAAGTCGATTGTCACCAAGCCGCGCGTGTTGCGGATCATCACCTCGCCCAGCAGCTCCCGCAGACGCTCACGGTTGCGGGGATCGCGCGGATTGCCGCGTCGGACGTATGTCTTCTTGAAATCCACCTCGGTCTTCAAGTGCCCCGGTTCCAGCAGCGTCAGCAGGTTGTACAGCTCCAGCAAGTCGTTCTGCACCGGCGTGGCCGTCAGCAGGAACATCCGGCGGCGTTGCAGGGCATTGACCAGTTGCCAATTACGCGTCGTGCGATTGCGGCAATGGTGCGCCTCATCTACGATCACCAAATCCCACGGACAGCCGCTCACTGCTTCAAAATGCCGCCGGCTCTTGGCCAGCGACAGCGAGGCCAGCACGCGGTCTGTCTGGGCCCAGAATTCCTCTGAGATGTTGTGGCCGCTCTCGGCCGCGGCGAATTCCAATCCGAACTTGACGGCCAGTTCCTCCTGCCACTGTGACACCAGCGATGGGGGAGTCAGGATCAGCACTCGCTTGGCCATGCCGCGGAGCAGATACTCACGCAGCAACAGGCAGGCTTCGATGGTCTTGCCCAGTCCCACCTCATCGGCCAGCAACACCCCAGCCTGGGCGCGCCGCAGCACGCGGCGGACGGTCTCGATCTGGTGGGGCATCCGCTCGACCCCGTGTATCCCTTCCAGACACAGCAGTTCCTCAAAGCCTCGCAGCAGTTTCAGCCGAGCATGCTCCACCCGCAGCCAAACGCCCCCCAGATCGCCTTGTGTGGCCCATGCCCCGTCGTTTGCCGGCTCCGACGATACGGCGACCTCGATTCCGCCGGGTGATCGCCCGGCAGGACGAAATGAATCCGAAAGCCTGTCAATCGACCACATGCCCAGTGGTCTATCAGCATCAGCCGCCGACGGCAAGTCGGAATACCTTGCTGCTTGCTCAGAAATGTCGCCGTCGCGATACTTGGCCCCAAGGCATGGAGGCACTGGCATGGGCATCGTGGGGCTGGTCTGGAGGTTCTTCAAAGCATTCCTTCTGACCAAAGCTGGTGCGGCAGTCAGGATTCTGGCGCTCGAGCATCAACTGATGATCCTCCAGCGATCCGTGAAACGCCCAAAGCTTCACCGCCGCGACCGGATGCTCTGGGCTTGGCTTTCGCGCCTCTGGCCCGATTGGCGATCCGCCTTGATGATCGTGCAACCTGCGACCGTCGTCGCGTGGCATCAGAAGGGCTTCCGGCTCTACTGGCGCTGGAAATCTCGCCGCAAACTCGGCCGACCGAAGGTCGAGGCTGATGTCCGCGAACTCATCCGCCGCATGTCGAAAGAAAACCCGACCTGGGGCGCGCCCAGGATCATGTCTGAACTGCTTCTCCTGGGCCACAAGGTTGCTGAGTCCACGGTCGCCAAGTACATGGTCCGCCAGCGCAAGCCGCCGTCTCAGACCTGGCGCACCTTCCTGGAGAACCACGTCAAGGAGATCGCCGCCGTGGATTTCTTCACCGTGCCGTCCGTCAGCTTCCGGGTGCTCTACGTCTTCCTGGTCCTGCGCCACGACCGCCGGCGCATCGCGCATTTCAACATCACGGCCCATCCTACGGCTCGCTGGGCTGGCCAGCAGATTGTCAATGCGTTCCCACACGACGAGGCGCCGCGTTTTCTGCTCCGCGACCGCGATGGCATCTATGGCAAAGACTTCAGTGACCGTGTCAAGGGCATAGGCATCGAGGAAGTGCTCAGTGCGCCACGCTCGCCTTGGCAGAATCCGTACGTGGAAAGGCTGATCGGCTCGATCCGCCGTGAATGCCTCGAACACGTGATCGTCTTGAACGAAGACCACCTACGTCGAATCCTTACCGAGTACCTCGCCTACTACCACGACGCCCGCGCACATCTGTCGTTGGAACGCAATTCTCCCGTGCCGCGATCCGCCCAACTGCCCTCTGAAGGCAAGGTTGTCGCCAAGTCGTATCTCGGCGGTTTGCACCATTTGTACACCCGAGCCGCGTAGTCGCACTTCTCCGGTCGGCTTTGACCGTGCCCGCGGAGATGGTGTGCGCTAACGGCGAACAACAACACCGTCAGCACGGAAATGACACTCCAACGCCGCTCCAACGACACCGTCCGCGATCCGCCTCATCGTCATCTCTCGTCCGTTCTTCGTGTCCTCGGCCCGCCGATGGAGTTTTCGGGAGGGACACCCGCGTAAGAAAGGCAACTGCTGTCAATTGGTGACAAGAGTTGTCAAACAGCCGACGGTGGGATTTGAACCCGCAACCCCGGCTTTACGAAAGCCGTGCTCTACCGTTGAGCTACGTCGGCGGTTTCCGCGTGCGGCGGAACGGTACTGTTTAGCATTCTGGGGCCGGCGCTTCAAGGCTTTTGCGGCCGGCCAGCAGCGATTGCTGGAGCTGCACGAGCAGGGTCTGCCAGCCGTCGGTCAGGCCGGGCAGCTCGTGCTCGACGCGGTCGGCCACATCCACGAAGTCGCCGACCTGCATGGCCCGCTGAATGCGCCCCAGCACATCGCGGCAGGCGGCGATCTGGACGGCCGGACCCTCACCCGGCCCTGACGGGCCACCCTCTCCCGTAGAAGGGAGAGGAGTTGCGGCGGAAAGATCCAGCCGGGCCAGTTGAGCCGCCTGGCGCAGGGCCCGGTCGGCCAGCTCCCAGGCGGTGAGGCACCTGGCCAGGAGTTCCATGCCCTCGCCCTGGCGGCCGGCGGCCAGGTGCTCGGCGATGGGCCGGTGGAAATCCGCCGTTTCCTCCAGGGCCCCCGCCGCTTGGCCGAGAACCGCGGCGGCCAGTAGGCTCGTGGACTGGCTGGTCAGCTCCAGCCGGCCGGCGCCGGCCAGCGGGCCGGCCAGCAGTGCGGCCAGATGCTCATCGGATACGCTTTGGCCATCAAGCTGGGCGGCGGTGATCATGCGATCATCCCCCGCCGGCAAGGCGCCGGCGATGAGCGCCTCCACGGTAGGGGCGCGGGAGGCGGAAGGGTCGAGCCGTTTGCCATCCAGGATGACGTCCATGTCCGGCGACTACTCCTTGATGCTCGCGGCGGGTGCGGCCGCCGGGACGGGCGGCACAGCGGGTGCGACGGCACATTGGGGGACATGTTTGGAGACGCCGGAACCCTCACCCGGCCCTGAAGGGCCACCCTCTCCCGTAGGAGGGAGAGCGGCTGTGTTTGATTT
>PMYD01000145.1 GCA_003171335.1 Phycisphaerales bacterium
CCGATTGACCCTTTTGAGATAGTCACTTAGCCCGGCAGCGGGCCCATGCGATAGCCCGGCCCCAGGATGTACAGCCGGCGAACGGCCGGGTCGGCGATGTGGGCGGCCAACACCTCGCCGAAGAGCACGACGTGGTCACCCACAGCCGTCTCCGCGATCCGCCGGCATTCGTAGTTGGCTGCCGCGTCAACAAGCAGGACACAGTCGATCTTCGTCGCCGGCATTGTCTTGGCCCCGGCCAGCGCCAGCTTGTCGCAGTCACGACCGCTCTTGGTGCCATAGAGCATCGTCTCTTCGACCTGGGATTCACTTGGCAAGGCAATGACGAACTCCTTGGTCAGCCGGAACGCCCCAAGCGAATACTGCTCCTTGGCGATGGACACGGCCAAGACCGGCGGCTCGTTCGCCACGTGCGCGAACATTCCCAGCGTGATCGGGTTGTACTTGCCCTGCATGTCCTTGGCGATACCAATGACGACCTCCCGCGGCGGCCGGGCGGCGAAGGCCTTCGAGTAGGGAACGGGCTTCTGCATTGTCGCCTCAATGCCCATCACGGCAAGGGCAGCACGCGGACCTCAATCTCCTTCACGTCGGCCAAGAGTTTCTTGACCTCGGCGGGGTCGGATTTGCCCTGGTGATACGGGTACAGGACCTTCGGCTTGAACGTCCGTGCGGCCTCGGCCGCTTCCTTTGGCTCCATTGTGTACGGCAGGTTGATGGGCAGGAAGGCAATGGCGATGTCCTTCAGCGCTTTCATCTCCGGCGTGCCCTCGGTGTCGCCGGCCACATACACGCGCTTGTCGCCGAAGGTCAGGATGTAGCCGTTGTCTTTCCTGTCTTTGGGGTGATACTTCTGCCGGTCAGGGCTAACATTGTAGGCTGGCACGGCCTGAACGCTGATGTCCAGGACCTGCTCGCTGTGACCGACCTCGATTGCCTTGCCGAAACCGGCCTTCTTGACGGATGCCGCATTGGCGTAGATGACCGTGCCTTCCTTCTTGATCTGGTCGATCACCTTGGGGTCCAAATGATCGAAGTGCTCATGGGTTACGAAAATAGCGTCGGCCCTGGGCATTTTGTTCCAGGCGGCCTGGCCGGATGGGTCCACGTAGTACTGCTTGCCCTTGAACTCAAAGCGAATGGCCGAGTGGTTGATCGGCTGAACCGTCAAGTCTCCCTGTGAAGTCTTTTCCACGGCGATGTTCCTTTCGGCCGGGGCCGGTGCGGTCTGGGTGGCCGGCCCCGACGCAGGCGGATTAGCTGTGGCCATCGCACACATCACTGCTGCCAGACTTACCATGCACGCCTTCATAGTTTATCAACCCGCGGCCCCTTGCGCGTTCCCGAACGCTCTGCTATGGCTTCAGACACGTCCGTGACTTCGCTTCGCAGGGCGCCGACGCATCAGAGCGTGCCAGAAGCCGCCATCATCTCCCTTCTCCGCAATCAGTTCAAGGATCTCGAAGTCGCCTCCAAACAGGTGCTGGATATCCCCCCGCGTAAAGTAGCGCCGATAGGCTCCGTAAGCGATATGCCAGGACCGGCGGCTTCCACAGAAGAGGCGAAAGCCGGGGCTGAAAACCGAAAGCACGTAGAAGCCCGTTGGCTTCAATACTCGCAGAATATTGGCCATATAGGCCGGCCAATCCGACTTCCTTTGGTGGTGGAGACACCCGTAGTCCAGGACGATATCGAATCGTGCTTGGGAAAATGGCAAATCGAGCACGTTGGCTTCGCGAAAGGCGATCCCGCGGATTCCGGTCATCCGGGCAAACCGGCGGGCGCGTTTCAGAGCCAGAGGCTCGTAGTCTGCTGCCGTGACCTTCAATCCCAGCTTGGCTGCGGCAATGGCGTGCCGCCCCTCGCCACAGCCGATATCCAATAGCCTGCCGCCCGGAACAATCCGTGCTAGCCGCTTCAGGAAGGTGACCGCATAGGGCGACGGATCAGTGGCTGCCCAACCGTGCTGCCCGGCGCGATATGCGTGCCGGAAGTATTGACGGTTTGCCTTGCTAGTTGACAGCATTCAAGAAGGCTCCTGGCATCCCCGCAGGTTGCCTCAGTCGACGACTGTTACAAGCTCCTATTGATCTATTGTCAGAACGGACCCGCTCTACTGCAAGCATTACCCTGTCCAGCATGAAACCTCCATCCTGCCGACCTGCAGGAAGAAATGTCTCTGCCGAACAGGCGCGTTTCCGCGGCCGGCGCAGCCAGTTGTATCTGCTTGCAGGTTTGCCTTGCCACTCTTGCGGCACGCGAGGTAGGTCATCGTCAAACGCCGCGTTAACGCGACAGTAACGAGGATTGACCGTAAGCCAGCGCCGAGCGGCTCGACGAGTTCATCGATAATGTGACCGCAGCCAGGATTGTCCGCCACCGGGAGAAGCACGGCGACAAGCCCGATGCCAGGTGGAAGCGTATCCGCGAGCTTGCCCAGGCCGACGAGGTGTTGCGCCGGGCCCGTATCTGAACCGACAGGCGATGCGACCTCCAGGCGTTCCAGCATCGAAGGTCGTCCTGCGCGCCCCCGCCGCGCCGGGAAGCATCGAGAGTATCGCTCCTCCCCGCTGCTAAAGCCGCCCTTTCGCCTCGACGATTCTATGTACGTGGAACATTTGGAACCTGGTGACACTCCGCCGCAATCCCGATTCACTACAAAGGAAACGCCCCTGGTCATCGTGGGCATGGCCTCGTCGCCCGCGCCTAGGCTGCCACCATCACTGGGGACCCTCCCGACACCGCCCATGCCCCCGCGCCTGACCCCAACAGAAGACGGTGCCAGTCCCCTCAGTGAAGCTGACATGGCGGCGATCCGCCGCGCCATCGTATTGCGGGCCCCCCTCACCCGCGCCGGCCGCATCGCCCGCACTTCGGCTATCACCACGCTCGTGATCGCCGCATGCACCTTGCCCTGCCTGTTGCTTGGGCCCAGCCTCAGCATCTTGATTATTACAGCTGGCCTGGCCGTTGTAGGTGTGATCGACTATAGGGCTTCACGGCAAATGCTGCAGGCAAAGCCCGGCACCCATCGTGTACTTTGCCGCAACCAACTGTGCCTGTTGGGCGTGATAGTCTTGTACTGCGGCATCCAGATGGCAACGTTCTCAACCGAAGAGGCCAGGAACGCGGCTCTTTCGCCTGAGACCCGCTCACAACTGGTCGCCCTGCCCGATATGCAGCAGTCCATAGACAACATCGTTGACAAGTGGGCTGCCGTCTTCCATTACGGCTTATACGGCGCGTTTATTCTCTTGAGTGTTCTGTGTCAAGGCGGCCTGGCCTTCTATTATTTCACGCGCCGGCGAAGTATCGAACAGTTCAACGCCTCCACATCTCTATGGATACGCCGCCTGCTGTCAGAGATCGCCCGCTGAAGAACGCGGCAACCCGCTGACCTTCGGGTTTCGACCCCGGACGTGGTGCCACACGCCCCCTACCGCCCCAGAAAGCATCGAGAGTAGATACTCTTTTTCGCAGAGTATGGGCGCAAAAGGCGCGTTTTTTCACATTGTCGGCGCGCGTAATTACGCCGGTCGAATGCAATGGGGTGAAATCCAGTGCAATCGGGTGCAATATTCCCTTGGCTTTCCCGCTAGAAGCTTGCCCCTTATACGCCAACGGGTTACGTGTCCGCGGCCAACCGACGCGCGCCTACGCCTCATAACCCGGAGGTCGCAGGTTCAAATCCTGCCCCCGCTAGTTCGTAAGGTTGGCTGACGACGCGAGTTGCGTTGACCGTC
>PMYD01000012.1 GCA_003171335.1 Phycisphaerales bacterium
AGGGCCGGGTGAGGGTTCCGGCACAAATGAGTGACATTATATTGCGCGCCACCCTCACCGGGCCTGGCGGCCCACCTCTCCCGTCAAGGGAGAGGGGTTTACAGCCGGACACCTAAATGGACTTGCGGAGCGCGCCCTCACGGTCTTCCTCCCTCCTTCCCGAAACCCTATAATTGAGGAATATTAGGAGTCACCGCCATCAGTATGGACAAACTGATTCGCACCGACTTGGCCGTTGCGGCCGAGCGGGCATTGTTAGTGTGCGTGGAGATGCCGGACAGCCGGCTGGATCCGCACGATCCGCTGGGGGAGCTGCGCAGCCTGGCCAAGACCGCCGGGGCCGTGGTGGTCGACGAGATGCTCTCCAAGCGGCGCAAGATCGATGCGGCGTACTACGTCGGCTCGGGCAAGGCGAAGGAGATTGGCACGCGGGCCGCCGCCGCCGAGGCCGACCTGGTCATCTTCGACAACGATCTTTCCCCCGGCCAGATCCGCGACCTGGAAGAGGTCATCGACCTCAAGGTTTTAGACCGCAGCGAGGTGATCCTCGTCATCTTCGCCTCGCGCGCCCGCACGCACGAGGCGCGGCTGCAGGTGGAGCTGGCGCAACTGGAATACACCTTCCCGCGGCTGCGGCACATGTGGTCGCACCTGGAGCGCATCGCCGGCGGCGCCGCCGCCATGCAGGGCATCGGCACGCGCGGGCCCGGCGAGCGGCAGATCGAAATCGACCGCCGGCTGGTGAAGAAACGCGTGGGCGAGCTCAAGCAGACGCTGCGCGAGATCGACAGCCGCAAGGTCCGCGAGATCGCCGGCCGCGCCGACATGTTCAGCGTCTGCCTGGTGGGCTACACCAACGCCGGCAAGAGCACGCTGATGAACCTCTTAACCGGGGCCGGCGTGCTGACGGAGAACCGCCTCTTCTCCACGCTGGACACGCGCACCCGCAAGTGGCACCTGGGCGAGGGGCAGACCGCGCTGCTGTCCGACACGGTCGGCTTCGTCCGCGACCTGCCGCACCACCTGGTGGCCAGTTTTCGCGCTACCCTGGAGGAGGCCATTCACGCCGACCTGCTGCTGCACGTGGCCGATGCCGCGCACGATGACCTGGAGCACCAGGTGGCCAGCGTGACCGAGGTGTTGGCCGAACTGGACTGCAAGGACAAGGATGTGATCCTGGTGCTCAACAAGGCCGATCGCATCACCGATGCGGCCCTGGTGGCCACGCTGCGCTGCCAGTACGCCGGCAGCCACGTCATCTCCGCCACCACGGCCGAGGGCGTGGAGGGCCTGGTCGACCAGGTGCGGCTGCGGATGCGCGGCGGCCGCGTGGCCCTGCGCCTCACCGCCGACTGCCGCAACGGCAAGCTGATGCAGTACCTGGCCCAGCATGCCCAGGTGAAGGACCAGACCTGGAGCGGAACCACGGTGGAGATGCAGGCGGTCATGGGCAGCGTGCAGGCCGATCAGCTCGTGCGCTTCGGCCACGACGTACAGGTGCTCGAACGCAGCGTGGCGGAGTAGGAGGCTGGAGGCTGGGTGCCGCGGCTGCGTTTTTTTGCAGCCACGTGTTGGCGCAGGTTGCTCTTCTCGCGCCAGCGCGGCGGCGAGAAGATTCACCGCTGCACTTGCCTTGGAAGCTCGTTCTGACGACGCGTGGCTGCAAAAAGATGCAGCCACGGCACCCAAGGCCTGTTTTCCGGTCGTTCCTCCGAGTTCTCCAGCCTCCAGCCTCCAGCCTCCAGCCTATTCTTGCTCCAACTGGCGCAGCACGGCGGCGGCGGCATCGTAGATGGGGTCCATGGCCAGCTCGCGCTCGACCTCGATGTAGCGAATGAAGTCGTGCCGGTCCTTGATGAACACGCCGCGGGCCAGGCGGCCGATCTCCTGGATCTGCATGCCGTAGGCCGGCCCGAAACTGTGGTGCACCGCGTCGGAAAGCAACTGCACGCGCGACACGTGGTGCTCGCGCAGCCAGCGGCTTTGCGCGGCCGGGTCATCATCGTTGACGATCAGGACGACGAGGTCCTTATCCAACTCCTGCGAAACCTGGTCGAAGCGCTGCGTGCTGCGGTCGCAGATGGTTGTGCCCAGCTCGGGCACCACGGAGATCAGCACGACCTTGCCGCTCAGTTGCGACAGCGAAAAGTCGCGGTTGGCGGGCGTGCGGAGTGTGGCATCGGGGGCCCCCTGGCCGAGGGTGATCGTCTGGCCCGTCAACGTCAGCGGCTGGCCGTACTGGGAGATTTTAACCTCGCCCCCGGAGCTTTGGGCCGGTGGCGGCAGCTTGATCGGCGCGGCCCCCGGCCCCCCGCAGGAGGCCGCCGCCACGCAGACTGCCGCCAGGATAAGCTTTCCTCGCATCATTCATCGGCCTCCCGAAAGACTGGCCTGTGCCTGATTGAATCGTAGCATCTGCGGACGTGGCAGGCCCTTACGCCCTCGCGCCGCGGGCCGGCCAAACCGACAAAGCGGATTCCGGAGGTGGCATGCCCTCACGCCGCAGGCCGCTACAGCGGCCAAGGCGGGTGGGCATGTCTTGGCTGGGCAAACGTGACCACGCACATCACTCATGCCCACCCGTCCGGGGCTTC
>PMYD01000120.1 GCA_003171335.1 Phycisphaerales bacterium
GGCACAGGCTTTCAGCCTGTGGGGGGTGGCACAGGCTTTCAGCCTGTGGGGGGTGGCACAGGCTTTCAGCCTGTGGACGAAATCGAGGAATGGTTCGCTGAACGGGCAGAAATGGGATTCCCGGCGAGTGCAACCGCCGAGCCCTCCTCTGCTGCCTGTGAATTTCAGCCGATGCCGGAATTCGAGCGAGTGGCGAGCCTGCCTGAAGAAGAACGTCCGATGCTGGGTGCGAAGACTTTTGAAGGCTGCGATCCTTATCCCATAGGCTCTCCGCCGCCCAACGACCTGATGCGGTTTATCCGCAACCTTCCGCACCTGTCGATGGAAGGCGCCACCTACTTCGTCACGTTTCGATTGCTCGAAGGACTGTCATTAACTGATGAAGAACGCTCGACCGTGCTTGAAGCCATTCTTCACTGGCATCTGAAGCGATGCGTGATTTACGGCGCCGTTGTGCTGGACAATCATGCTCATATGATCGTCCGGCCACTGCCCCAACATACCCTGTCTGGCCTGATGCACAGCATCAAAGGCTTCACCGCTCGGGAGATTAATCGGGCTCGCGGAAGAACGGGGCCTCTCTGGCAGGACGAGAATTTCGATCACATCATCCGGAATTTCGCCTGGCTCACTCGATTCGTTTACTACATGTGCGATAATCCTGTGAAAAGGGACATGGTTAGCTCGTTTGCCGATTGCCCGCATCTCTATGTCAATGCCGACGAAATAGCCACCGAGTCTGGCAAGCCCTTCGGACACAGGCTGAAAGCCTGTGCCACCAAAACCTTCATCCGCGTCTACACCACCCGCCCGGACACGCTCTTTGGCGCCACGTACATGGTGCTGGCGCCCGAGCACCCGCTGGTCGAGTCGGTGACGACCGAGGCCCAGCGTGCGGCCGTCGAGGCCTATGTGGCCCAGGCCGCGCGCAAGAGCGAGTTGGAACGCACCGCCGAGGCCAAGACCAAAACCGGCGTCTTCACCGGCGGCTACGCCATCAACCCCATCACGAAAAAGCCCGTTCCCATCTGGGTGGCCGACTACGTGATGATGGGCTACGGCACCGGTGCCATCATGGCCGTGCCGGCCCACGACACGCGCGACCTGCAGTTTGCCGAGCAGTTCGGCCTGCCGGTCATCCAGGTCGTCGGGCCGCCGGCGGGCAAGGAGTGGCGCGGCTTCATCGACGACGGCACGGCCGTCAATTCGGGACCGTACGACGGCCTGCCCACGCCGCAATTCAAACTGCAGATAACCGAGGACCTGGCCGCCGCCGGCCTGGCGCGCCCCGCGGTGAATTACAAGCTGCGCGACTGGCTCTTCAGCCGCCAGCGGTACTGGGGCGAGCCCTTCCCGATCGTGCACTGCCCGCGCTGCGGCCTGGTGGATCTGCCGGAGGACTCCCTGCCGCTGGAGCTGCCGGAGATGGAGGATTTCACACCCTCCATCAGCGAGGATCCCAACGCGCTGCCCACGCCGCCCTTAGGCAAGGCCGCCGCCTGGGTCAACACGACCTGCCCGCGCTGCTCCAGCCCCGCCACGCGCGAGCTGAACACCATGCCCCAGTGGGCCGGCAGTTGCTGGTATTACCTGCGCTACCTGGACCCGCGCAACGACCGCCGCTTCGTCGATGCGGCCAAGGAAAAGTATTGGATGCAGCCCGCCCGACCCGCCGCCGCCGGCCAATCGGCGATGGGCGTGGACCTGTACGTCGGCGGCGCCGAGCACGCCGTGCTGCACCTGCTGTACACGCGATTCTGGCACAAGGTGCTCTTCGACCTGGGGTACGTCTCCACCTCTGAGCCTTTCGGCAAGCTCTTCAACCAGGGCATGATCCGCTCGTACGCGTACCGCGATTCGCGCGGCATGTGCGTGGGCTACGACGATGTGGACATTCGCGAGGATGGCGCATTTCACCGGCAGACTGGTGAAAAGCTCACCGAGTCCGTGGAAAAAATGTCCAAGAGCCTCAAGAACGTGGTCAACCCGGACCAGATCATCGCCAAGTACGGCGCCGACACGTTCCGCCTGTACGAGATGTTCATGGGCCCGCTGGAAGCCTCCAAGCCCTGGAACACCCGTGATGTGCCCGGCGTGTACCGCTTCTGCCAGCGCACCTGGCGCATGGTGGCCGGCGGCGATGACCAGCCGGCCCTGCTGAAAGAAGGGACGGAAAATGAGGCCCTGGAGCGCCAGCTCCACAAGACCATCCGCAAGGTGGGCCAGGATATCGAGGCGCTGAAGTTCAACACGGCCATCGCCGCCATGATGGAGTTCGTCAACGCCGTGTATCGCGAAGTGTCTCTCTCTCGCAGCCAGGCGGAGCGCTTCATCCTGGTGCTGGCGCCCTTCGCGCCGCACCTGGCGGAGGAGCTGTGGCAGTTTTTAGGCCATAAGGAAAGTTTGGCGCGAGAGCCGTTCCCCGCCTTTGACCCGGCTCTGGTGGTCGATGCCACGATCGAGCTGCCCGTGCAGGTCAACGGCAAGCTCCGCGCTCGCCTGAGCGTGCCGGCGGACGCGCCAGAGGAGGCCATCCTCGCCGCCGCCCTGGCCGACCCGAAGGTGGCCGGCCTGCTGGCGGGCAAGACGATTGTCAAGAAGGTGGTCGTGCCCGGAAGGCTGGTGAATCTGGTGATCAAGGGTTGAGCGCATGGGGCCTGGCCCTTGCATCTCTTTGATTTCTCCCCGCCGGTCACTATGATGCACGTGCCGCCGCCGCGGTTGTGCGAAGAAGGAGTGTGTGCGGATGTCGCCGGTAAACGTGCTTCTCATCGGAGCCGGATCGCGGGGAACGGGGTACTCGCAGTGGATCGAGAAGAATAAGGAAGTCGCCGCGGTCGTCGGCGTGGCCGAGCCGCGCGAGGAGTTCCGCCAGGGCATCGTCAATGCGCACCATCTGCCTGCTAGCCGCGTGTTTCGCGATTGGCGCGAGGCCGCCGCGGCCGGCAAGATAGCCGATGCCGTCATCATCACCACGCAGGACGCCATGCACGTGGAGCCCGCCGAGGCGTTTGCGGCCCAGGGCTATGCCATGCTGCTGGAAAAACCCATGGCGCCCGATGCGGCCGGCTGCAAACGCATCATCGCCGCCGTGCAGAAGCACGATATTCCTTTCGCCGTCTGCCACGTGCTGCGGTACACGGATTACACGCAGCGGCTGATCGCCATGCTCGACACCGGGGCCATCGGCGAGGTGGTTTCCATCCAGCACCTGGAGCCGGTGGGCTACTGGCACCAGGCGCACTCGTTCGTCCGCGGCAATTGGCGAAACGAGAAGGAATCCTCGCCCATGCTCCTGTCCAAGAGCTGCCATGATGTGGACTGGATCCGCTACCTCATGGGTGCAAAATGCCGGCGGGTCAGCTCGTTCGGCTCCTTAGTGCATTTCCGCAAGGCGAATAAGCCGGCCGGCTCGGCCGACCGGTGCGTGGATTGCGCCGTGCAGGATGCCTGCCCCTACGCCGCCACGCGCTACTACTTGGGCCAGCTCGAAAAAGGCCACACCGGCTGGCCGCTGGATGTGCTGACGCGCACTCCCAACCGCGAAAGCATTTTAGAGGCCCTGCGCACCGGGCCTTACGGCCGCTGCGTCTACGCCTGCGACAACGACGTCGTGGACCAGCAGGTGGTCATCATGGAATTCGACGGCGGCAAGACCGCCAGCTTCACCATGACCGCCTTCACCCAGCACACCGCCAGGCGCACCTGCCTCTTCGGCACGCGCGGCGAGATTTACGGCGACGGCCGGCACATCCGGCATTACAGCTTCATGACCAACGAGTGGCAGCAGATCGACACGCAGGCGCCCGAAGATTCCATTACCGGCGGCCACGGCGGCGGCGACTGGCGGCTCATGGAGCGCTTCATCCGCGCCGTCGCCACCGGCGACCGCAAGGGCATCCTCTCCGGCCCGGTCGAAACGCTCGAAACGCACAACATGGTCTTCGCCGCCGAAAAGGCCCGGCTGACAGGCAAGGTCCAGGAAGTGAAATAGCGGCGGAACGGGCGCGCGGGCCAGTGCGCCGCTTTGCTGGGTGCCGTGGCTGCATCTTTTCGCAGCCACGCGTCATCAGAATGAGCTTACGAAGCCGGGTGAAGTGGGTGCATTTTTTCCCAGGCGCACTGGCGTCCGAGAAGAAGAGCAACCTACGCTGACACGTGGCTGCAAAAAAACGCAGCCACGGCACCCAACGGAATCCTCCACGGCGCCCAACGAAATCCTCCATGGCGTCCAGCCGTTTAGTCCATGGCGGCTGGCGGGGGCGCATGGGCCGGCGGCTGGGGCGGCTGGAGGTGCTTGGCCGGCGGCGGGGCCGGCGGAATTTCGGTGGTATTCTGGCCCGTGCGGGCGGGGCGGATGTTATCCACGATGGAGGGCCCCGCGCCGAAGAGCCACGAGCTCTTCTGATCGGCATAGCCATACATCGGCCCGGAGGAATACACGTATTCCCAGCTCTCGCGCCGGTACACGGTGAAGCCCAGGCGGCAGATGCCCGTCTGCCGGACGGATTTATAAATCGCCGCCTCCGGCAGCGAGGAGCCGCCGAAGTTGCCCGGCAGGGGCATGGCGGGAATGCCCAGCAGGTAGTCGTTGCGGTCCAGGCCCACCGAGCCGCTGCTGACCTCCACGACATATTGCGAATCGCCCATGGCGGGCACGACGATGCAGCCCCGCTGCCAGGCCCAGAAGCGCAGGCTGGAGATGAGGAATTCCTTGTCCACGCGGTTGATCAGCGAGGTGTCGATGAAGATTTTGCGCCCGGCCAGGTAGCTGAAATCGAGCTGCGTGGCCGCCCGGTCGACCGCCGCCGAGATCAGCAACTGCTCGCTGGCGGTGCGCGGCGTATCGGTGATCCGTCGCCCGCCGCAGCCGGCCAGGAGCAGCAGACTCGCTGCGATGGCCGCCGCGGCCGCATGAAGCAGGGTTTTCCCGAAGCGCCGACTTTGTGCATTCATGACGGTCTACCTTAGTATTCCATTTTAGGAGGCTGGTGGCACAGGCTTTCAGCCTGTGGCTGCCAGGACGGCAATTCCAAATTACACAGGCTAAAAGCCTGTGCCACTGTCCTTGAGTTCTCGCCTCCGCTGCCGTATAGGAGGACAGCAGGCGACCAACCCAAAGGCGAAGATCATGACCAGGCTGAGCGTAAACGTCAATAAGGTAGCGTTGCTGCGGAACACGCGGAACCTGAACCTGCCCAGCGTGCTGCGGGCGGCGGCCCTCTGCGTGGAGGCGGGGGCGCACGGCATCACCGTGCATCCGCGGCCGGACCAGCGGCACATCCGGCCGGCCGATGTGGACGAGCTGTCCGAGATGCTGTCGGTGGAGTTCAACATCGAGGGCAACCCGTTTTCCCCGCCGGCCGGCTCGTACCCGGGCTTCATGCCCATCGTGCGCCGGGTGAAACCCACGCAGTGCACGCTGGTGCCCGATGCCCCCGGGCAGGTCACCTCCGACCACGGCTGGAACCTGCGCGGCGACACGCGGAAGCTCAAGGACATCATCAAGGAGCTGCGCGACATGAACATTCGCGTCAGCCTCTTCATGGACCCGGTCTGCGAGCAGATCCACCAGGCCGCCGAGCTGGGTACCAACCGCGTGGAACTCTACACCGAGCCTTACGCCCGCGCGTTCAACCTGGGCCAGGTGGAGGCCAGCCTGGCCGAGTACGCCCGCGCCGCCCAGTGCGCCCAGGAGGCCGGGCTGGGCGTCAACGCCGGGCACGACCTGAGCCTCAAGAACTTGGGCAAGTTCGTCGAAATCCCGGGCATCCTGGAGGTCTCCATCGGCCACGCGCTGATCGCCGAGGCGCTGGAGATGGGCCTGGCGGCCACGGTGAAGGCCTACCTGAAAATCCTGGCGGCGCATTGAAGAACGAAATCCGCCCGCGCCAGCCCAAGACTAGCGGCTCTCCAGCGTGCCGCCGGCCGGCTGCGAGGCCGCCTTGGCGGCCAGCTCCCGCGATTTGGCCACGGCCTGCCAGAACGCATCATTGACGGGCACGGCGCTGCAATGCCCATCCATGTACACCACGGCCGTGACATCGAGGTGGGCGGGCGCCGGGTCGTCATAGGCGCAGATCGTGAGGCTGAAGTCCGCGTTTTCCGTGATGGAGATCGGGAAGTACACGTACGGCTTGCCGCTCAAGGGTCCGATCATCATTTCCGGCAGCAGAACTCTTTCATCGACCAGGGCCTGAAGGCTGGGCGGCGTGGCATCCTTGTGTTCCGCGCGGTACATGGCCGTGGCGGCATAGATCTGGTGCAGGCCCGACATGGCATAGCGCAGCATGGCTTGTTTGTGTGCAAACTCCACCGGGCCAGGCAGGAGCTGAGCGAGCAACTCTCTGGCCTGCGTATCGCGCAGATCCAGCACCAGCCGGCTGCCCTGGAGGCTAGGCGTAAGCGAGTCCATCAGGGCGTCGATCTTCGGCAGGACCTTGCGAACATCGCCTTGCGGGTCTAGAAGCACCTGCCTGTAGCCATCCCTGGCGGCGGCGGCCGCCACGACATCGGGGCAGTCAGCGATGGCGCGAATGCGGATGGAGGGGGCCAGGCTCATCCCCAGTCCAAACCAGCGAACGCCACGGGTGAACGTCTGCGTCGGCACGCCTTTGACCACCCATGTCTCCACCGCCTCGGCCACGCGGCGCAGGTCGTGCGAGGGGTTCAGGATGATCTGCGCGGGCAGATCCTCCAACGCGCCAAAAGCCTCGGCCAGTTCGCCCATCCGGCCGGCGGCCGCGGAGGCGGCCTGCGTCGCCGGCGGCATTTGTAAGCGTTCCATGGAGGATGACAGGCCGACGACCACCACGCCGCCCAGGATCTGGCTCTGCCAGTCGGAACCGAAGTAGTGGCCGAAGCCGAACGCATCTTGCTGCAAGAGGTGCTTCAAGGGTTCCAGGTCGGATTTGGAACCCGTAGCCACAAGGAGTGGCGCCGGGCGGCCCCGGCCTGGGGAGACTGAGATAAGGATGAAGAGCTCGCGGCCGCCAGCCTCGATGAAGTCCTGGCGCCAGCGGGCGAGTTTGTCCACGGTGGGGGCGGTTTCCTGACGCGCGAGCGCACGTCTATTGGGATCGGCGATGGCCACGTCCCAGAGGGCGTTCGCGCTGGCCGGCAGATCGAGGTGCGCCGCATCCAGCCGCACGATGGCGAAGGTGCTGTCATCGATGAACGGCGCCAGCAGCCTGGCCGGCGGCGCAGAAACCCCGGTGGCCGGTGCGGCGGCCAGGATGGGCAGATTCAGCATGAGCGCCAGGGCGCTGGCGAGGCAAATGCGAGACATCATTGGGCATCTCCTTTGGCATCGGTGCTGGCGGCGGCGGGTTTGGACGAATCCAGGATCAGCTCGTATCGCTCCAGGTGCTCTTGCGTCGGCTCTGGCGAGACGGCCTCCAGAACGGCGGTGTTGCCATTGACCGTGTACCCAAAGGGCTTGCCGGTTGCCGGATTCTCCGGCACGGGCACCTCGGTGATGTCCTGGAGCCGCCGGGGCAATTGACCGGCGTGGTCGGCGGCGTACAGGCGAATGGCCTCGATGCACTGAAGCGCGGCGATCTGGCGATCGGCCAGGGTGGTCCTGAGGTAGGCGTGGGATATGATTGGCAGGGTGAATTGGGCAAGGAACCCCACCTTCTTCTGTTTAACGGCCTGGGTGAATGATGCTTCCCATTTTTCCAGGCCCAGGTAGGCCTGGGGGAACGGCAGGCTGAACCAGCGGAACTCCTCATCCGCCCACTGGCTGTACTGGTTCACCTGATGAATCAGCACCACCTGAATCACGGGCATGTTCTCCACCTGCTGCTCCGAATAGCCATGGGCAAGCAGGTATTGTTTCGCGGGGGGATAACCGGCGGCGACAAAGGCGGCCAGACCCAAATCGGGGGGTAAGAAATCCGGCCCGCGCGGCAAACCGAATGCATTTTGAATCTGTCTGAGGACATCCCGCCACTGCTCATCAGTGAGCTGGGCCTTCTCGACGTTTTTCAGCGCCGGAATACTCGATTGCCACAGGGCCCTTTCCATCTGCATGGCCGGCCACAGGTTGGCAAAGGGCCGGGGCACCGTCGCCAGGGCCCAGTACAGGTTGGGCGAGCCGGGACTGCCGATCAGGTCGATGACCTGGTTGTTCAGTATGCTCAGCATTGAGATGCTGACGAGATCGGCGATCGTGATGGATTCGATCGTTCCGCCCTGCGTATGGTGGGCAAAGGCGAAGCCGGTTTGAAGATCGTGCAGGGCATCATCATAGCGGCCTTCGGCGATGGACAGCCGAATATCCAGGGCCAGGATCCTGCACGCCTGGCGGTAACGGCCGAGATATGGAATGACCAAAGACACGCCGCGTTCGCGCCAGGGCAACTCCCAGTCGCAACGCTCGCGCCGGGCGGCGATCTCCAGATCAGGTGCAGCGCTGGGCAGGCCCGTAACGGCCTGGCGCGTGACCTCCTTCAGGTCTGCCGCCAGCAGCCGCTCGATCTGGTCAAATTGCTGCGGGCTCACATTATGGGTCATGCCCTCCACCACGGTTTCGTACAGCATGGCGGCGTTGCCGGGAGTTTGATCCGGAAGCGGCGGCATCAGTTGGTACTTCAGCGAGGGCACCGGCTGGGCGGCCGGCGTGATATGCAGGCGAAACACTTTCCCCGCCGCGGGCTGGCTGGCCCGCGATGCGGATGAGGGGGGTGTCTCCTGGGCCGCACAAACCGGCAGGCACAGCATGGCGGCCGCCAGGGCAATGAGGCTTCTCATGGCGTTTCTCCTTTGGAGTCATCGGTGCCCCAGGCATGTTCGTTCAGCAGGCGGGCGAGCGGCCGCCCGCGGGTCCAAGGGCCATCCGAGCTTGTCTCGGATGGCACGGGCAAGGCGGCCACGCCTCTTTGCAGGACGAGTTGGCGCAGGTGAAGGTATTCGGCCCCGGTGGGCCTGTAGCGTTGGTCCGGGCGTGGCGGCTGCGTTGTCGGCCCTTGGGCCAGTTGCAGTGTGCCGGCCGTCGGCTGCAGAAGCGCGTTACCGCGTATTGGCCGGCCGGTCCTGGGCATCAGCGACAAGCCCAGGCCCAGCGCCAGCAAGAGCGTGGCACAACGCCACAGCCAGCCGCTGCTGCCTGCCGCGCGGCGGCCGGCCTGGAACATCAGCCGGTCGCGGCTTATAAGGCCGGCGGCGGGGGCCAGGGCCGACAGGGCGGACTCGAAGGCCGCCTGCTCGTGTGTCAGTCCATTTTCTTCGGGCATGATTCACCCATCCTTTCGCGCATCACATCCAGGGCGGCTAAATACTCGCGGCGGATCGACGTCAGCGGTCGGTCCACAATCTCCACGATCTGGCGGAAGCTCAGGCCGCCCCAGATTTTCAAAAGCACGACCTCGCGCTGTTCGGCCGGCAGCTCCGAAAGCAGCCGGCGTGCCGTGGCGGCGTCGATGGCCGTGGCGGGATCCTCCGCAAACCACTCGTCCTTCTGCCCGGCCACCCGCTGCTCGCGATTTCGCCGCCGGGCAGTCGACCGGGCCTGCGAGATGGCCCGGTTCCGCAGGGCCGCAAAGAGCCAGGCGGCCACATCCTGCGGCTGGCTCTTCTGTGCGGCCAGGCGGAGAAAAACCTCCTGCACCGCATCGGCCGCCTCCATGGGCGCCAGCCACTGCCGCGCGTACAGTTCCAGGCGCGCTGCATAGGCGCCAAACCACTGGCCTAAGGCTGCCGCATCCACGTGGACCATGGAGTTCCGATCGCTCGCTACATTCAAGACGCCGCCGGCCAAGCAGTGTGCCAGAAAAAACGGCGGCCGCGGCGAAGGCGGAGGGCGTGGCCCGTCTTCTCGACTCCAAATAATTTGGAGTCGATTTCGCCATGTTCGGTTTTTTTCGGGAAATCCCTTGTCCCGGGCCCAGGCGTGACGATAATATGTTAGGCAAGAGTTAGGTACGCTGGAACTGGCTAGGGTCCGGCGGACGGCGTGACGAAAGGGCTTTAGGTTCAGCTACTTACGTCGCAGGTGCTGCAATGAATATCGAGAAGGTTGATGAGGCGGTGCGGGTTTTCGCGGTGTTTTCCGGCGGCGAGGTCAACCCGGTGCGCTTTCAGTGGGCCGGCCGCGAGCTGGATGTGTACGCCATCAACGGCCGGTGGACCGACCGCGGCGGCGGCGGCTGCACGTATCACTACAGCGTCCAGTCCGGCGAGGAAACGTATTACCTCCATTTCTCCAGCGGCGACCTGCAATGGTGGCTGGACCAGGTGGTGGTGGCATAGGCCGGCGGCGGCCTATGCAGGTCAATGCGTCAATTAGTCAATTGGTCAATTAGTCTTTGGATTTGAAACTCCGCTTGCAACTCCGACCTCCGGCTTTGCGGCGAGATAGCTCGATTCAAAAACCAATTGACGAATTGACGCGTTGACCTTGTGCGGCGAGCAGAACCATGATTACTACATTAACTCTCCACATTGATGTGGACGCCTTCTTCGCCTCGGTGGAGCAGTTGCTCATTCCGGCCTTGCGTGGCAGGCCGGTGGCGGTGGGCAACGGGTGTATCGCCTCGTGCTCGTACGAGGCCAGGCGCTACGGCCTGCACGCGGGCACTTCGCTCACCGAGGCGAAAAAGCGCTGCCCCGAGCTGGTGATCCTCGATGGGCAATACCCCATCTACCGCTGCTTCGCCGAGCAGATCTGGGCCATCTGCCGGCGGTACACGCTGTCGCTGGAAACCTTCCTCGACGAGGCGTACGGCCAGGTGGATGTGGAGGGCCTGCGGCTGTCGCTGGCGGAGGAGCCAACGGGGACGGCACACGGCCGGCCCACGCCGCCGCTCCTGGGCCAGCGCCTGCAGCGGCAGGTGCGCGAGGAGTCGGGGCTGAATGTGTCGGTGGGCCTCGGGGCCAATCGCATGCTGGCCAAGCTGGCCAGCAAGGCGGCCAAGCCGGCCGGCGTGCGCTGGATTTCGCCCATCGAGGCGGCCGACGTCGTGGCGGCGCTGCCGATTCGCTCCATCCCCGGCATCGGCGCCAAGACCGCCTCCATCCTGGCGGATCTGAACATCATCACCGGCGGCGACCTGCGGCGGCTGTCGCGGGAGGACCTGGTCGCCCTGTTCGGCATCCGCGGCGAGGGGCTCTATGAACGCTGCCGGGGCAACGATATCGATGGCGCGGGCCCGGGGTCGGGGGGCCCCGGGATTCCGCGCCGGCTGCCGCGCACCATCTCGCGCGAGACCACGTTCCACACGCCGCAGTCGGACCAAAAGCAGATCTGCGGCATGCTGTTTTACCTGCTGGAGCGGGCCATGCGCCAGGTGCGACAGTCGCACCTGGCGGCCCGGACGGTCGAGCTGGTCATCCGCTACGACGACTGGAAGCAGTACGCCGCCAGCCAGTCGCTGGAGGAAACCGAGCTGGATCGCGAGGTGTTCGCCGTGGTCGAAACCCTGCTTGGCCGGCTGCACACGCGGCGGGTGTCGCTGCGGCACGTGGGGGTGGTGCTGTCGAATTTCCGCCGCGCCGAGGCGACGCCCTCGCTCTTCGAGCCGGCCGGCCGCCGGCGCCGCCGCGACCTGCACGCCGCCGTCGACGCCATCCGCGACCGCTGGGGCCACGGCGCCATCGTCGCCGGCGAATCGGCCAACCTGCTGGGCCGCCTGCGGCAGAACGATTACGGATTCATTTTGAGAACGCCGTCGCTGACGAAATGAACGTTAGGTGGCATGCCCTCACGCCTGGGGCGAAGACCCGGGCGGGTGGGCATGCGAATGCGGCGCAACGCTCCTTTACAACGGACATGCCCACCCGCCGCCGGCCGCTGATGCGGCCGTCAACGTGAGGGCATGCCACCTGTGAACGAATGCTGTCGATCTTACATGCCTGGACCGGCTACTCGCTCTGCCGCGGCGCGGCAGGGCCCCAGAAGCTGGTAGCGCGTGCGGCCGCCGCGGGCTACGCGGGCGTGGCGCTGACCGATGTGAACGGTTTGTATGGCGTGACCATCTTTTACCCGCTGGCCCGGCAGGCGGGCCTCAATCCCATCATCGGGGCGGAGCTTTCCGATGGCCGATCCAGCGTCGTGGCGCTGGTCGCCGACCGCGTGGGATATGAGAACCTGTGCCAGGCGATCACGAGAGAGATTGCCAATTGTGCTTCGACTCCGCTCAGCACCCTGAGCCCGTCGAAGGGCAGATTGCCAATTGCAAATTGTGAAGAGGCGCATCCTTCTTCAATTTGCAATTTGCAATCTGCAATTTGCAATCCCGACGCGAGTCTCGCCGGCTTGCAATTGGTGACTGAAGATGCGGACCTGGCCGCCTCGCTCCTGGCAGGCGGCATGCCGCGCGAGCAGGTGTGGCTGGAACTGGACCCGGCCAGCCAGCCGCGATCGCTGGTGGCGAGACTCACCGCCGCGGCCGAGGCGCTGGGTATCGAATTGGTCGCCACCGGCCGCACGTTGATGGTGGAGGCCGAGGATCGGGATGTCGCCCGCGTGCTGACCGCGATCCGGCTGGGCAAAACGGTCGAGAGCATTGAGGAGCAGGATCTGCCGCCGGCCGGCGCGGTCCTGCGCTCGCCTTCCGCACTGGAGAGGCAGCTCGCCGAGTGGCCACGCGCCCTGGAGAACAACCGCCGGCTCGCCGAGCAATGCCGCTACGCCCTGCTGCCGCAGCGGCCGGTTTTCCCGGACTACAACTGCCCGCCGGGCGTACCCGCGCGCGAGCACCTGCGCCGCTTGTGCGAGCAGGGGGCGCGCTGGCGCTACGGGCGAATCTCGCCGGCCGTGCGCGGCCGGCTGGAGAAGGAACTGCGGCTGATCGAGGCCAAGGGCTTCAGCGAGTACTTCCTGGTCGTCCGCGACATTGTGCTCTATGCCCGCGGCCGCAACGCGCCGACCGCCGGCCGCGGTTCGGGGGCCTCCAGCCTAGTGGCGTACGTGCTGGGCATCACCAACGTCTGCCCGCTGGCGTTCGAGATTCCCTTCGAGCGATTCCTGCACGAGGGGCGCGAGGACTTCCCCGACCTGGACCTGGACTTCTGCTGGCGGATCCGCGATGACGTGATCAACTACGCCTTTGGCCGCTGGGGCGCCGACCACGTGGCGATGGTGTGCACGCACAACACGTTCCAGCCGCGCTCGGCCTTCCGCGAGACGGCCAAGGCGTACGGCCTGTCCGATGACCAGATCTCGCGGCTGCTGAAGCGCGGGGACGAGGCCGGCCACCATGCCGGCGACATCGCCCGCCTCGCCGAGCGGCTGGTGGGGCTGCCGCATCTGCTGTCGGTGCATCCCGGCGGCATCGTCATCGGCCGAAAACCCATCGACCACTACGTGCCGCTGGAGATGGCCGCCAAGGGCGTGCGCATCACGCAGTACGACAAGGACGGCGTCGAGGCCATCGGCCTGGTCAAGCTGGATTTGCTGGGCAACCGCAGCATCTCGACGATCGCCGAGGCGTGCCGCGTGGTCAACGTGTCAGCGGAAAACGGCAATTCGCCGATCAGCGTGGATACGATGCCGCCGGATGATCCGGCCACGTTCGCCTTATTGAGGGACGCCGACACGATCGGCTGCAATCAGCTCGAATCGCCGGCCATGCGGCATTTGCTGCGGGCGATGGCGCCGACGCGCCAGCAGGACATCATGAAGGCCTTGGCGCTCATTCGCCCCGGCGCCGCTTCGATCGGCATGAAGGATGCCTTCATCCGCCGCCAGCGCGGGCTGGAGAAAACGCCGCCCAGCGATCCGCGGATCGACCCGATTCTCGGCCAGACCCACGGCGTGATGCTCTATGAGGACGACGTGATGCTCGTGGCCGCGGCGCTTCTGGGCGATACGCTCTCGCAGGCCGATCGTTTCCGCAAGGCCGTTCAAAAATGCCGCGATGACGCCCAGCGGCTGGCGCTGTCGCGCGAATTCCTTTCCCGCTGCGCCGCCAACGGCGTGGATGCCCGCATCGCCGCCGACTTGTGGGTGCAGATGGCCAAATTCAACGCGTACTCCTTCTGCAAAGCGCACGCCGCCAGCTACGCCCGGCTGGCCTACGCGGTGGCGTATCTCAAGGCACACTGGCCGCGGGAGTTCTGGACGGCCGCCCTCAACAACAACCAGAGCATGTACCACGTGCGGGTGTACGCGGAGCAGGCCAAGCGCGCCGGCATCCGCTTTCTGCTGCCCGATGTGAATCGCAGCGGGGCGGAGTTTGTGCTGGAGGCCGATGGCATCCGCGTGGGGCTGTCGCGCATCGCGGGGCTGGGGCCGGTGTCGGTGGAGGCGATTCGCGCCGCACGGCGCGGCCGGCCGTTCGCCTCGCTGAGCGACTTTCTCGATCGCACGCACCTGGGGCTGGAGGAGACGCGCGCGATAATTCTCTGCGGCGGCGGCGACAGCTTGGGCGAAAGCCGCGCTGCGCTGATGCTGGAACTTCGGCTCTGGCGGCCGGCCCGGGCGGCCCATGCCGGGCCGCAGCCGGCGCTGCTGGCGGCCGCACCGGCCGTGGCGGCGGTGGCCGAGGATTATTCGCCGCAGCGGAAGATCCGTGATGAGCGGGCCATCCTGGGCATCAGCGTGGGCGAGCATCCGCTGGCCGAATGGCGCAGCCGGCTGGTCGATCTTTGCCCCACGATCGACGCCGACAGCCGCGATTTGCCCGGCCGCATCGGCCGCCGCGTGCAGTTGGCCGGCCTGCTGGAAGCCGCGCGCACGGTCACCGGCGCGGCCGGCCGGCAAGTGAGCTTTCTCACTTTCGACGATGAATACGGCCTCTTCGAGGTCACGGCCCTGGCCGACCGCTGCCGGCATGTCGGCCGGCCCAACGACGGCCAGCCCGCCCTCATCCGCGGCCACATCCAGGAACAGCATGGGACGGTGGGCGTGGAGGCGGAAGAGGTGGAGTGGCCAGGCAGTCAGTAGGATGGTTCGTAGCAGGTTAATCTGTTAATTGGTTAATTAACCGATTAGCCAGTTAACCAGGTAATAACTGGTCCCTGAATGGCAGAACATGGCCCTCGCGCAAAAAACGATCGTCGCCACCAGCGGCTACTCCTTCCCGGACTGGGTGGGGCCGTTCTACCCCGAGGGGACCTCGCGCGAGCGGATGTTCGAGTATTACACGCATCATTTCGCGGCGGTGGAACTGAATTTCACGTATTACCGCATGCCCTCGGCCTCGACCATCGACAGCCTGACGCGCAAGAGCCCCGAGGGTTTTACCTTCTGGGTGAAAGCCAACCAGCAGACCACGCACGAGCAGAATCGCGGCGTGGCCGGCGAGTTTCTCGACAGCCTTACGCCCATGAGCGAGGCGGGCAAACTGGGCGGCATCCTGCTCCAATTTCCCCAGTCGTTCCATCGCACGCGCGAGAGCCGCCAGTACCTCTCGGCGGTTCTGGAGGACCTGGCCGGCCCGCCCCTGGCCGTGGAGTTTCGCCACCAGAGCTGGCAGGACCCCGCGGTCGCCGCCGGGCTGAAGGAGCGCGGCGTTACGCTGGTCATCCCCGATGTGCCGGCCGTGCCGGGCTTGTATCGCAGCGCGCCGCAATTGACCACCCGCACGGGCTACGTGCGGCTGCACTCGCGGAACGCCGCCGGCTGGTTTGCCGGCATGGCCGAGCGCTACGACTACGACTACAGCGCTGTCGAACTGACCGAGCTGGCCCGCGATTGGGAAACGCTGGAGGAAAACCTGGACCGGCTGAACGTCTTTTTCAACAACTGCCATCGCGGCCAGGCGGCGCAAAATGCGGAGCGATTCCAGCAGATTCTCCGGCAAATGGAGAAAGAGTAATAGGTGACATGCTCGTTAGGTGGCATGCCCTCACGGACGGGGCGATAGCACCGGACGGGTGGGCATGGACGTGCCTGCTTGAGTGACACCTGCCCGCGCCCCATGCCCACCCGCCTTGGCCGCCAGGGCGGCCCAAGGCGTGAGGGCGTGCCACCTTAAAACTCCGCGCTGCGGGGCGTGCGGGGGTAGGGGATCACATCGCGGATATTGGCCATGCCGGTGGCGAACTGGATCGTCCGCTCGAGGCCCAGGCCAAAGCCGGCGTGCGGCACGGTGCCGTAACGGCGCAGGTCGGCGTACCACCAGTAGCTTTCGGGCTTGAGCCCGCCCTCGGCCATGCGCGCGGTCAGCACGTCCAGGCGCTCCTCGCGCTGGCTGCCACCGATGATCTCGCCGATTCTCGGCACCAGCACATCCATGGCGGCGACGGTCTTGGCATCATCGTTCAGCCGCATGTAAAACGCCTTGATCTGGCGCGGGTAGTCCGTCACGATCACCGGCCTGCCGATGTGCTTTTCGGTGAGGTAGCGCTCGTGCTCGCTCTGGAGGTCGCTGCCCCAGCTTACGGGGTAGTCGAACTTCTGGCCGCTCTTTTCGAGGATTTCGACCGCCTGGGTGTACGTGATGCGTTCGAACGGCGAGGCCACGATGTGCTCCAGCGTGGCCACGACGCCTTTCTCCACGCGCTCGTCGAAAAAGGCCATATCGCGCGGGCAGCCGGTCAGAACGGCTGAAAAGATGTGCTTGACGAACGCCTCGGCCAGATCGGCATCGCCCGCCAGGTCGCAGAAGGCCATCTCCGGCTCGACCATCCAGAATTCGGCCAGGTGGCGGGCGGTGTTGGAATTCTCAGCGCGGAACGTGGGCCCGAAGGTGTACACCTTGCCCAGCCCGCAGGCGTAGGTTTCCGCCTCCATCTGGCCGCTGACGGTGAGGAACGTCGGCCGGCCGAAGAAGTCTTCCTCCGCCGGTAGGGCGCCGCCGCCAACCGGCAGCGTCGTCACGCGGAACATCTGGCCGGCGCCCTCGCAATCGCTGGCGGTGATGATCGGCGTGTGCACGTACAGGAAGCCGCGCGACTGGAAGAAGCCGTGGATGGCCAGGCTCATGGCGTTGCGCACGCGGGCCACGGCCCCAAAGGTGTTGGTGCGGGCGCGCAGGTGCGCCTGCGTGCGCAGGAATTCGTACGTGTGGTGCTTGGGCTGGATGGGGTAGCCGGCCGGGTCGGCCCAGCCCAGGATGCGGATCTCCTCGGCCTGCATCTCGAAGCGCTGGCCCGAGCCGGGGCTCTCGACGATCGACCCCTCCGCCAGGATGCTGCACCCGGCGGTCAGCCGTGCCAATTCGGAGCTGTAGTTGGGCAGCTCGGCCTTGGCGACGATCTGGAGATTATCGAAGCTCGAGCCGTCGTTGATGGCGATGAAGGCGAAGCCGCCCTTGGAGAGTCGGACCGTTCGCACCCAGCCGCCGACCGTGGTTTTACCCGCCGGTGCGGCCGGGGCGTTTAACACTTCCGCTATCGTCATTTGATTCATGCTGACTCCCACTGCGATCAGCCATGATTATCGCCAAAGAAATGGCGGCCGCACAAGCCGGCAGATGTGATCCTGATAGGGATAGGCGCTCGCACAGCCTCCTTGATTGCGCCGTCAGGCCGCGGCCATGACTCTGTGAAGCTGCACAATATGCACGGTTAACGCAGTTTGCTTAAACCGTTGCATGCTGCAAGTACTTTAATTGCAACGGCTTATTTGTCTCGAGCGGCGTGTCTTAAGCATTATGCACTATTGCTTAAAATGCATATTGCCTATTTTATCAGAGATATAACCTCTGTGTGCAAAAGCACTAACATCGCCGCCGTGAAATAGAGCTTCCGTGGGCCCCGTCGAATTTGCTTAAGGAGAAGCTTGCCCTGCGCTTCCCTGCATCCCGGTGATTGCATGGAATCTGTCTTTAATTGTCAAGAACTGCCAACGCAGTGCGGCTAGCCCGCACTGGTGGAAATGTGCGCAACGGAACCGTATCCGATTCACGCATCTCGGCTAGTGTCTCCCGTGGCTGTGCATTATAGCCTATTTGACGGTCATGTCAAGTCTATTTCCTGAATAATCCTACAGAAAAATTCAAGAGTGTAAGTTATTCTGCGGTAGGCACTTATTCGGCGTCGCCATCTTTGGCCGGGCGATCGACGACTTGGAAGGGGATCGCCGCCAGCGTGCCCAGCGGCAATCGGCGGTTGGCGGCGGCGGGCCGTGTGGCCGCTACCGAGGCGGGAACGATGGGCCGGAAGAACACGCGGATGATGAGGTTTCCTTCCACGCCCGCTTTGGCCTTGGCCCCATCGCAGCGAAGGGCGACTTGGCAGCCGCCTTCGGCCGCGGAGACCTTCTCCACGGTAATTCCGGCCGGCGGGTCATCCAGCTCCAGTTCCAGTTGGCCGCGGGGCGTGCGCAGGGGCAGGGCCAGCCTGACCGGCGTGACCGCGCCGACGGTGAGTTTGAGGGGCACGGCGTCGAGCATGTCACCGGCGAAGCGCGGCCCGTTGCGATTGACGATGGTGACAAGGAATTCCTGCGCGGCAACCAAGTGCCGGTAGGCGAAGGCCTGCATCATGTCTTCGCATGGAACGGCCCGGCGGGTGATCGTTTCTCCATGGACCTGGGCCCGTCCCTCCAGAGCCAGCGAGATCGGCTCCTGGGCCGCTCTAAACGGGGCGGTCAATGTCACGCGAATCTGGTCCTGGCCGGCGGGTATCCGCCCGCCGCCCAGAACAAATCCTTCCGGTGCGGCGGTGAGGGAGAGCGGGATCTCGCCGGCAAAACCATCTTGCCGCAGGGCATACACGGTAAAGGCCGCGCTAGCGCCGCCGCGAATAGCCAGCGCGGAGGGCGCGATGCGCAGTTGAAAATCCGGCCGGGGTTCGCTGAGGCGCAGCCGGTAGGCCACCTGGGGGCCGAACTGTTTCTGGGCATCGCCGACGTGGATGAAATAGGTTCCGTCGGCGGCAAGCTTTGCCCGCAGGTAGGAGTCGGCATGATGGGTCTCGAGGCCGGCGGCTTTGTCGTCCCAGTCATCGTTGAAGGCGAGCACCTTGCCGGTGATATCAGTGAGCTTGAGGACCGAATCCATGGGCGAACCCAGCCGGCGGGCGGTGATCTCCGCCACGATTTCCTGCCCGGCACGGCCGGCGAAACTGTACACATCCCACTTGCCCGGCCGCTCGATGCGCCCATTGATGACCACCGGCAGCGCGACCGCCTGGGCGTGGCCCGCTGACTCATGAACCCCCTTTGCCTGGAACGACAGCAACGAATCCACCGCGAAGGAGATGTTGTTGGAGCAACACGTTTTGTCCTGCACGCTGAGCGGATAGACAGCGGGAGTCTTGCCGCTGGCGTCAAACATTGTTGTCATCGCGCTGGGATTGGCGGCCGGCAGATTCGCGCCCACAAGCTCAACGGTGGTTTTCTTTCCGTCCTGGCCGCCCAGGGGGAAGAAGTCGGTGATGAAGGGCACTTCGCCGACCGTGATGCGATACACGAAATCCTCGCGGCCGCGGTAGATGGAGTCACGGATCTCCAGGACATACTCGCCATCCTCGGGAATCTTGAAGCACAGGACCGGATCGGGATGAAAACGGTAGTGGTCCGCGTACGCGAGTTCTTTCCCCTTGACATCCATCAGCGTGATGGCCGCCTGAAACCAGCCGGGTACCGTGTCGGCCAGATACGGGTTCAGTTCCCTGGCGCTAGCCGCCACGATGAGCTGGGCGCCTTTGCGGGCGCTAAAGCGATAGCGATTGGCGCCGCCGGGCAGAATCTGGCCGTTGATGACCGCCGGGATAGTGATCGGGGTCTCATGCGCCGGCCGGGAAATCCTGGGCTGGTTGAGATTCCTCAGTTGGGGCAGGTTGTTCGGGTCGCCCTGGGTCACCGAGGCCGCTTCGGAGAACTCGTTCAACTGGCCGATGCAGAAGATCCGCGGATTGGAGACCCCGTTGGGCGTGATTAATCTCATCTCGCGCTGGCCCACCGGGGCATCCGGCGCGATGACGACTTCAAGATGCACTGTTTCGGCAAGCGCGGGCGTGGCCGGCTTTCGCAGAAAAGTGGCCATCTTCTCCTTGATCTGGGAGATTTCAGCCAGGGCGTTGGCGTCTTTTTCGCCATCCTGCAACTCTTTGAGCCGGTCGCGGAGTGTGTTGAACTGCTGCTGGGGGATGGGCTTAACGTACTGCCGCACAGTGGCTTGGACGCCCACACCGCTGAGATACACGCCCTTGACGCCCTCCAGGAATTCGCCGCCCACCGTCACATCGAACGTGGCGCCCTGCCGGCCGCCGGCGGGGTAGATGTAGCCGATTCGCGGCGGATTGCCCTGCCCCTGCGCCCACGCCTGCGGCAGGGAGGCAAGCATGGCCACGGCACAAACGAGCGGCCGCAGCTTACGCCAAAAAAGCCAACGAAATGGAGTTTTCGCGTGATTCACGGCTTACAGCAGCTCCTTCAATCGGCCGTTGGTCTTGACTCCCTCGGCGGCGGTGGGCGACAGTCGAATGGGCAGGCCTTCGGGATTTGGCAATGTGGCGGCCGGATCGATGCCCATCCGTTCGTACAGGCTGGCGATGAGGTCGCATGGGTAGACCGGCCGCTCTTTCACCTGTTCGCCCTTGGCATCGGTCGCTCCGACGACCGCACCGCCGCGAAAACCGCCGCCCGCCAGCACCGCGCAGAACGCATCGCCCCAATGGCCGCGGCCGCCGTTCCAGGGCGGCTCCCACTGAACCCTGGGCGTGCGGCCGAACTCCCCGCTCCACCACACGATGGTGGTGTCCAGGAGGCCGCGGTCCGACAGGTCCTGCAGCAGCGTGGCCAAGCCTTTATCCATCTCGGGCAGCTTGCGCCTCATGGTCTGGAAGTGCTGCTTGTGCGTGTCCCAACCCTTGGAGTTGATGGTGATGTAAGGGACTTGCCGCTCCACCAGCCGCCGGGCGACCAGGCAGGATTGGCCGAAGGTGTTGCGGCCATACCGGTCGCGCACGTCATCGGGCTCCTGCGAGAGGTCGAACACCTTGCCGGCATCGCCGAGGATCATCTCATAGGCCTGGTGCTCGGCGGCGGCGAGGCCCTTCATCTGCGGATCATCCTTCATCTGCTGGGCGAACCCATCGAGCTTATTCAGCAGCTCGCGGCGGTCCTGCTGGCGCTGGTCGGAGAGGTTCGGGGCGATGATGCCTTCGACGCTGAAGCGCGCCTGCGCCGGGTCGCCGCCGGTGGCGAAGGGCGTGTACTTCGCGCCCAGAAATCCGGCCTCGGAGAAGCGGCCCTGAAGCTCGGTCAGCACGACGTAGGGCGGAATCAGGCTGCGATAGCCGGCATCGTAGCCCTTGAACAGCGAGACCACCGCTCCGACGCCGGGATAGACCAATCGCTCGCCGGGCGCGCGGCCGGTCTGCACCATGTAGGCCGCGGTTTCGTGGGCGTTAATGCCGTGCGTCATGGAGCGAATGATGGAGTACTTGTCGGCCTGCTTGGCCAGCAGGGGGAGAAGTTCGCCGATTCGTATTCCATCCACGTTGGTGGCGATGGGGCTGTTGAGCGGGCCGCAATAGTCGTAGCCGGCGTCGGGCTTGGGATCGAATGTGTCCAGTTGCGAGGGTCCGCCCCACATCCAGATCTGGATGATGGAGGTAGCGGTCTTCTTGCCCGCCGGCGCGCTGGCGGTTGCGGGCGAGCTCGCCGTCGCTGGCGTTGCCGCTGATGCGCGACGCTGCCCGCCGGCCAGGACGAATGCGGCCGCGCCGAGCAGGCCCCCGCGCAGCAGCGCGCGGCGCGAAACGGGGCTTGTGCCGATGGCCCCAAGCTGCTCCAACAAGTCGTCGATGCTCATACGGGCACCTGGTTTCTTGCGATGTCGCGCGGACTAATGCCGGTACAGGAACTCGGCGCTGTTGATCAAAGCCCACGTCAGGTCCATGGCGGTTCCGCGCCGCTTGGGCACGCCGGAGGGGGAGTAGGCCAGGACGACCTGGAGTTCCTCCTCCGTCGGAAAACGGGACAGTATCATCAGGTACAGGGAGGTCGCCAGCTCCCGCGGGTTGGCCCGCGATTGAATCAGGGCCTGGAGCTTGCGGCTTTGCTCGATTTTGCTGAGCACGTGGCTGGAGTTCAGCAGGTGCAGCCGCTGTGCGGCGGTGGGGCGGTTGTTCCGCTCCGATTCCAGCCCCGTATCGCGGGGGGAGCGGCCGAACATCTCCAGGAACGAGCTGGTGATGCTGCCATCGGGCAAAGCGATGGAGCGGACATCCTGGGGGATGAACGTGTACGGCTCCGGGATGGCGCTGGAATACTTCTCCGTCGAGCCGGTGATCTGGCACACGGCGTCGATGAGCACCTCCGCCTCCAGTTGCCGCAGCGGATAGCAGGCGAAATTGGCGGCGGCGTTGGCATCGGCGGACTTCGGCACGCACGACCGTTGATAGGCTTCGGAGATCAGGATCAGGCGATAGATGTGCTTGAGGTCGTAATGCGAGGCCACCAGTTCCTTCTGGAGGTAGGCCAGCAATTCCGGGTCGCCGGGCGGATTGTCAGGGCGGAAATCATCGGGCTCCTGCACGAGGCCGCAGCCCATCAGCCAGTACCATGTGCGGTTGACGATGGCGGCGGTGAACCAGGGGTTTTTCGGGTTCACCAGCCAGTCGGCGAAGACCTCGCGGCCGTCGCGGTCGCCGGTCAGGCGCACGGTCGTGCTATCGGGAAACGTCGCGGATAGCGAGGCTGGCTGCGTCGCGGCCGCTAAGCTCTTGCCGGCATCAAAAAAGACGATCTCTTCCTTCCATTCGGCGGTGGATTTGTAGCCCACCTGCGAAAAGAAGATGGCCATGTTCTCCAAGCGATCCTTCGGCCACTTCTCGGCCCGGCAGCCCATGAATGTCAGGGCCACGGCCCGGGCGATACTTTGCGGCTGTCGGCCCTGGACCGCGCGGTAGAAGTTCACCGCGGGCGCTCGAAAGTTGCTGCCGCTGGCGGTGAGCAACTCCCGCACGAACTGGTCGTAGGGCTTGTTTTCCCGCAGCGAGGTCAGGATCCATCGATGGTAGGCCTGGGCGGCGTTGGGCCACAGGTTGATGGGAAATTCCGCCTTCACCCGCAGCAGGTCGCTCCATTTCATCGCCCAATAGAGGGCGAATTCATCCCGCGCCAGAAGCTGGTCGACGAGCGCGGTGCGCTTGCCGGGGTCTTCATTTTGTAGAAACTCGCGGGCCTCCGGCTCGGTGGGCAGGGTGCCGATCACGTCGAGATAGGCCCGGCGGAGGAACACGGCATCCGAGCAGAGGTCGGCCGGGGGGATGCCCAGCCGCGCGAGGCGGGCGTTGACGAGTCGATCGGTCTGACTTTCGCCGGCCGTGCGGCCGTTCCGGTCCGCGGATGAAGGCCCTTCAGCCGTCGAGGCGCTGGTGAAAAAGGCCCCAACAAGAAGAAACGAGATTATGACGATTCTACGCATGCCCACTTTCGCCAACGCGAATTCCGGCCCAGGTGGCCACAATAGTCTAACGCATGTGCGGCTCTTGTGTTGCGAGAGATTGAGCGACCGGCGAAATCGCTCTCATCCCGGCGCACGCGGTGGCCTCGACTTCGAAAAGCAAATCGTGCCGACAGACATCGCCCATTACGATCAGCCAGGGCCAAGGCATCTTCGCCGCCCATCGGTCGCGGAATTCCTGCCGCACTTCCGAATTGGCACAGTAGGCCACGGCTTGGACCACATCCGCGGGTTCCGCCTTCAGTTGCCGCAGCACGGCAGTGACGTTCTCAAGCGTCATCTGTATCTGCCCGGCGATGTTGTTGGGGAAGCAGGTGATGCCGGCGGCATCAATGGCCGCCGTCCCTGAAATGAAGATAGTCTTGCCCGCCGGCGTTTGGGCCACGGCCGCGCGGGCAAAAGCCGAGCCGTACTCATTGGCGGATCGCTGCCTGCCGGCCGCCTCGTGGCGTGCGACCGATCCCTCCGGGCCGATGACGGCCAGCAGATCCATCGCGCATTTCGACCCATCGGCCGGACTGATGCCAATGCCGGTGGAGGCCGGAAATTGTGCCGCCGCGCCGGGGGCCAGCAGCCCGTGCTCTTTGAAGAAACCGCTGCGGCTCTGGTTGAACTGGCCGTACCAGGAAAGAATATCGTCCATGAAGATCCAGGTTCGGGCCAGGTCGCGAAGATCGCCGCCGGCCTCAACCAGCAGCCGCCTGGCCTTTTGGAAAACGGCACGGGTCTGGGCGGGTCCATCTCCAGCTTCGCCGGCACGCAGGCCGCTGGCCATCACCCAGCAACAACCGTCAAGGCGAAGAATTCGGGCTTGCGCGCTGTCGGTAGAGATGATGCTTGGCTTGTGAGCCGCGACAGCATGCACCTGCACCGCGAGGGCATCGCTGGTGCCATCCTTTGGGGCCAGGAACGTGGGCTCGACGCCATCGTTGAACGGGCCGTACTCCTGCTGGCGAATCCTGCGCAGGGCCGGAACATCCGCGCCGGCGGCGAAAACCCGCTCCTGGCAGATCCACGCGTTTTTCTGGCGCAGCAGGCCGTGGATCTCGCCAAAAACCTGTCGCCCCTGCTGAATCACGGAGCCGGACGGCGCCGCCCAGGCCGTCATATAAAGCTCCACCGCCTGGGGCGAGGGAATCATGCGTACATCCAGTCCCATGTCACACCTGGTCTCAAAGAAACTTACATCCGGCGCGGGGAATATCCTCCGCTCAGCCACCAATGAGTGAAAACGTCCACCGGCCGGGATTATTGCACAACGATGGTATGGGACTGACTATCGCGAAGGGCGGCCAGATGGATGAAGCCTGTTTACTTCAACGCTTTTGCCAAGACGGCTTACAACTCCAGATCAGCCTGCCTTGATGCGGTACAGCATCTCCCCGGCCCGGGGCACGTACAGGATGCCTTCTTTCTCGCGGCCCTTCCACTGCTCGGGTTTGACCGCGGCGGGGTCGAGATAGCCCAGGCCGATCTTGCGGCAGCGCTCGGCGGGGATGGAGGTGGCCAGCGTGACGTTGATGCGGGGCTTTTCCACGCCGCCCACAAACGTGCCGCCGCCGCGGACGTGCGTGGAGTGGGCCAGCACGCCCCAGGGATATTTCTTGAAGGCCTCCCACTGGGCCAGGAAGTAATCGCGGACGTGGTAGCCGATCTCATCGAGGATGTGCCCGTGGGCGTAGCTCACCTCGGTGATATGCGGGGCATAGATGACCACCTCGCCGCCGTCGGCCACGGCCGGCTCGGTCTTGTACATGCCCTTGGCGCCGGTCCACAGGTCGTCGTACAGCTCGGGCATGACGGCCAGGACGCGCGTAAACGGCGTGGGCACGTAGATGATATCCAGGGCCGCCGAGAGCTCCACCGCCGCCTTCCACGCGCCGGTCATGGTGCCGGCAAACAGGCCCACCAGGTCGCGGCCGTGCATGACCGAGGCGATGTCGAGCTTGGGCGTGGGGATCAGGCCGGCGGCGTGATCGATCATCCGCCGCATGGGCGTGTCGGCGGCGCCGATGGTGGCCATGCTGGTCAAGAGCGCGCCCATCCAGTGCGTCACGTTGATCATCTCGGCGCCGGCGATGCCGGGGAAGAAGTACTTGTTGCCGCCGGAAAAGCCCACCACCTCGTGCGGGAAGACCGGCCCGCAGACGATGATCTGGTCGTACTCCATCACCAGGCGATTGACCCGCACGGGCACATCGAGCGAGAGCATGCCACTGGAGAATTTCGCCACTTGGGCGGCTGAGACGGCGCCAAGCTGCACGAACGTCTCGGGCTTGTTCCACTGGTGGTTGAACACGCGATGCTGGCCGCAGCGGCCGTCGGCGACGGGGGCGCCCAGCAGCTTACCCAGGGCCGCATCATTCATGGGCATGTGCGTGCCCAGGGCGACCAGGTAATCCACGGCGGCGGCCTTCGCCAGCAACTCGTTGAGCAGCTTGAACTGCAGCGCCACGGGGGCGGTGCGCGTGGAGTCCGGCAGGAGCACCAGCACCCGGCGGCCGGCAAGATCCACCTTGGCCAGGGCCTCCTTGAGGACCGCCCGCACTTCGTCGTCGGTCATAGCGCGGCTGCGCGGGGCGCTGAAGGCCAGCAGGTCCGGCATGTTTTCGCGTTCGATGCTCATGTTCTGTTTTGGTGGCACAGGCTTTCAGCCTGTGTCCTTTTTGCCAAGAGTCACAGGCTAAAAGCCTGTGCCACCCCATTAGACTATTTTTTCTTCCAGGGCGGCACGGAAGGCAGGTACGACATGAACTTGTCAATCAGTCCCTTCTCAAAATCGCCGGCGTACTGGCCCTTGAGGAACTTGTCGAGCGCCACGTCATACAGGTACTTCCAGGACTTGTCCTCATCGCCGGGATTGATCGGGTAGAACAGGGCCTTGTTGTTCTTGGCGCTCTTCATGTCGCCGGGGGCATCGCCGATCATCAGCACGTGATTGGCCGGGTACTTGCCGCCGGCGCCGAACTTGAGGTGCTCATCCTTGGAGCCCATCTCCTGGCCGCAGATGAGGGCGACGTACCTGGCGATGTCATGCTCGGCCCACTCGCGCTCTAGCGCATCGCCCGGCGTGGCCGAGACGACCACCACATCGGCCACCTGCTGGAATTTCTCCAGGCACGGCCGCACGTGGGGGAAGGGCGGCACGCCGTGCACCAGGTTGTCGATGGACTTGTTGACCGCCTTGGACCACTCCAGCGTCTTGGTGAGCACGGGGTCGTGCGTCTGGTTCACCTTGGCCGTCAGCGTGGGGTTGCCCAGCTTGGTCTCTTCTTTCATCCACTGGCGCAGCGCATCGATTGCCGGCGGCTTGTAGCCGCGCTCGATGGCCTCGGGCCAGTCGGCCAGCAGATCGAACACCATCACCAACGCGGGGAACCGGTTGCAGCCGCGCCACTGGCTGTAGAGATTCACAAACTCGGCCGCCTGCCGCACGAAGCGCGAAACCGCCTGGAGATCCCAGGAATTGATGATGTTGGGGATGAAGCACTCCTTGTGCTTTATCTCCATGCTGTCGAACGCGCAACCATCCGAATCGATGCCGATGAAGAAGTCTTTGGTCTTTTTCAGGGCCTTCAATTGCGCCGCGGGGTCGGACATTTCTCGCTCCACCTTTTCCAAGTAAAAATACAAAAGAAAGCTGCTTGCCCCAAGAGCTATTCTCCGCCCAGTTCAGGGCCTCCAGCATCACTTTTCAGGCCTCGCGGCTCATTTTCCGCACTGGGCAAGCTGACGGACCAGCGGGTCGGCATCGTGCTGGGCGAAGGCCGCCAGGATGTCGCGAAAGCGGGTAGCGTCTTCGCGACACAGCAGGTCGATGGCCCAGGCGCGGACGGCCGGATCGGCGTGCGCCAGGCAGGGGGCCATCATCTTGCAGATCCTGTCGGAGAGAGCCATGTGGCCCAGGTGCTCCAGCGTCTTGATGCGGACTGCCGCCGCGGCCTCCTGGAGGCAATAGCGAAGCAGCTCCATGACACGCGCGTCGCGAAGGTCCGTCATGGAGCGGCTGGAACTGAGCGGCCGGTCCGCCTCGGGCGTTTGGATCAACGTCGCCAATTGCGTGATGATCGTCGCGGCCTGGCCGGCGGCGGCCTCATCGCCGCCCCGCACCGCCTTATCCAGATTCGAAAGCGTCCGCTCATACGCCTCGGGGGCGAAATTCTCCAGCAGCGCCTTGCGGTGTACGGCCAGGGGCTGCACCTGGAGCGACTTGATCGCCGGCGCCAAGAGCCCGCGCCGCTCCACCGGGTCGATAATGGCGCCGACGGTCAACGTCACTTCATCCAGCGGCCGGTTGGCCAGCACGGCGGCAATTTCGGGCACCTCGAGGCTCACCTGCTGGCGAAGGCTCTTGCCCGCCTCCAGCAGCTGCGGGGCCGCCCAGACCACCGGCACGCGTGCCTCGGCCTTGATGCGTCCATCGTCGGCCTCCACGTGTACCGTGATGACCGCGCGCGGGGAAATCAGGCCCCACTCGCCCAGGGGCACCGGCGTGGCGCCCACGTTGGAAAGCACGGCCGTAATCATCAGCGGCCTGCCCGGCTCGATGCTCACGGTTCGCACCTCACGTGTGGCCGGCTGCGATGCTGCCAGCGGCCCCGAGGCGGGCGTCGCCGCCGCGTGCGGCAGCGAGACAGCGCCGGCCGAGTCGAGCGTCACGGCCAGATGCGCGGCGGGCTCCAAACCCAGGGAGGCCGCACCCTGCTTGAAAAACGGCTCGACTCGTGCTGCGACCGCATCCGTAAATTTCGTTCGCGGGTTCAGCGGCAGGCCGTGTCGAGCGGCAATGGCGCTGAGGTAGCGCCAACTGGTGCCCGTGCGCGGCAGCAGCAGGGCTTTCTCGACGGAAGCGTTGGCCTGATCCACGTGGCCCTGGCGGACCTGCTCATCAATCGTGTCGCCCAGGGCGTAGGCATCGGAGGGGGCCAATTCTTCCATCATGCGCTTGGCTTCCTTGGCCTTCACCGCATCGGTGGACCGGAAGTACAGGTGGGCCCAGACGCGGCGGGCCAGGGCGTTGTCCGGCGCCTTCTCCATGGCCACGTCGGCCCAGTTCATCGCGGTCAACTGGCTATCGCGATAGAAAGCATTGAACCACGCCAGCTCCGCGGCCTGCGGCCCGGGCACCCGGACCACGACCTGGTGCTGGCCGTACTCATCGGTCATCACCGCCACGGTTTTCTTCTGCTCTTCGCTCTTGCCCGCCTTCTGGTACGTTTCGGCCAGCAGGGCCAGGATGCCCATGTCGGGGGGTGTGGTGTCGATTTCGGAGGCGAACTCCTTGATCGCCCGGTCGGTCAGCCCGGCATCCAGCAGGGCGTCGAGCAGGTCGCGGCGGAATTCCGCGCTGGGGTAGTGCTCGGTCTGGCGGGCCACGCTGAAGGCGTAGTCGTACAGGCTGACCGCACGGTCGTACAGCCCCTGTTGGCGGCAGAGCTGGCCCAGTTCCCAGGCCACATTCACCGCCAGCGGGTTTCCCTGGAGCATCGCCACCGCGCCGGCGGCCTGCTCGGCCGGACCGTACGAGTCGGACAGGCGCGCCACGCCCTCCAGGCCCGCCCGCTGCGTGCCATCGAGCTTGAGGGCCTCGCGATAGTCTTCCAGGGCCTCGCCCGACTTGCCATCGTTTTCCAGGATGACACCCATATTTGCCCAGGCGGCTGACCGCTCCCACGCCGGCCGCTTGGTATCGACCACCAGCTCGTGCAGCAGCGTGATGCGCTGCCCGGCCAGGGGCACGGTGCCCATGGCGTACCGCACCCAGCGCAGCGTGCCGTCATAATCGGTTCTTCCCAGCATAGCCAGATATTGCGCCTGCGCCTGGGCGGCGGCGGCCAGGTCGCTGGACGATTCCTGCGCCTCGGCAATAAGCTGCCAGGCATCCGCCAGCGAGGGGTCTTCGCGCAGCGCCAGTTGGGCCAAGGCCTCCGCACGCCGAACGAACAGACGCGGATTGGCCGACTTGTCGCCCTGGCGCGCCAATTGAAGCAGGCTGGCGGCCACCGCCGGCCGTGTCGGTCCCGAGGTCGCCGGTGCACTGGTGGCGCCAAGGCCGCCGCGCAACGGGCGGTTCCATTCCTCCGGCACGGTCGCCGGCGGCGGCAGCGGCTCGCCATCGGCCCCGACGTTCGCCGCGCGCGACCGGCCGGCGGGAGCCTTGGCCGGCTGCTGCGCCAGGGCCACCAGGCTCAACGCCAGCAGGATCGCAGTTGTGAGAGTCACTCGTTTCATTGCAATCTCCCGGACCAACCTATTTCGGCGGTCTTGCGACGCCAGTCTTGAGTTCGCGGCCGCGTAGCCGCCGCATCAGCATAAACACAATCGCGCCGGCGACAAAGAGCACAATGCACTTGAGCTGCGCGGGCGTCAGCGTTCGGTCGGGGTTATCGTGCCGGATGAACTCCAGGCCAAACCGCATGACCGGGTACAGCACGAGCAGCCAGGCGAAGACGGCGCCGGGGACCTTTGCGCCCTTCCACAGCCGCCACAGTGCCGCCGCCAGCAGGAAATCCAGGGCACAGGCGTAAAGTTGGGCCGGATGGACCGGGAGGGACCAGGCATTCCGGGCGGCGGTGAATTCGCCCTCCGTGTGCAGTCTGTCGGGCAGCTTGAGAGCCGGCCGGCCTTCGCCGTGCGACAGAAGCAGCTCGTTGGGAACCCGAACACCCTCATTTCGCTGATACTGCTGGTCATACACCAGCGAGATCGTTGTGCTCGCCGGGTACGGGCTCTTGCCCTCGTGCGGGTACACCAGGGGACTTGCCGCATAGGGATAGTGCACGGCCAGCGGCCAATGTTCGCCACAACTGCCGCCGTAGCAGCAGCCGTTAAAGAAGCAGCCGATGCGGCCGAAGGCCAGGCCGATCATCGCCGCGATGGCCAGCAGGTCGAGGAACCGCCGCACGGGCAGCTTTCGCCGCCACAGGTAGAGCAGCACCGCCAGCACGGCCAGGATAAGCCCGCCGTCAAAGACCAGGCCGCCGGAGGCGATGCTCGCGGCATCCAGCAGCGCCTCGCTCATGGGCCGAGGCGCCTCGGGGGGGCCGGCCATCTCGCTCCAATGCTCGACGACATACGCCAGGCGCGCCCCCAGAATGCCCGCCACCAGGGCGATGATGGCCAGCGTGGAAACCGCCTGCGCCGGCAGGTTGTCGCGGCGGGCCAGGCGCAGGGTGACGGCTGAGGCGACCAGCAGGCCCAGCGCCAGCATCAGCCCATAGGTGTGGCCCTTGCCGATGGCCCACAAGAGCCCCACGGCCGCCACGGCCAGACAGGCCATCGCCGCCAGCGAGGCCGGATCGGTCGCCCCGCTCAGCCAGCCGCGCCGCCGCGACCGCCGCGCTGCCAGCAGCATTCCCGCCGCATACGCGATCGCCGCCGACAGCGCGAAGACCAGCGCGCGGGCGCCAAAGCTTTCCAGGGAAACTCCCAGCGGTTTCCAGTGCGACAGGTCGAACAGTATCGGGTGCATCGGGTCCTTCGAGTGGGGGCTTGGCGTCCTCTAGCTTTGCAACAGCTTGGCCACGCGGTTCTGCTCGTCCACCAGGACGATCCGCGGCCGGTGGTTGGGCACTTCCAGCTCGCTGAACTGGCCGAAGCACATCACGATGACCTTGTCGCCCGGCTTGACCAAATGGGCCGCCGCGCCATTGGCGCAGATGACGCCGCTGCCGCGCGGCCCGGCAATGGCGTAGGTCTCGTGCCGGCTGCCGTTGGTCAGGTCGCTGACCAGCACGGCTTCCCATTGGGCGATGCCCGCGGCATCCATCAGGTCCAGGTCGATCGTCAACGACCCGACGTACTCCAGGTTGGCATCGGTCACCGTGGCCCGGTGGATCTTCGCTCGCAACATCTTTCGTAGCATTCGGCGCTGGCCCTCATTGTCGAGACACCGTCAGGGGTGCCCTGAGAAAAGCACCATCCTAGCCGCCGGAGGGTTCCGGTTCCACCCGCATGTTGTCGATCAGGCGGGCGCTGTCGAAGCGCACCGCCAGCGCCGCCAGCACCGGCCGGTCTACCTGTTGTACGGGCGACAGGCTGTGCGGGTTGACGATTTCCACGTACTCAATTTTCCCCAGCGGGGCCAGGCGGGCCAGGTGGTCGGCGATGGCCGCGGCCAGCCGATTGGCATCCGTCGTGCCTTGGGGCACCATCGAGGCCGCAAGTTTCAGCGCCGCATAGAGCTGCGGGGCCTGCTGGCGTTCGGCGGGGGAGAGATAGCGGTTGCGCGAGGACAGGGCCAGGCCGTCGGCCTCGCGAACCGTGGGGCAGATGACCATGCGGATGGGGAAGTTCAGGTCGGCGATCATGCGGGCGATGACGGCGCACTGCTGGGCGTCCTTTTGCCCGAAATACGCCGCCTCCGGCCCGGCGATATTGAACAGCTTGGCCACCACGGTGCAGACGCCGTCAAAATGGCCCGGCCGGCTGCGGCCGCACAGGCCGCCGGTCAGGGATGCCACGCTCACGGTGGTCACCCCTTTTTCACCGTACATCTCATCCACCGTGGGCATGAAGACCGCCGCCGCACCGTGGCCGCGGCAAAGTTCCAGGTCCTCGGTCGGCGTGCGCGGGTAGCGGGCGAAATCTTCCCCCGGCCCAAATTGCGTGGGGTTGACGAAGATCGTCACGGCCACGAAATGCCCATCCGCCGCCGCCCGGTCGATGAGGCTGGCATGGCCGGCGTGCAGGTTGCCCATCGTGGGGACCAGGCCGATCGTGCGGCCGGTGCGGCGGGCCTCGGCCAGGACGGCCCGGAACGAATCAATGGTCTGGCAGATTTCCATTCCGTCATGATGGCTAACCACCCTGCGCGGAGCAAGATTCTCCCGGACAGCGGGCCGATTCGCCCAGGGAAAGATTGACAATTAACCCCGAGCGATTGACAATTTTTTCGATGCGAGGCGCCGGTTCGAGTAATGTCCCTAATTGTGAATTGCCCGTTGTTTTTCGCCAGTGGAAAGGTGCTTATGCCACACGAGCCGCTTCGAATCGGGTTTGTCGGCGCCGGCCTGATGGGCCAGTGCGCCCACCTGCGGAACTACGCCTCGCTGGAGGATTGCCGGGTCGTGGCCCTGGCGGAGTTGCGCGAGCAGCTCGGCCAGCGCGTCGCCCAGCGCTATAACGTGCCTAAGGCGTATCGCGATCACCGGCAGATGCTCGCGTCGGAGAAGCTCGACGCGATCGTCGCCTCGCAGCTCTTCACGCATCATGGGCAGATCCTGCCCGAGCTGATCGCCTCCGGGTTGCCCATTTTCATTGAGAAACCCCTGGCCGGCTCCGTCCCGGTGGCCCAGCAGATCGTCAAGGCCCTGGGGAAAAAGGGCAAGCTGATGGTCGGCTACCACAAGCGGAGCGACCCGGCGACGATCTGGGCCAAGGAGCAGATCGAACAACTCAAGAGCTCCGGCGAGCTGGGCAGGATGCGGTACGTCCGCATCACCATGCCCCCGGGCGATTGGATCCAGGGCGGGTTCGACGAGCTGGTGCGCACGGATGAGAAGATGCCCGAGCTGGCCTCTGACCCCGCGCCTATGGACATGGATGAGCAGGCGTACAAGGATTACGTCACGCTGGTAAACTACTACATTCACCAGATCAACCTCACCCGCCACCTGCTGGGCGAGCCGTATCGGGTCACGTTCGCCGACCCTTCCGGCGTGCTGCTGACGGGCATCAGCGACAGCGGCGTCGGCTGCGCCATCGAGATGGCCCCGTACCACACCACGCGCGACTGGCGCGAGTCGGCCCTGGTCGGCTTTGACCGCGGGTACGTCGAGCTGCACCTGCCGGCCCCGGTGAGCCTGACCCGCGCGGGCAAGGTGAAGGTGCTGCGCGACCCGGGCAAGGGCGCCGAGCCGCGGACGATCAGCCCGGATCTGCCGTCCGAGCATGCCATGCGTCGCCAGGCGATCAACTTCCTGCGCTTCGTTCGCGGGCAGGCCGGCCCGACCTGCGGCGCTGTCGAGGCGCTGGCGGACCTGGAGATTGCCCGCGATTACATCCGCATGTTCAAGGCGGCGCGCGCGTAGAAACGTGCTGTCGGCCGCTCTAAGGAGATGGACCCATGGCCTTGAAGTTTCGCAAGGTTTTCATCGCGGATGAGCGGTATGAGTCCGCCGGCGTGTTCGATGTGAACGGCGATGGCCAGCTCGATATCGTCTCGGGGGCCTGGTGGTACGAAGGCCCGGATTTCCGCCGCCGCCATCCGGTGGGGGAGATGGCCGCCTTCGGCGAGTACTTCGACGATTTCTCCACCATCGCGCTCGATGTGAACGGCGATGGCCGCCTGGACGTCGTTTCCGGCGGCTGGTGGGGCAAGGAGCTGCGCTGGCACGAGAACACCGGCAAGGCCGATCAGCCCTGGCCGGTGCACCGCATCGGCGCCTGCGGCAACATCGAGACGACGCGGGCTTGGGATGTGGACCGCGATGGCGTGCTGGAGCTTGTGCCCAACTGCCCCAACGACCCGCTGGTGGTGTACAAGCTGGCTACCCAGGGTGGCAGGGGCGCCGGCGCGTTCACGGCGCACACGATTCGGGCCGAAAAACAGGGCCACGGCCTGGGCTTTGGCGACATCAGCGGCTCGGGCCGAGGCGATTTCGTGCTGGCCGATGGCTGGCTGGAAGCGCCCCAGCGGCCGTACGACCAGCCATGGACGTGGCACCCGGAGTTCAAGCTGGGCATGGCCAGCGTGCCTGTTCTGGTGGTGGATGCGAACGGCGACGGCGTCAACGAGCTCATCGTCGGCGCGGCCCACAACTTCGGCCTCGACTGGCTCCAGCCGCGCCGCAACGACGATGGCACGCGGAGCTGGATCCGCCACCCCATCGACCCGTGGGCCAGCCAGTACCACGACATGCACTGGGTCGACATCGACGGCGATGGGGCCTGCGAGCTGGTCACCGGCCAGCGCTACCGCGCCCACAACGGCAACGACCCGGGGGAGTACAACCCCATCGGCATCTACTACTTCAAGTGGAACGGCGAGTCATTCACCAAGGAAGTGGTGGATTACGGCCCCGCCCGCGTGGGCAAGGGCCTGGGCATCCATTTCGCTGTCGCCGACCTGACCGGCAGCGGCCGGCTGGACATTGTCGCCCCCGGCAAGGATGGGTTGTACGTGTACTACAATGAGGGGCTGTGAAGCACGAAAGACGCCGACTTGACCTGCCGGTGAAGGGCGCGACTGCGAAACTTTCGCAGTCGACTGAGGAGATTCCTCAGTGGCTCGGCGGGCGCGACTCCATAATCTATGGAGTTGCTTCTGGACATTCCGAACGTGCGTAGTAGGTGCCGCTGGCGAACCTACTACATATTGTGGTTACAGCAGGATTCTTTTCCATCTTGAAGGCCGACTACAGAATTCAGTTCATGCTCAGCATGAACTGCTCTTGTTCAGTTCGTTCCCGTCACGAACTGAATGCATGCCAGACTTCATGACCGTCATGAAGTGAATCCCTCCCAGGAGAAGTCGCGAGACAATAAGTGTTACAGACTGTCCGTTACGGACAGTTGGGCGTGCAAAACCTACGCCAGCCTTAAGCACAAATGAACTGGGGCGACGGCCCCGGCGGACCATCGCCCCAGCTTTATTGCAATCTGCATCTACTGTTTACCCGTGGTAGTGCGACTGCCAGACCAGGAAGTCCACACCATCAACCTTGCCATCGCCGTTGGCGTCGCCGTGATCGCAGGTGGCGCCGCTGGCCGTGGGGTAGTGGCTCTGCCAGTTCAGGAAGTCCACGCCGTCAACCCTGCCATCGCCGTTGAAGTCGCCCGGCGCCAGGGCGGTCACGGTCACGTTGCTCGTGGCCGTCAGCACCGAATCGCTGGCGGTCAACTGCAGCACGTACGTGCCGGCCGTCGAGAAAGTGGCCGTCGTGCTGGCCGAGGCCGCATTGCCGAAGGTGACCGTGCCAGGGCCGGAGACCAGGCTCCAGGCGGCCGTGCAGGCGGCCGGCGGATTGGGCAGGCCATCATCGCTGATCGTACCTGTCAGAGACAGGCCGTTGGGAATCATGACTTTGGGGTACGCCGCGCTAGCGCCAGCCGTGGGGGCCACGTTGGCCGGCCCGCCGGTATACAGGGCCGTTACGTCGGTGGCGGCTAGCGCCTGGCTATAGATCCGCACATCGTCTATGCCGCCGGTGAAGTGGCGGTTCGCATTGTTATCCGACCGGCCGCCGATAAAGACCTGCGTGTTGGGAACGATCGAATTGACGACCACGGCGGGAACGGTGATGCGGGAATTGCCGTCCACATAGACCGTCAGCCCCACGCCGCTGGCGACCGTGGCGCAATACAGGTGCCACTGGCCGTCCACCAAATTGGCATCCTTGACGTCAGAGAAGTTGGTCTGGTCTGCACCGGTGGCATCCTGAATATCCGTGCGGAGCCAGGTGGTGGCGGGCCCGCCGTTCTCGTAAAACCAGACGTTGATGCTGTTGACGGTGCTCACCGGACCCCAACTGAACATGTAATGGTAGCCGTCGGGGGGATTGGTGGCCTTGAACCAGAACGCCACGGTGAACTGCGGCGTCAGCGTGAAGTTCGGCGCGGTGACCTGGCCGGTGGCGCCGTCAAACTGGAGCGCCTGGCCAAGCTTGCCGCTGATCCACGTCACGCCGCCGGCCAGCGTGCCATTGCGGTTGTTGCCGGAGGTATCGGCCGTCGTCGTGCCCGAGCCCTCATCGAAGGGCAGGTGCAGCCCCATCACCAGGGCGGAATGCGGCTGCACGACCACCTGCATCGTGGCCGCGGCGCTCAAGGCCGTGTCGCCGGCCGACAACTGGAGCACGTACGTGCCCAGGGTCGAGAACGTGGCCGTGGTGGCTGGGGCATTGGCGTTGGCGAAGGTCACGGCGCCGGGGCCGGAGAGCATGCTCCAGGTGGAGGTGACCGCGGCACCGAGGGGCAGGCCGTCATCGCTGACCGTGCCGGCCAGCGAAGCGCTGGTAGCCGGCAGGGAGATCGTCTGATTGGGGCCGGCATTGACCACCGGGGCGGCATTGGGTATCGCCGGGGCGACGATAATCTGCACGTTGCCCGTGCCGGTCAGGGCGGTGTCGTTGGCCGACAATTGGAGCACGTACGTGCCTGTGGCCGAAAAGGTGGCCGTTGTGCTCAGGGCGTTGACGCTGGCGAATGTCACGCTGCCGGGGCCGCTGACCTGGCTCCAGGTGGTCGTGATCGCGCCGGCCGGGGCGATACCGTCATCGCTCACCGTGCCGGCCAGGCTCACGCTGTTGACCGGCAGGTGAATCGTCTGGGCGGCGCCCGCGCTGACCACCGGGGCCTGGTGGGTGGGCGGGCCGGAGGTGAAGGTGATCACGAACGCGCCGAATGCCTCCGGCGTGTGCTTGGCCGGAATGGTCACATTGCCGATGGCCGGCTGAATGGGCAGCGGGCTGCCGTTGGCCTGGGCCGTGAAAATGGGGACTAGCGCGCCAGTATACGTGCCGGTGACAGGACTGGCGGCGAAGTAGTTCTGCGCATCGCGAATCGTGTACGTGCTGCCGTTGGCGATGCTCAGGCTGGACAGGTCCACGTTCACGCTGGGCTGGCCGGTCCAGTTGTAGATGGCGATATTGGCCCGGCCGCTATCGTACAGGTTCTTGCGGATCTGGACGTAGGAGCCGGTGGGGGCTGCCGTGGAGCAGGTGCTGTGGGCGTCCAGTCCGGTGGTGCCCTGCCATTGGGAGAACGAGGTCTGCACCGTGCCCCCGCTGCTGACAAAGCCTTTGAAATAGGGCGCTTGAGCGTAGTAGGTGTTGTAGTCCCAGGAGTAGTTTGAGGGGCTCTGGTTTGCTCCCCAACACAGCAAAACCGTGAACAAGTCGTTGGTGGGGTTGGTCAGGACGACGTTGCCGGAGCACTGGATCGTGTTCCAGAAATAGACGTTTTCGGCAGCGTAACCGCCGATAAAGTGGTTGTTCTTGAGGGTCAAGTTCAGATTGTAACCGCCCCAGGGCGAGGCGGTGTCACCATCCCAACTGGCACCGATGGTCACGCCGCCGCCGTACGTGCCGTTGGGCGTATAGCAGCAGTTCTCCTGGACGTTGATATTGCCCTTATAGTTGGGCGTGCCGCCGGCGATGATGATGTCGTTGGTGTTCTGGCCGGCGCCGCGAATGGAGCCGTTGTTGAAGGAGATATTCCGCAGCACGTCGTAGTTGCGGATGATATTGCCGCCGCCGGCGTAGGCGTGGATGCCGTATTCGAACTGGTCGAAGACGAAGTTGTCGGTGATCAGGTCCTGGATGTTGCTGTCGTTCTGGGTGTAGATGCCATGGCCGTGGGCGCGGTCAGCGCCTTCCCAGCCGTTGTAGTAGATAAGGTTGCCGTGCAGCTCGTCACCCGCTCCGCCGCGCCACAAATCGATGCCTTGCGACGTGTCGTGAATGACGCAGTTAATCACCTTGACGCCCGGGTTGTTGGCGGTGGGAAAGCCCGCGGCAATATTGATGCCCGCATTCTTGCCGCTGCTGATGGTCCAGGTGTCGGTGCTGGAGTCATTACGCGTGGGGTTGGAGTCCAGTATCTCGATGTTCTGGTACCAGGTGTACGCGCCGTGGATGTCAAAAGTATCCATGCAGACGCGCGATCCGATGTACCCGCCATCGATCCTGGCCCACTCGCCCGGGTAGGACATGACCTTGATGGGCGCGGCGGCCGTGCCGGTGAGGTAGCTCATGAAGATGCAGTCATCGCCGCGCGCGTTTGTATGCCAGGTGTTTACGTACGTGCCGCCGCGAAGATAGATTGTGTCGCCCGGCAGCACGCTGGCCGGCTGGAGGAAGGCAGTCTCCAGGTCCCAGGGATTGGCGAGGGACCCATCGCCCTGGTGGGCGCCCACGACGGCGGTTGGCGCTACATACCAGGTTGTCGCCTGTGCGCATACACTAAGGCATAGCAAAAGTGCAACGGGAATGAACTTCGACTGAACGGATCGCATGAAAGACCTCCTTAACTCAAAATCACTCCGCGGGTCACAAGGTGGGCAAACCCAAACAGACTTCGAGAGTCAATAATATCGCGCCCGGGCAAAAAAGACCAGTGGAAAAACTGTATTTTCCCTGAAATTACTTGGGTTATCACAGGTTATCAAGGGGCGCAGCGAGTGGTGTGGAGCCGCGGGGGTTGCCGCTGAGGGGAGCCTTCGAGCGCGAATAAAGCCTTGGCCGCTACGGCCTTTCAGTCCGAAACCGGGCTGGTCAACTCCCCAATCCCATCCACGGAAACGCTGACCTGATCGCCCGCCTTGAGCCACAAGGGCGGCGTGCGGCTCATGCCCACACCCTCGGGCGTGCCGGTCAGGATGACCGTGCCGGCCAGGAGCGTCAGGTCCTGCGAGAGGAAGCTGATCAAGTGGGCGATGGGGAAGAGCATGTCGGCCGTGCTGGTCTGCTGCACGATCTGGCCGTTGACGCGGGTGGTCAGCGTGACCGCCTGCGGGTTGGCCAGCTCCGTCTCGATCCACGGGCCCATCGGGCAGAACGTATCGAAGCTCTTGGCGCGCACCCACTGACCCTGACGTTTCTGCCAGTCGCGGGCGGTCACATCGTTGGCGCACGTGTAGCCGAACACGCATTTCATGGCGTGCTCCACGCTCACATCGCGGGTCTCGCGGCCGATCACCACCGCCAGTTCGCCCTCGTAGTCAATTTCCTGCGAGCAGGCCGGCAGCACAATTGGCTGGCCCGGGTCCAGCAGGCTGGTGGTGGCCTTGAGGAAGATGATCGGGTCGGCGGGGGGCGGCGAGCCCATCTCCTGCGCGTGGCCCCGGTAATTCTTGCCGATGGCGAAAATATTGGGCGGCGTGATGGGGGCCAGCAGCTCGGCCACCTCCACGGGCTCATCGGTAACGATAAAGCCTTCCTCATCCCACAGGCTGCCTTCGATTCGCAGCACCTGCTCGCCCTGCCGGCGGCCGTAGAGAATCCGCCCTTCCGCATCCTGCACGCGAACGATTTGCATCTTCAAATCTCCTGAGACCGTAGGCTTTAGGCTGTAGGCTGTAGGAAAGGCCGGAGAATCATAGGAATCTTTGCCGGCAGTACCTACAGCCTACAGTGTACAGTCTAAAGCCTCTTTGCGGCAGTGCCTCCAGCCTCCAGCCTTCCCCTTTTCACATCGCTCCCGTTAAGATAGCGGCCATGCGTCAGCCCCTGATCTGTTTCGGTGGAACGTTTAACCCGGTGCACGTGGGGCACCTGATCATCGCGCGCGCGGTGGCCGAGCAACTGGGCGCCAAGCGCGTATCGCTGATTCCATCGGCCATCCCGCCGCACAAGGCCTGCCCCGGCGTGCGGGCCGATGACCGGCTGGAGATGCTGCACCTGGCGGTTCAGGGCGATGAGCTGTTCGAGGTGAACCGCACGGAGTTGGAGCGGCCCGGACCCAGCTACACGGTCGACACGCTCAAATCGCTGCGCCGGCTGCACGGGCCGGATGTGGAACTGGTCTGGGTGATTGGCCTGGATTCGCTGGTCGAGCTGGGCACGTGGCGGCAGGCGTCCGAAGTGGTGGAGCTGGCGCGCGTCGTCACCGCCGTGCGGCCGCCGGTGCCGGCCGATCTCGATGACCGGCTGGCCTTGATGGCCAATGCCTTTACGCCGCAGCAACTGCTGCGTCTGCGGGCGGACATCTTGCCCACCCCGTTGCTGGACATTTCCGCCACCCAAATCCGTGCCCGCGTGCGGGAAAGGCGGAGCATCCGCTACCTGGTTCCTGATCGCGTGGATGAGTATATTGCCCGCCATGGACTGTACCGCCTGTAGTAGTCTTGCGGGCGGATAAGCAGGAAATTTGTGAGTTGCGCAATACTCTCTTTTTGTAAAATATTGAATGTGAATGATTTATAAAAATGTTTTTGTCACACGACCTTAACAACTAAAATCCTGACAATTACTTGCGTTGACAAAAGTCGCCAGTTGGGGTAAAGTATTATTGCAACAGATGCCGAATTCTACCAACGGCAGTATTTTGCGTGTGCTAGCCGCAGGTATGCTAAAATTTGAGAGGCTCCTCGGCCGAGATCCCTCCCTTGGCCGAGTTTTTAGCGGCGTCAGGCTCCCCTCCCCTGACGCCGATTTTTTGCGCTGAGGGTCTTGCCTCTTGGGCGAAAGAGAACACGAAGGCCACGAAGATCCCAAAGGGCACAAAGAGAGAAGAAGGCCGAGAAGCTCCTATTTCTTCTTCGTGTTCTTCGTGATCTTCGTGGTCTTTGTGTTCTCTTGCGTATCTTGAGGCCGCACTTTGGCCCGCAGCCGCTCGGCCACGGCCGGTGGTACAAGCGAGGAGACATCGCCCCCCATGGCGGCCACCTGGCGAATGAGCCTGGAAGACGTGAAGGCGTAGCGGGCGCTGGGCAGGATGAAGACCGTCTCGATGCCGGCCACATCGCGGTTCGTCGCCGCCAACTCCAGCTCGAATTGCAGATCGCTGGCGTTGCGGATGCCGCGCAAGATCGCCGTGGCGCCAAGCCGGCGGGCGAACTCGACCGTCAGCCCCGTGTACGATTCGACTCGCACGTGCGGCATGTCCCGCACCAGCTCGCGCAGCATCTCCACGCGCTGGGCCGCCGTGAAGAGGCTTTCCTTCTCAGGATTCTGGCCCACGGCCACGACCAGTTCGTCAAACAGCAGCGCCCCGCGTGTGATGATGTCCAGGTGGCCGTTGGTCGCCGGATCGAACGCGCCCGGGAATAATCCGATTCTGACCATGAGCTTTATTATAAGGATCCGCGGGAATTCGCAGGTACTTCAATCCGGCAGGAAGAAATCCCAAATTCCAAATCCCAAATCCCAAACAAATCCCAAGCACCAAATTCCAAACGAAGAGCCGGCGCCTGTATTAAGGGACAATTACTCTGCGCAGACTTAGGAAGTTGGGATTTGGAATTTGGAGCCCCTTCGGCGGTGAGCCGCTCAGGGCGGTCGAACCGTTGTTTGGAATTTGGGATTTGGAATTTGGAATTTCCCGCTATGTTTCCAGCGGGAGGCAGTTCTAATCGCATCGCTCGCCGCCAAGCTGATGCTTCACTTCCATCAACTTGTACCTCAGCTCGACGATCAGGACCACCAGGTCATCGCGGATATCCAGCAGCATCTGGACCAGCGCCTGGGCAGCATCCGCGGGCAGGCGGCCGGCGCTGGCGCACACCTCCAGCCAGCCCAGGGCCGAGGAAGCGGCGCCAAAGGCGATCTTGAGATGGGCGATGACGACGCCGCGCTCGCGCGGCGGCAGGTAGCCGCCCAGGGCCGCGTTGATCTTGCCCGCACAGCGGCCGGCGTAGTGCAGCAGCCGGCTGAAGGGCTCAGCGCCGGGCTCGGTAATCTGCTCGTGCATCTGGCCCAGATCGCACAGCCGGTTGGCCAGGGCCACGGCCCGCGCTCGCACGGGGTGCTCGGCGTAACGCAGCTTCCACTGCACCTCAGCCAGCGCCTGCTCGATCGCCGGGTCGTGCAGGTCCGCCGGATCGTTGCCGTCATAAACCCGCTTTCGCGGCCGCACGGCCGTGTGGGCGCGGCGGAAGGCGTGAAAACTGCACGTCTCGCGCTGCTTGCGGACGCACCGCCGGCACGCCTGCGGGTCGGGGGCGGCCTTGCACCGCGTCAGCAGATGATGCCAGCCCATGGCCCGGTAAATGAGGTTGTGGGCGTCGGGATCCTCGCCGTAGTAGTCCACCAGCGCCATGTATTCGGCGGCGCAGGCATCCTGGCGGCGAAGAAACGCCTCCCATTGGTACTCGTCCCACACTGCATCCGGCGCGGCGGGGCCAAACTCGTTTGTTGGCGGGTACACTGGGCGGCATTGTACCAATCGGCCAGGTCTCTAAAGAAGATTCTCCAAAAGTCCAAGAGCAACACGAAGACCACAAAGACCACAAAGGGCACAAAGAAAAGCGAAGGAGATGCAGGAAGAAAGAGCAAGACTTGCTCCAACTCCCAGCCCGTTCTGCCTTCCGCCTTTCTTTCTTCGTTCTCTTTTCCTCTTCGTGTTCTTCGTGATCTTCGTGCTCTTTGTGTCCGCATTTGGTCTAGCCGCGTGGCGCCGCCCAGCGACAAATCCCCCGGCGCTTGACAGGCCCCATCCGCCGGCGTAAGCTCGAAAAAGCAGCTTGCCCGAGTGGCGGAACTGGCAGACGCGCCAGCTTGAGGGGCTGGTAGCCCATTGGGCTGTGGAGGTTCGAATCCTCTCTCGGGCAGTCGGATACGCAGGGGAAGGCTTTCGTCAAGGCAATGGCGGCACGGATGATTTATTCCTGCACTTCGCCGCCAACGACCGCGCCTATCCTCAGGAGGTTCCCAGCCGATCAAGCATGGCCTGGCGCATGATGTCCCGCGGGGCGGGCCGGTGTATCCAGAGTTCATACTGTGCGGCGGCCTGATTGACGAACATGTCGACGCCGGTGATGGTCCGGCAGCCGGCCGCATCGGCCTGGCGGAGCAGTTGCGTGCGGATGGGATTGTAGATCGTGTCAAAGACGACCGTACCGCGCGCCAGCGCCGCATCCGCGGGCAGCGGGCTGGCGTCCACATGCGGATGCATGCCCACCGGCGTGCAGTTGATGAGGATCTCCGCCTGCAGCGAGCCAAGCTCCGCCAGGTCGCCTGCCCGCACGGCCCCCGCAGCGCCGCGGTCGAACTCGCGGGCCAGTTGCTCGGCGCGAGATTGCGTGCGGTTATAGAGCGTGGTGTCGGCGCCGTAGTGCGCCAGGGCGGCGACGATGGCCCGTGCGGCCCCGCCGGCGCCCAGCACGGCAACGCGGCGGCCGCGCAGCGATTCCCGCCGGCCGCCCAAGGATGCCGCCAGGGCATCCATGGCGGCGGCGTAATCCGTGTTCCAGCCGGCGAGCGGGCCGGCGCCATCGCCGGTGATGACGATCGTGTTGATCGCGCCGATGGCCCGCGACAGCTCGTCCACATTGGCCGCCCCGACGCGCGCCAACGCGTTCTCCTTGTGCGGGATCGTCACCGACAGGCCGCGCACCTCCATCCAGGGCCGCTCCACGATGCCGTCGAGGCAGCGAGTGAAGGCCTCGGCGCCGCTCTGGACCCGAAGCGGCACATACACGGCATCGAGCCCGTCGGCCCCGAAGGCCGCATTGTGCACCGCCGGGCTCATGGAGTGGCCCACGGGGCAGCCGATCACGCCGTACACGGCGGTGGCGAGGGAGATGGAGTCCCAGCGGTACAACCCGCGCAGCTCCGCAATCGTGGGCTGGCCGGGGGCGCTGGCCGCCTGGCCCGACAGTGCGGCGAACGTGCCGAAAGCGCCGAACTTGCGGGCCAGCAGCCGGCTGGCCAGGCCCGCTTCGCCCATGGCCAAGGCCAACGCGGGCTTGCGGCTGCCACGCAGCACGTCAAACGCCGCCCAGGCATCTTCGGGGCCGGCGGCGGCAAAGGCGATCTTATTGATCTGGCCGGGGCTCTCCTCCAGCCGGGCCAGCAGGCCGGCCAGATCCTTCGGCCGATGCTCAAAATCGTGACAGGATACAATCAGCTCCGCCTGGCGCGCCTGCCCCAGCGCTGAGAGCAGCTCGCCGGCAGCGCCCAGCGAAGCCAGCTCGAAATCCACCCAGCGCGCGCCCAGCCGCACGGCCTGGGCCAGCAGGCTCGCGCGCTGTTCATCGCTCCAGTCGCACTGGCCGCCCTCGGCGCGGCGGCGGCAGGTGGCAATGACCGGGCGGGGGGGGTGGTTCAGCAGCGTGCGGAGGGCGCCGGCATCCGCTTTTTCGAGGAAGTCCAGGCGGGCCTCGACGGCATCGGCCCCGGCGGCCGCGGCCGCCTCCATCGATCTTCGCATCGCCGCCGGCGAGCGGTCGGTCAGGGGGACAATCAGCAGCGTGGATCGCGCCGACATGGAGATCTTTCAATGGGCCATGGGGCAACTGCCGCCCTGCTGGCAGGACTGACAGGATGCACCTTTCTCCCGGGCCGGTGCGGCCGCACCGACGCCAAAGACGCTGAGTTTCTTGACCACGCGGCCCGAGCCGCATTGGCGGCACTTGGGCGCGGGCGCATCCATCGTTTTGACCAGAGCCTCAAACTCCGCCTGGCATTTCTCGCACCGGTATTCATAAAACGGCATCGATGATCCTCATGTTGGCCGGCGGCTGATTGCCGGCTGAGACAATATACCTCTGGGCCGGCCATCAGCCAACGAGGAAGCGGCTGGGTACGGGAGATAGCTTGCGTTGGCTCTTTTTCGACGGGGTGCTAGACAGGGTGCGCTCATTCCGATGACGCGTGGCTGCAAAAAGATGCAGCCACGGCACCCGTGCTTTTTTCGACCGGCTCATCTGTTGGGCTATGGGGACTTAAGTGTTACGGTCATCATGCTCATGCGGACGACTGTAACACTTAAGACTCGCGCCATTGAGTCAGGTGTGCGCCGCGCACACCTGATTGCTCAACGGGTGGGGGATTTTCAACTTGGCCGGCTCGCCGATCAACTGTGCGCCGCGCACAGTTGCCAGGAGTGCTGGTAACGCTTTTCCCTTGAGTGAGCGAGCCCTAATTCCTAGCATGTCGCTGATGCCTCGCCCCAGGCGGCCGGAGGGAGTGTACGCAGCCTGGTGCGGCTTGTCGGCGGCACGTCGGAGGGGTGCCTTCGGCCAGGCGGCCCGCGGTTGGCCCGCAGTTGGAGATAGCGGATGCGATCAGCAGTGATTTCCTTGGCGGCTATTTTGTGCGCGGCGGCCCTCGCCGCCGGCCAGACCACCCGTGCGGCCGCGCCTGCCGCGCCTGCCACTCAGGCCAGCGGTATCGATCTGTCCCCGCGCGTGCTGGACACGCGGCTGCTGAAGGCCACCAATTTTGTGACCGGCTCATCGCGCTACCTGCACCAGAGCAAGCTGCACCGCGGCATGAAGGGCTACGGGCTGACCGTGCTGGAAGGCACCAAGATCGTCCGCTTCGACGTGGAGATCGTCTCGGTGATGTTCAACTACGAGGTGCCGCACCGCGATGTCATCCTGGCGCGGGCCAAGGGGCAGAACCTCGAGGAAATCGGCATCATCCGCGGCATGAGCGGCTCGCCGGTGTATATCAACGACGGCACGGGCGACAAGCTCGTGGGCGCGGTGGCCTACGGCTTCCCGTTCCAGAAGTCCTCGGCCGCCGGCCAGCTTTTCGGCATTCAGCCCATCTCGCAGATGCTCGCCGCCGCGGGTCTGCCCGCCGAGGAAAGTTCCCAGCCGCCCGCCGTGGTGGCCACGGATGCCGGCAACGCGGCCGGCAAGAGCGATGGGACCGGCAAGGGCGACGTGCCGGCGGCCTCAGGCGTGAACCTGGGCAGTGATTGGCTGGCGGCCGCGCTGAACCCCAAGAAGGTCGATTTCACCCGCTTCGGCCTGCCGGCGCGCACGCTGTCGGCGACATCCGCCGATTCGCCTTTAGCCGCCCTGGTGCAGCCGCTGGCCACGCCCGTGATGGTCGGCAGGCTGGCGCCGGCGGCGATGGATCAACTGGAGCATTCGCTGTACGGCTGCGGCATGACCGCGGTGCAGGCCGGCGGCGTGGGCGAGGTTGCCGCGGAGGAAGTCAAGGGCCTGTCCCTGGTTCCCGGGGCGGCCCTGGCCGTGCCGCTGGTGACCGGCGATGTGGACATGACCGCCGTCGGCACCGTCACCGAGGTGGTGGGCGATCACGTGCTGGGCTTTGGCCACGCGCTTAACGGCGCGGGCCAGACCAGCTACCCCATGGCCACCGGGTACGTGCACGCCGTGGTGCCCCGCGAGGATTCCAGCTTTAAGCTGGCCGGCAAGGTGCAGACTGTGGGCGAGCTGACCGGCGATGAGAATTCCGCCGTTTCCGGCATCGTCGGCCGCTCGGCGACCATGGTGCCGGTGGAAATCGACGTCACCTGGGGCGACACGGGCCAGGTGCAGCATTTCCGCTACGCCCTGGTGCACGATCGCGATGCGACGGCCATGCTGGCGGCCGCCACCGCGCTCAACAGCGTCTGGAGCCAGCGGAACCTGCCGCCCGAGCACACGGTGGAGTACACCATCACCAACGAGTTCGAGAAGTACGGCACGTTCCACACGACCAACGTTTCGGCCGGCGGCAACGTGGGCGAATTCATCAGCGACCTGGTGCGGCCCATCGCCGTGATGCACCGCAACCCCTTCGGCACGGCCAAACTGACCTCGATCAAGGCATCCGTGCGGATCGATCGCGGCACCCACATGGCCGAGGTGCTGGCCGTGCGGCCGGACCGCAACCGGTATTACCCCGGCGATGACGTCACGGCCACGGTCACGCTGCGAAAGTTCATGGGCGGGCGGTTCACCAAGCAGGTTCACCTGCACCTCCCCGAGGATGTGGCCAAGGAGCATTACACGCTGAAGGTGGGTGGCAGCGAGCTGGGCCTGGAGGTGGTGCGCCGCCAGAAGCCGCACACGTTTATGCCGCAGAATCTCGACGAACTCATGGCCGCGCTGAATGCGATCACGGGCTGCCGGGCGGACCATCTCTACGCGTCGGTGGAGCTGCCGGGCGAAGATACGGCCGTCGAGCAGGACGTGCTGGCCGGCACGCCGCCGACCATGGCGGCCATGCTTAAGGCGGCCAGGCCGCTGGATGTGACGGCCGCCGGCAAGGTCATTGTGACGGAGGCCCCGATGGACCTGGTCATTATGGGGTCCGCCCAGGCCGAGCTGGTCGTGGAGAACCGGCCGGAGATCCCGTGACGGCTTGAGGATGAAGGCTGCAGGCTTTAGGCTGTAGGAAGCTTTGAATAATCGCCGATTGTGCGGAAGATTCCCGTCCCGCGGGGACAGCCTTTTTTCCCAAAACCAAGGATGTGCAAGCCCATGATGAAGACCCTGTTTCGGGCAAGCCTGGCCCTGCTGCTGATCGCCGGGCCGGCGTTGGCGGTTACTCCGGTGACGGTTACGCAGACCAGCCAGGCCGACTTCGCGGCCGGCGAGGCGAAAAACGTGGTCATCTGGAGCCTGGGCGAAATGACCCTGGGGCGCGCGACCCAGACGCTTCTCAAGTCGCATCCCGACGTCGAGGCCATCTCCGCCCTGGCGGTGACCGAAGCGGGCGAAACGATTGTCGGCACGGCCACCCGGGGTCTGGTGCTGCGCATCGCCCGCGATGGCACGGTGAGCGAACTGGCCGATTTGAAAGCCGTGGTCGTGACGGGCCTGGTGGTGGATGGGCCGGTGGTTTACGCCTCGACGGCCGGCGGAAAGGCCGGCGTGTACCGCATCGATACGCGGGGCGAAAAGCCCACCTTCAAGCGCATCTGGAGCGATGAGCAGGCGGCCAGCATCTGGGCCATTGCGCGGCTGGGGTCGACGCTCTTTGTCGCCACGGCGCCGCACGGCAAGGTCTTCGCCATTGAGCCGGATGGTTCGGCCGAGGTGGTTTTCACCGCCAAACAGGCGGTGCTGCGGTCCATTACGGCCTCGGGCAAGGCCCTGCTGGTCGGCACGGGCGAGGACGGCCTGGTATACCGGCTGGAAAAGACCGGCGGCAAATGGACCTCGCGCGTGCTGCTCGATGCGGAGGAAAATGAGATTGTCGCCCTGGCCGTCGACGCGGATGGGGCGGTTTACGCCGCCGCCACCAACGCCGGGCCATCGACGCCGACGGCCCCCAGCGAGTCGGATGTCGGCTACCCGGGCGGGCCGGGCCATCCCGAGCGGCCGGCAACGAAATCGTCTTCGGCGCCGGCTACCCGACCGGCCACAAAACCTGCGAGTCAGCCTGAGGCTGAATCTGCCGGGCCGATTCAGCCCGGCACGTACATCGTGCGCGCGGGCGACACGCTGACCTCCGTGGCGGCGCGGGCGTATGGCGATGCAAGCTACGCCTCGCTGATTCGCCGGGCCAATCCCACGCTCCGCCCCGGCGCGCTGAAAGTGGGTCAGTCGTTGACCATCCCGCCGCACAAGCTGGCGGAAATGAGCACCGCGGCTTCCGCGGCCGCCTCGGCTCCGGCAGCCTCGGCTCCTGCCGCCGCCTCGGCCGCCGCCGAGGAAGGGCCCGAGAGCGGCACGGTTCTGGCCCCGGCGTCCGAAGAGCCGCCGGCAGAGAATCACGCCGAGGATCACGGCATGGTCAAGTCCGCCCCGCATGCGGCTGCGCCTGGCGGAGTGGGGCCGGCCACGCGCCCGTCGGAGACCGCGGCCCGCCGAGGGGCCCGGCCGCGCGGCGGGGCGGCCAAAGGCAACACCGTGTACCGCATTGACCCCGACGGCATCGTGAAGGTGGTCGCGCGGCAGTCGCAGACGATCACGAACCTCGTCCTGGCGGATGGCAAGCTCTACCTGTCGACCAGCGGCGAAGAGGGGGCCATTCAGGAAGTGAACCTGGACAGCGGCGCCTGGGGCACGCTGGCCAAAGTTGAGCCCCACCAGGTGACCGTGCTGGCGGTCGGGCGCGAAGGGGCGCTCCTGGCGGGGACGGCCGATGCGGCCAGCCTCATTCGCTTCGACAGCGGTTTGGCGCCTTCGGGCACATTCATCAGTTCCGTGATGGATGGGGAACAGGTCGCCCGCTGGTCCAGCCTGGACGTCCAGGCCGACCGGCCCGATGGTACGAACGTCACGATCGCGACGCGTACGGGCAACGTGGCCGAGCCCGTGGAGGGCACGTGGAGCGACTGGTCCCAGGAGATTCACGCTGACCAGCCCTGGGCCAAGATTCAATCGCCCGCCGGCCGCTTCTGCCAGTACCGCCTGACGTTGACTCGCGCCAAAGGCAGCGGCCGCGACGCTACGCCGGTCGTGGATGCCGTGCAGGTGGTCTACCAGATTGCCAACCTGCCGCCGGAGATCGAGTCGGTGACCGCCGATGCGGTCGATCGCACCAAGGTGCCGCAGGCTGCCAAGGAGGCCGGACCGCTGCGCTACCGCCAGGTCAAGATCAAGGCCACCGACGCCGACAAGGATGAGCTGCGCTACACCATCTACTACCGCCAGCGCGGCAGCGAGGTATGGATCAAGGCCGAGTCGAACCTGGACAAGCCGCTGTGGGTCTGGGACACCCAGACCGTGCCGGATGGCGTGTACGAGATCAAGGTCGAGGCCAACGATGAGGCGTCCAACTCGCCGGCCACGGCGCAGAAGCATTCCTGGATCTCGCGCCCGGTGATCGTGGACAACACGCCGCCGGTCATCACCGATCTGTCGGCGCGGCCGCAGGGCCGCACAATCCACTTAAGCGTTGCCGCCACCGACTCCAACCGCATCCTGGGCATGCAGTACGTGCTCGATTCGGCCGAAGAGCCGGTGGTGATGGATGCCGCCGGCGGCGTCTTCGACTCGCCCTCGGCCACGTCGCAGGCGACGATCAAGGATGTCGCCCCCGGCCCGCACGTCATCACGGTCAAGGTGCACGATGAATTCGGCAACTCCGCCTGCCAGGCGGTGTTCGTGAGCGTGCCGGCGGACAAGGGGCGGTAGATTACAGCTTGACGATCGGCCGCACGACGCTGGCCAGCATGTCCGGCGGGATGTTCTCATCAGCGCCGAACTCGGCGATCGTGCCGTGCGCGTGATCGGAGGCGATGATGAGCTGGCGGCCGTTCAAGGCGAAGCCGTCATCCTGGTTCTGGTGGGCGTTGACGAACATGGTGCAGTTCAGAAGCAGGGCCATCTGATCCAGCGTGGCCTCATCGTGCCGGCGGCCCCAGACCAAATCGTACACGGCGCCGCCGTTCTTGAAATCTTCCTCGCGGTAGGGCCGGCGGAGGACTTCCGGGTCGAAGCGCTTGGCGCGCACGGGCGAGGGCAGCGTGTGCGAGATGAAGATGCCGTTGGGGCAGCGCCCGGCCAGCGGCTGCGACCGGAAGAACTCATCCATGGCCGCTTCCACCTCGGCGGCGTCGGCGCCGTAGGCCTTTTCCAGGCCGATGTCGAAGGCCTTGCAGAAGCCACAGCCGTTCTTGGTGATCTCGTTGTCGGTGAATTGGGCCAGGTCGTGGTTAGAGAGCAGGAAATGCACCTGGCCTGGGTATTGATTCTTCAGTCGGGCGGCCCGGACTAAGAGTTCGAAGCTGCGGTCCCCGCCCTCGCTGTCGATGGCCCCGCCGTGGATCACTTCCTGCAGCACCAGCATGCGCGAGGGCGCCGAGCCCAGGGCCGCGTAGCCGATGACCTTGGACAGGTTGTGCCGGTGCCCGTGCAGGTCGCCGCAGACCAGCAGCCGCTCGCCCGGGCGGAATTCCAGCACGTTGCCCTGGCGATGGGGGTCCGAGCGGTTGAGCTGGGCGGCTTTCAGCAGGATGTCGGCGACGGCATGGGCCATGGCATTTCCAGGTTCGACGATCACGGTCAGCCTCGCAGGGCATCGGGGGCATTGTCGCCCGGCGATCCACGATGGCGTTTCAGGCGTCCTGCCCGCCCGGCGGTTTAGCAGCGCCCGGCGGTCTTCCGTTGCTCTTGTCGCTTCGGGCGGCCGGGCCGCTCTCGCCGCGCCGCTCCAGTTGCTTTCGGATCAACTCCAGCTTGATCTGCACGGGTTCCATCGACGGCGGCCGATGCGTCGGCCCAAAGGAGACGCAATCCGCTACCAGACCGCCCAGGGCCGGCGGGACCTCCTTGTTCAGGTCCGTCACGGGCGTCAGCTCCAGTTCGCTCTTGAGCTGGATCGTGTCGGAGCGCTTGGGCAGGACCGTGGTGATGGCCTGGCCGGTCAACGTCCAGTACAGGGCGGCGCCGAAGTTGAAGACGTCGGTGCGGGCATCCAGCGGCCGGCGGTGGACCTGCTCGGGGGCGATGAAGTCGGGCGTGCCCTGGATCCGCTCCTTGATGGTGCCCAGGCGGCAACTGTGGCCCAGGTCGATCACCTTGATGGATTCATCGGGCGCCACGATGATGTTGTTGGGCTTCATGTCGGTGTGCAGAAAACCGCTGCGGTGCATGAAATGCAGGGCCTCGGCGGTCTTCTGGAAAATGCGCACCACCTTGAGCACGTCGACGGGGCGGTTCTGCTGCACCGATTCGCCGGGGCAGAATTCCATGACCATGATCAGCTCGCGCGTTCGCATCCAGCGGCGAATCTTCAGGATGCGGTAGCACTTGCGGATGGAAGGGTGGTCCAGTTGCTGGGCCGTGTCCATCTCGTTCTGGGCCTGGTCGAAGAATCGCTGATCGTCCGGCGCGCTTTTGACGACGCGCTTGAGCGCAAGCAACTCGCCCGTGCGCTCATCGCGAACGCTCCAGATCGTGCTGTTGGCCCCGCTGCCCAGGTACTGCATGACCTGGTAGCCGGGTATCTCCAGTGTTCGTGCAACCGCCATGTGCGCCGGATAACGCTAAGTGCCACGGTTCCAAAAGGAAACAACGCATTATAGCCAGCGGGGGGCGGGGAATCCCAATGCGCAAATTGCAAAATGGCAAGGAATTGTTTATTCGGCGGCAAGGACTGCCCGTTGCAGGGAACTACCGCAGGGCGCGGCGGAATTCCTCGACGGGAAAGGCCCTTCCGGGGCAGGGCTGGCCGGTCAGGTCGCGGTGCAGGTACACGTGGTCGGCGGGAATCCCCAGGTGCATCTGCAAGGTGGAAACCAGCTTGGTCAAGGCGGTCATCTGCTCGGTCGACGGCGGACCGGCGGTGAAGTCTCCGGCGATGCAGATGCTGATGGCGCCGGCGTTGAACGCGTCGTCCGGGATGAACAACGTGGCGCCGGGCGCCTGCTGCGCCCACAGGGCGCCGGCCGAGACGGTGCAATTGCCCAGGCCATCCGCCACATCCACAAAGAAGTGACTGCCGGCGGCACAGGGGCCGGCGGCGCCGGTGACGGCGTCGTGCACCACGATGCTGGTCCAGCGGCCCAGCGCAGGAGGCGTTTGGGCCGTGGCGATGGCCGAGGCTATGCTCTGGTCCAGCGGCGAAAGCATGGGACGGGCCGCCAGAGCGATGGGGCTGGGCTGCGCGGGCGTCGTTTCCAGGGCCAGCAGCGCGAACGTCCCGACCGTCATGGCTGCCAGCAATGCACTGAGGGTAATGATCGTCCTTGATCTTGGCATGGCCAACCTTGCGCGCAGAAACCGTGCCGACTAACCTGCTGGCACTTCTAGCGAACTTATCGGCGCAGGGCAAGCGTTTTGTGTTGAGAAAATGCGTTTTGACACCATTTTGGTTGCAAGGTGGCACAGGCTTTCAGCCTGTGAATGGAACACGGGCTGAAAACGTGTGGCGCCTTGCACGCTGCCGCCCGAGCGGGCAAGATGGCCGCTGGATGGCGCCTGAAGTCTGCGCCGACGGTCGCGATGACTCGGACAAGACACAGGCTGAAAGCCTGTGCCACCCCAACTGGAGATGCCCCATGAAGCCAACGATGCGGACGATCCTGTCGCAGCCGTCGTGGATTCTTCAGACGCCGCAGGTCACGCTGGCGCTGACGCAGCGGGGCGGGCATATGGCCCCGGTGACCTTCTGCCGCGACCGCGGCGGCGTGCAGCCGTATTACATCAGCCCGTGGCAGGGCGAGAATCGCAAGCTGGGCGCCCCCGTGCTGGTGCCGCTGCGCGGCGACTTTTTCTGCCTGCCGTTTGGGGGCAACGGCGAGGCGGTCCGCGGAGAAAAACACCCGCCGCACGGCGAGACGGCCGGCTCCATGTGGCGGTTCCTCGCCCAGGAGCGGCAGGGTAAAACGGTGAAGCTGACGGTGGCCTTGCGGCCCAAAGTGCGGCCGGGCAAGGTGACCAAGGAGGTCGCGCTGGTCGAGGGCCACAATGCCGTCTATCTCCAGCACACGCTGGAAGATTTTTCCAGCACCAGCCGCGGCGAGGCGGCTTTCCCGGTGGCGCATCATTGTACGCTGGCGGTGCCGGAGGAGCCCGGGGCGATGCGGGTCTGGACCAGCCCGATCCGATTTGGCCAAACCAACCCGGCCCTCTTCAGCGACCCGGCCAATCGCGAATACCAGTCACTGGCGATTGGCGCGAAATTCGAAAACCTGCGGCGCGTGCCGCTGCTGTGGAAGGACCCGGCGGTCGGCGATTGCACGCGATTCCCCGTTCGTCGGGGCTTCACGGACCTGCTGGCCGTGGTGAATAAGCCCGGCCCGATCGGCTGGACCGCGGCCGTATGTCCTTCGGCGGGCTACCTATGGTACGCGCTGAAACTGCCCTCGCAACTGCCGCTGACGGTGTTCTGGATCGACAACGGCGGCCGGCACGGCGAGCCCTGGAACGGGCGCAGCCGCTGCCTGGGGCTGGAAGATGCCTGCGGCTATTTCGCCGACGGCCTGGCGGCCTCGCTGCGGCCCAACGCGCTGGTGCGCCAGGGCGTGCCCACGGCGATCACGCTGCCCGCCGGCCAGGCGACGGTGATCCGGCATATCCAGGGTGTGGTAAAAATTCCGCACACATTCGATTCCGTCTCCCGCGTGGAGCTGGATGCGGGCCGCCTGGCCTTCATCTCGCCTGGCGGACGCAACGTGCGCACGCCCGTGCGGCACGAATTCCTCAGGACCGGCCAGCTCGAATAACACGTTCTTCGTGGCACAGGCTTTTAGAGCACCGAACGATTGAGATGTCATATTCAGGCGTCGGCGAGACCAGGATGGCCAGGAAGAAAACCGAAGGCATATTCCTCATATGCTGAGGTTTTTCTGACGCCGCCAGCCGCCGTCGCAGCCAGCCTGAATGTGACAGATCAAGAGTGAGTTGCTCTAGCCTGTGTCCTTCAGACAAGAGTCACAGGCTAAAAGCCTGTGCCACCCGGTCCAGGCAAAAAAGCCTGTGCCGCCGGCCGATCAGCAGTACACCGTGTCCACCGTCGCCCCGGCGGCGGTCCAGAGGCTGGCGCAGGTGAGGCTGAGGTGGTCCAACGGCCCCAGCGCCGCCTTGGGCAGGCGGAGGATCAGCCCATTGGGCGTTGTCACCACGCTGGACGACATCGTCGGCAGACTCATCCAGCGCTGCGGATGCCACAGATCGACCCAGGCCGGCACCGGCAGGGTGGGGTCCGGCACGGCGAAGCCGCCCTCGTACAGGCTGATGGCGCTGGTATCCAGATTCAGTTCAACCATCATGTCGCTGCGCCGATCATTGGCGTACAGCAGGTGATCGGTGCCGTTGAGGGTGTCCAGCAGGATCCGTACGCGCAGGCCCGAGTACGTCAGCGGGCGCAGCGTGCCGATGCCGATGTAAACCCAGTCGCCCACAGCGCGGAGGTAAACCGACGTGAGGTTCGTCCGCGTGCTGCCGCCATTGCCGATGCGGCCGCGCCCCAGCAGTTCGCCGGGCCGGAAGCTGGCCAGGTCGTTGACGCCCAGGCGGACCGTCATGTTCGCGTTCGTGTTGATCACCTGGCTGGCCTGGCCGCTCCACTTCCAATTCAGCCGCGGGTTGCGATCGGTGTAGCTGATCGAGCCGGCCTGCCAGGCGGCCACGCCGAAGGGTGCGCCCTGGGAGAAGAAGTCGGCCTGGGTCATGACGACGTTGCCCACGCGGTAGGCGGCGATGGACGAGTTGACGAAGCTGTAGTACTGGCCCTGTTGAGCCATGCCGCGCACGATCACCGAGCCGATCTGGGCCGCATGACCCGCCTGGGAGCCGGGCAGGAAGATGTCCGGCGATGGCTGGGGCAGCCCCGTAACGTTCTCGGCCACGCCGGCGAAAATGCGGCTGTCGTGCATGGCCCCGACGACGGCCGAGCCGATGTCGCCCGTGGAGCGAACCTCGCTGTCGGACATCAGGCCCGTAACGCTCAGCCGCCCTAGCGCGATGGCCACATCCTCATCGCACGTGATGTCGATGGCGGCATGGGTCATGTTGCCGCCGACGGTCACGGAGGCGGCGGGCCCGGCGATCTGCCAGGTGGAGTCCTCCAGGCTGCCGCGGATGTACACCGAACCGACGGCCAGGGCGCCGGCCGGCAGGTTGTCGCCGGAAAGGGTCACGTCCGCCTGGAAATCGCCCGTGCCGGCGGCGGGCGTACCCAGCATGCGGAGCGCGCCGATCCAGGCGGCCTGGAGGCTATCCGGGGTGTCATCGGTGTTCAGCCACTGCACGGCCGTCAGCGAGCGGATCGGCAGATGGTGCGTGTCGATCGACAGGTCCTGGATCGAGCCCAGCCGCAGCGAGACGCCATCGCCGGGGATGATGTTCTGCGCGCTCAGGACCGCGCCAATGTTGATTTGCGCGCCAGACTCCACATTGCCGAACTGAATCAGCGGCGCCCGCTGGGGCACGCGAATCGTGCCGGTCAGCTCCACGTTGGGGGCGATGATCGCCGCCACCGTGCGATCGACGATGACATCGCCGACGCTGGTCGTGGCGGCGCCTGTGGAACTGATGTTGACCACGGTGCGGCTGGTGCTGTTGGAGATGACGAGCCTTCCTAAGTCCGCGGCCGTATCAGCCAGGAAATAGGCCTGGGCCGAGCCGCCGCCGGTGATGGTCACGTGGACGTGGTTGAGGTCGCAATCCATGAAATCCAGCGGCTGTCCGGCCGTCGGGGTCACCACCTTCGACCAGACCGGGAAGGTCTGGGTCAGGCGGTCCCAGCCGTGATCCTCATCGGTGACGGTAAGCGTGACGGCATAGCGCCCGGCCTCGGCGTACGTATGGTGCGGGCTGGCCAGGCTGATGCCGGAAACCGGGTCCGAGCCATCGCCGAAGTCCCAGGCGTAGGTCAGGCTGTCCTGGGTGCCGGGGTCGAACACGTCGGCGACAATCTGGCCCTGCTGGCCGCGCAGGAATTCGGCTTGGGTGGCCAGGCTTCGGATCGTCGGGGCAACGTTGGCCACAGCGATCGAGGTGCTCCCGCGATCCATCTGCCCGTTGGGAATCGTGGCCTGAACGTTGATGGTGAAGGCGCCATCATCCGGGAAGGCGTGCTGAATGGTGTTCACCCCGATGAGGGTCTGTGGCGGCGTGCCGTCGTTGAAGTTCCAGGTGTAGGAGATGGTGCTTCCATCGGGGTCGGCGGCCTGGCAGGTGAAGGTGACCACGGTGCCTTCATCCGTGTGGGCCGGGCCGGTGACCGAGGAGATGGTCACCGAGAGGATCAATTCGCCGGTGGTCGTGTCGTGCCCGGTGTTGCCGGCGATGTCGGTGCCCTCGGCGCGGACATCGTAGATACCGCCGACCAGCGGCGGGAAGAGGGTGTTGCCGGCCAGCGACCAGGTGCCGTCGCCGTGGTTGACGGCGTCGTAGGAGTGGCCGTTGACGATGACGACGATGGTGGCGTTGGGATCATCCACCGTGCCGGACAGCGGCGGGCTGGTGTCGGCCGTTCGCAACGAGTCGACGCCCATGACCGGAGGCGTGGTGTCGATGGTGATGTCCAGCGGCACGGACAGGCCCGTCTGCCCGCCGGCGTCGGTCTGATTGGCCTGGATGTGGAAGACGCCGTCGGGGGTGAGCCGGTAGTCGCCATCGGTGGTGACGTCCGTGCTGGTGCTGTCGGCCGGGGCGATGGCCGAGCCGATGGCGCGGCCGTTGGCGTAGATCGTCACGGTCGCTCCGGGCGTGGTGCCCGGCACGCGGAACATCAGCTTTTTGGAGTCTGAACTGTTGTCGAAGTTGGTGATCCGGTCATCGCTGTAGCGGCCGCTGTCGGTGGCGGGCAGGAGCATCGGGCGGCCGACGGTCAGCCGGTTGCCGAAGTCGAGGTTCGAGAACGTCTGGCCCGAGGCCAAGGTCACGTTGTAGGGCGCGCCCTGGGCCGGCACCGTCTGGTAGTACTGGTTCTGGGTCACTTCGTATATGGCATAGGGGCCCGGAGGCAGGTTGCTCAGGTTGTAGGCGCCGGTGGAATCCGTGACGGCGTACATGTCGCCGTATTGAACGGCGATGGACCAGGAGAGAATATTGCCCACGTCGAAAAAGTAATTATCCGTCACTTCCAACGTCCACTGCCCGTTGGGGTCATGCCCGTTGAGGCTCGAAAGGTACCCCTGCGGCTTGAAGCGGCCGACGAAGGGGGCCGCGCCGGTGAGGATGGAGGCCGGCGCGTGGTCGTCGAACGTGGTGTTGGTGAAATTGTGGCCGTTGTCGCCCACGCCGTCGAACAGGGCCACGCGCTCGCCCGCAGGGCTGATCAGGTAGGCGGTCAGGTCGGAGTCCCAGGTGTGCTGGATATTGAGCGTCACGGTCACGTTGGTTACGGTGCCCTGGAGGCCCGCGACGTTCAGCGTGGAGGTCACGGTGCCCACGTCGGGGATGAATTTGGGCACATCGGTCGAGGCGAATTGCTGCTGCGTGGGCGAGTCGAACTGGCCGTTGCCGTTCGTGTCGGCGAAGACGGTCCAGCCCGACAGGGGCTGCTCGCCCGGGTCCTGCACGCCGTTGCCGTTGAGGTCGTTCCAGACGGTGCCCGTGAGGCGACCCGGTTGGAGACCCTGGAACCAGTAGCCCAGGAACTGAGCCCAGTGGGTGTCCTTCAAGAAGGCCATGCCCGAGGTGAGGTACTGCGGCGTGGTGGGGAACTGATACCACTGGAAGTAGATGGACAGGCCGGTGGCGTCGGTCGTGTCGGCGGGATACTTGTTCACCACCGCCCGCTGGTACGCCAGCAAGGCCGTGCCGGCCGCCGTGCGAATCGTGCCGGTGATCGTGTTGTCCGTGGCGACGGACTGCAGGATGCCGCCCACATCGCGGAAATCGTCGTAGCCGCCGAAGGGGCGGGCCAGCTCGCGGTAGGTCTCCAGCAGGGAGATATCGTTGGGATTGGCATCCGCCATGAACGTGGTGGCGAAATTGTCCAGGGCGCCGGCCACGCCGCTGGCGCCCATCTGCCGCAGGTCGATCGTGGCCATGGTCTCCTGGGAGGTGTACTGGGCGCCGTACGTGGAGACGATGCTGGCGGCGAGCGAGACCGTGGCCTCGCCGGGGTTGGCCTCCAGGCTGGTGAGGAAACCGGTGTAGTCCCAGCCGTTGCCGGGCTCCTCTTCCTGGCTGGCGACCATGTAATCGCCGAAGCTGCGGATCTCGTACGCCGGCTCGACCATGCTCATCAGGCAGGCGTCAAAGCCGATCAGGTCGAAATGCTGGCCGACGCGGGCAAAGGCCTGGCCCATCTGCGGAATCGACATGATGGTGCCGCTGGTGTCATCCTCGCACAGGCCGTACACGCCCCCGCCGTGGTCCCACAGGATGACGGCGTAGTGCTGCGCGGGAAACGTGCTGGCGCCCCAGGTCAGAAAGTTCGCCAGCGTGTTGGGATTGGCCATGTCCTGCGGGCCGATGGAAGCCAGCGGCGTGCTGATGGTGTTGGGGTCCTGGTCCTGGATGATGCGGCCGCGGCGCGTGTCGGCCCAGCCGCCGTTGCTGGGGTCGTTGCCGCCGCGATCCAGTTCCACCACGATGTTGACGTGGGCGTTGGAGCCCACCTGCTCCATCGCGTTGAGGTTCGCCAGGGCGTAGGACTCCAGGCTGTTGTCCCCGTCCATGTACACCAGGACCGTCCAGTCGGCCGCCAGCAGCAGCCGCGGCTCGAGCGACTCGATTTGAAGAACAGGCCGGGCGGCCCTGGAAATAGGGGACATGCTAAGGATAGAGCCCACGCGCCTCATGGTACTGACTCCTTTTCCCGCGGCGCCGAACGTTTTCAGCGCCTGCGGCGCCCACGACGTGCCCGGCCCCGGCCGCAGATGGTGAACAACCCCACCCGAATTCATTTCCGGACAGGTGCATTGCAGCCCGCAGTGCCCACAACCGATCGGCCGGATCTCGCGCGCGCCCGGGCGCTTCTTTTCGAACCCACAGATGGCCAGCTTACCGCTGGTAGACCTGCGCCTCAACTGAATTCACGCCGCCGGCAGCGCGGTGGACGGCAAAAAAATCGAGGCGGTGGCATGCCCTCACGCCGTGGGCCGCTACGGCGGCCGAGGCGGGTGGGCATGGGATGCCGGATGGACGCCGCCGCGCCAAAGACATGCCCACCCGCCGCCGCCCGCTGACGCGAGCGGCGACGTGAGGGCATGCCACCTCCAGACCCGGGGCCACCACCAGACCGGGGGGCCGGAAGCAGGATGTCGCCGGCGGCCAGCACCGCTCAATCCTGCGGGCCATCATCTTCCGGTCCCGTATCATCGCCCGGCCAGGACTCCGGCCCGCTGGGCTTCCACTTCAGGCGGCCGCCCAGGTGGGGAAAACTGTCCAGCGGCCGGCCAAACTCCTCTTGGAGCACCTCCAGTTCCTGGAGCGTCGGCCGGTCGTGGATCTGCTGGCCGCAGCGGCTGCAATAATGCTCCGGCGCATGGCGGACCCGCTTGCCGCAGGCGGGGCACAGACGGATCAGCTCCGTGTGGCACGAGCCGCAGTACCGCAGGGCGTCGTACTCGCGGGCATCCAGGGCCTCGGCCGAGTCCCAACGAAGGTGAAACCCGTAGCCATCTTTCTCGATCCTGTTGCGGCCGCAGTTGGGGTTGGGACAATACGCCAGGTGCCTGCCGGCATCTTCATCGAGTGTCGCCTCCACCAGCAGCTTCTCCAGGGCCGTGCCGGCCACCAGCTTCTGCTGGTCGATGCCCAGCCCGCCGGCCACCAGGGCCAGAACGCCCACCGGAACTCTTTGAACCTGCCCGGACCGCTCCAGGCGCGACACGATCGACTGTGTCAGACCCGCCCGCCGGGCCAATTCTTCCTGTGTAAGCTTATTCTCTTTGCGCAAAACACTTAAGCGCCGTCCGAAGGTCGTCAAATGGCCGATTTCAGTTGTAAGTTCTTGTAGTGTCATGGCTTAAATGTAACTCCTTTTCCTGTAATGCCGCATGCAAAAGTGCATAATGNNTTAAGATGCATATTGCCCATTTTGACAGCGGCTGTTTCCAAGAGGACGTGGAACCGGGATGAGACGTGTAAGGTTTGTGAAATACGTTCGTTAGTGAACTTGTGTCCGAAGTGATATTCTGAAGCGATGGATCCTCCAAATGTGTGATCATTCAACTTCCTCCGATTGGTTCCTTAATCTGTCATACTGCATCTGGATGACTAATATAGCCTACTAATCCATAATG
>PMYD01000017.1 GCA_003171335.1 Phycisphaerales bacterium
GCGCAAAAATGGCACTTACGTTCAATTTCCAGTCCGCAGGATGAGCCGCATTCTGCCCGCCGGATTCGCACGCCCGGCATCCTGAAGACATGTCTATTCGACATCTTCACTCGCTGCTAATTCTCCTGCTTTTTGTGGCTTGACACCCCGCCCAAGCGCGGTAAACTGTCCTTGGCTCCATCCGCTTTGTGGGCGCGGCGGGTAGTTCAACGAACGGGCAGGGGCGATTTCGCTCCTCGCATCTCTTGCCCCAGGCCGACTCGGCCAAGTCCAAGAACCCCGGAGAATCTCTCCGGACATTTCGTTTCGTGCAGATGCTGCGCTGGGGCAGGCAGCCAGGAGAGCGAAAATGAAACGCATGATGGCCACGGCAATTGTGATACTGGCCATGACGGCCGCCGCCCAGGCGGGCGAGACGGCGGTGTACGCCGAGATTACGCTTCCCACTCCCACCACTTGGCAACTCTGGCTGACAGAAACGACCAACTGGGACGGCAACCCTGCCGACATGACGCCTTCGGGCTTCGGCATTTGTAAATTCCTCGTCAACGTTACGGGCGTGACAACCGCTAGTAAGGCCACCCCGCCCCAGCAGATCCTCTATGAAACCTATTACGATCCTCCGATGTGGGACCTCGTTGGCTTTCCCGACGGCCCTAACCCCGCCACAGTGGATGCAAATGGCGCCGCTCAGGCCTTCGCGGGCCAAGACGACACCCTTTCAATGTGCCTCTTCTACGGATTCGGCGTGACCGCCGGCAACTACGTGTTGCAGGATCCCACGAATTTCTCGTTTTCCGGCAGCTATAGCTGGACCGCGCCGGGGTCTCCCGGCTCGGCCACACCGGGCGTATTGGTGTTCAAGGGCAAGCGGCTGGCCAATAACCCCGTCTCCATCGTCTGGAGCTCCAGCGACCAAGCATTCGTGTTCAACGACACGAGCACGGGCCTTGGCACGATTGTACCCGTGGTTCCAGAGCCGGCCACGGTGGTCCTGCTGGCCCTGGCCGGGACCACGGCGATGAAGCGCCGGCGCAGATAAGCTCGCAACACCGTCGGCTTCGTGGATGCGCCCGCCCCAAGAGCAGTTTTTGACCTGCACCCCGGCATCTCCCCGCGCTTTGGGCTTTGCCCAATGCTCCTCGTGCGGCTAGGATGTATCGCTTTCATCAGCGGCGTCCTGGGCCGTGCTTTCAGGGCGCTCTGAGCATTTGTCATGGTTGAATTGTCAGACATCGTGGGTCAGGATCAGGCCTTGCAGCGGCTGGTGGCGGCCATGGGCAGCCAGCGGCCGCCGCACGCCTGGATTTTCGCCGGGCCAGCCGGCGTGGGCCGGCGGACGACGGCCTGGGCGCTGGCCAAGTGGCTGCTCTGCGCGCAGCCGGCGGCCGCGGGTGCCGGAAGGCCAGGCGACATCGCGGGGCAAAGCGGCATCGCGGGGCGGTCTGGCGACACCGCGAAGCGGCCGGCCGCGTGCGGCCGGTGCCCGAGCTGCCGGGCGTTTGACAGCGGCACGCATGGCGATTTCCACGCGGTGACCAAGGAGCTGGCGCGGTACAGCGAGGACCCCGAGGTCCGCAAGCGGATCATGCAGAACCTGGGCATCGAGGTGGTGCGCGAGTTCATCATCGCCCCGGCCCGCCGCACCAGCACCCTGGGCCGCGGCCGGGTGTTTGTCATCCAGGAGGCCGAGCTCATGTCGGAGCAGGCGCAGAACGCCCTGCTCAAAACGCTGGAAGAGCCGCCGCCGGGCGTAAGGCTGATTTTGCTGTGCCGCACGGAGCAGGAGCTGCTGCCCACGACCCGCAGCCGGTGCGCCCTGGTGCGTTTTGCGCCGCTGGAGCCGGCCTTCGTGGAGCAAAAGCTGGTGGCCGCCTCGATCGAGCCGGCGGAGGCGGCGTACTGGGCGCGGCAGTCGGCGGGCAGCCTGGGCGAGTCGCTGCGGCTGGCGCAGGCGGGTTTGTACGCGATCAAGCGCGAGATGCTGGAGCGGCTGGCGGCGCTGCCGCAGTCGGCCGATGCGGAACTGGGCGACTGGTTCAGCGCCAAGGCCGAGGAGCTGTCCAAGGCCGCCGTCGGGGCCGATGAGCAGGTCTCGGCTCTGCTGGCGACCCGCCGGGCCGGCGGGGCGATGTTGGCGCTGCTGGCGGGGATCTTTCGCGATGTGCTGGCGGCGGCCGCCGGCAAGCCCGGCGCGCTGATCAACGCGGACCAGGCCCAAGCGGTGGCCAGGCTGGCCGGGCGATTCGACCTGGACACGGCCGCCCAGATTGTGAGCCAGCTTGGGCGGTACGAGCAACTGCTGTGGAGAAACGTGAACGCCAAGGTATTGTGGGATAATGTGCTGATCACGTGCGACACGGCGGCGCCACTGGAGGTTTAGCAAGCGGTGTCTAAACGCGAGGATCGCGACTATCTCAAGAGTGTCGGCCGCACGGGCGCGGACGACACGCATCGTATGCAGGCCTTCCGCCGGGCGATAGGGTACCTGCTGCCGTATAAGGCGCGCCTGGCGGGTGTGGCGATTTTCGTGGCCCTGATCGCGATGCTGTGGGCGACCGGGCTGAGCGTGGCGGTGCCGGCGGCGAAGATCTTCTTCAGCGATGAGGGCCTGCACGGTTGGGTGGACACGCGGGCGGTCGAACATCGGCTGGATGTGGCGCTGGATAGCTACAAGCTGGACCAGGGCCAGAAGAACTGGGGCGACATCGCCCACGTGGCCGTCGTGCACTCGGTCGGCAAGAAGGCAACGCCGCCCACAGCGCTGGCTAAGGGCGATTTCCTCCTGGGGCTGGATGGGCAGTACCTGGATTTCGAGCAATTGATGCGGAAACTGGCCGCCGAGGATGGCCGCACCAGCGCCAATCTGCTCGTCTTCCGCACCGGCGACGACCGGCCGCATAGCGCCACGATCAATGTCGGGCCGAAGAGCCCGGGCAACCGGCTGCTGATCTGGGCGGTCAGCAAGGTGCCCCGGCCGGCGAGTTACCCCGATCGGTACAAGCTGTTCATCTGGGTGCTGGCCGTCTCGCTGGCGCTGAACGTTTTGCGTGATATTTTTCGCATCTCCCAGGATTACCTGGTGCAGACCACGGTGCAGCGGGCCATGATCGACCTGCGGCGCGAGAATTACGCCACGGCATTACGGCTGCCCATGAGTTTCTTCGCCACCTCGGGCACCAGCGACACGATCAGCCGGTTCATCGCCGACACGAACCAGTTGAGCCAGGGGCTCATCACGCTGCTCGGCAAGACGCTGGTCGAGCCGGCCAAGCTGGTCGGTGCTGTCGTGGTGGCCCTGTGCCTGAGCTGGAAGCTGACGTTGCTGGCGTGCGTGGCCGGGCCGCCGACGTATGTCGTCATTCGCAAGATGGGCGGCATCATGCGCCACTCCACGCGCAAGGTGCTGCAAAGCCAGGGCCGCATGCTGTGGGCGCTCTCGGAGACGCTGGCCGGCGTGCGCGTGGTGAAGGCGTACACCACCGAAGGCTTCGAGGAGAACCGTTTCAAGCAGATCACCCGCCAGCTCTACCAGGAACTCAAGCCCTTGTCCGCCAGCGATGCGGTGACGGGGCCGACCATCGAATCGCTGGGCATCGCCGCGGCGACGGTGGCGGCCGCGATCGCCGGGCGCTGGGTGTTCGAGGGCCAGATGAAGCCGGAGAACTTCTTCGTGCTCCTGGGCGTGCTGGCGGCGATGTTCGACCCGGTGCGCAAGCTCTCGCCGGTGATCACGAAGTTCCACGCCTCCGATGCGGCGGCTGCGCGGGTCTTCGAGCTGCGCGACCGGGTGGTGGAGCAGGATGTGCCCGGGGCGATCGCCCTGCCGCGGCACCGCGAGTCGATCGAGTTTCGCCGCGTGACCTTCACGTACGCCAACGCCGCCACGCCGGCCTTGCGCGAGGTGTCGCTGAGGATCCGCCAGGGCCAGTGCGTGGCCGTGGTGGGCGGCAACGGCTCGGGCAAGACCACGCTCTTGAGCATGCTGCCGCGCTTCTTCCAGCCGCAGGAGGGGCAGGTGCTCATCGATGGGCACGATCTGGCCCAAGTGACGCTGCCCTCGCTGCGCGGGCAGATCGGTTTGGTGACGCAGGAAACGGTGCTGTTCAACGCCACCATCGGCCAGAACATCGCCTACGGCTGCCCCGACGCCACGCCCGAACAGATCGTCACCGTTGCCCGACAGGCGTTCGTGGATGAATTCGTCAGCGTGCTACCCGAGGGCTACGACACGATGGTGGGCGAGCACGGGGCGACGCTCTCGGGCGGCCAGCGGCAGCGCATCGCCATCGCCCGGGTCATCCTGCGCGACCCGTCGATCCTGATCCTCGATGAGGCCATGAGCCAGATCGACTCGGAGAGCGAGGCGAAGATCCACCAGGCGCTGGAGGGCTTCATGGCCGGCCGCACCACGGTGACCATCGCCCACCGCTTCAGCACCGTCATCGGCGCCGACTGCGTGGTGGTGATGGAGAACGGGCGGATCGTCGATGTCGGCACGCACGGCGAACTGCTGGCCCGTTGCCGCACGTACCGCCTGCTCTTCGAGACCCAGCTTGTGGCCGGGCCGACGGAATAGGCCTTTTGCCTTTGAAGTCGCATGAAGATAGACCTGCTTCAACCCGTGGACGGCTCGACCACGCCGCCGCTCCAGATGTACCCCTGGCCGCAAGGGGCCGACGGCAAACCCGCCGCGATCGAGCTCATGGCCGATGATGCGGCCGACCTCCAGGCCGACCGCACCTGGCCGCGGCCCGTGCGGCTGGCGTGGAGCGCAACGACCGACGAGCCGGCCGGGGGCGACCAAACCTTCGACGTGGACATCTGGCAGCCCCAGGGGCGGGACCGGCCGCGGGCAATCTGCCAGCTCAAGGAATGCCAGGTTGAACTGACCAATCTGCTCCTGGGGTCATCCTATTGCTGGAAGGTGATGGGCCGGGTGAACGGGCGGCCGGCCGGCGAGTCGGCGGTGGGGCGGTTTGGCACCCACACCGCGCCGCCGCGCTGGATTGCCGTGCCCGGGGTGACCAATGTGCGGGATATCGGCGGCTGGCCGCTGGCCCCCGGCGGGTGCATCCGCCAGGGGCTGGTGTACCGCAGCTCCGAGATGGACAGCCACCACGAGATTACCCCCGAGGGCCGGCGCGTGCTCCAGGAGGACCTGGGCATCCGCACCGACCTGGACCTGCGCGGCGTCAGCGAGCCGGCGGCGGCCGTGCTGGATGCGGCGCGCGTGGAGTGGATCAACGTGCCCGTGCTGCCGTACGAGTACATCCGCGAGCCGATCGTCTCGGCGGGGTACCGGCGGATCTTTCAGGTCTTCGCCGACCCGGTGCGCTACCCCATCCTGGTGCACTGCTGGGGCGGGGCCGACCGGACGGGCACGGCTATCTTCCTGCTCAATGCCCTGCTGGGCCAGGCCGAGTCGCTGCTGGCGCTCGATTACGAACTGACCTCGCTATCGATCTGGGGCGTCCGCTCGCGGCACTCGGATGAGTTCTGCGCCCTGCGGAAGGCCCTGGCGCAGCTTGCCGGCGAGGCCGAGACGGCGGACCTGAGCGGGCAGGTCGAGCGGTATCTTTTGTCCATCGGCGTGACGGGCAAACAAATAGGGACGATACGAGAGCTGTTGGTCGAGCATGGCTGAACGAAAGCAAATGAACAGGGATGCAGGGGATGCAGGGGATAACGGCAAGAGTTTAACGGTCGGATAAAGCCAAAAGCTTTTGTCTTTGCCTTGTCTTTATCCCCTGCATCCCCTGCATCCCTGCTGATTTCTCTTCCGCATTTACGGCGACACGATCCACCTTGCCCCCTCGTTGGCGATCAGTTCATCCGCCTGCTTGGGACCCCACGAGCCGGCCGGGTACTGCGGCAGCCGCTGGCGGCGCAGGAGGTCGCAGCCGGCCAGGATGGGCGAGACGAAGGTCCAGGCCGCCTCGATCTCGTCGCTGCGGATAAAGAGCGTCGAGTCGCCGGCGGCGGCATCCAGCAGCAGCCGCTCGTACGCCTCGGGGGCCCGGCGGCCGAAGAGCTGGGCGTAGCTGAAATCCATGGTGTAGGCGTGCGTCTGCATGGCCTGGCCGGGCTGCTTGACCTGGAAGCGCAGCGACACGCCCTCATCCGGCTGAATCCGCACGATCAGCAGGTTGGGCTGCTGGGGGCCCAGCGGCGGGGCGTTGAAAAGCACCTGCGGCACGGGGCGGAACTGGATGACGATCTCCGTGATCCGGCGTGGCAGGCGCTTGCCGGTGCGCAGGTAGAATGGCACGCCGGACCAGCGCCAGTTGTCGATGTTTACCTTCAGGGCGACGTACGTCTCGGTCATCGAGTCCGGGTTGACGCCCGGCTCCCAGAGATACCCGGGCACATCCTTGCCGTCGATCTGGCCGGCGGCGTACTGGGCCCGCACGACGCCGTACATGGCGCAGTCCGGCGGAATGGGCCGCAGCGCCCGCAGCACCTTGACCTTCTCGTTGCGCACATCGTCGGCCCCCAGGGTGGTCGGCGGCTCCATAGCCACCAGGCACAGCAGGTTCATCATGTGGTTCTGGAGCATGTCGCGCAGCGCCCCCGACTGGTCGTAATACGACGCCCGCGAGCCGACGCCGACCGTCTCGGCGACGGTGATCTGCACGTGGTCCACGTACTTGTAGTTCCACATGGGCTCGAAAATCGCGTTGGCGAAGCGCAGCACCAGCAGGTTCTGCACGGTCTCCTTGCCCAGATAGTGGTCGATGCGGAAGATCTGCCGCTCGTCGAAGTGCTGGAGCAGCTCCTTGTTGAGCCGGCGGGCGCTTTCCAGGTCCGTGCCGAAGGGTTTTTCGGTGACGATCCGCGACCAGCCCTCGCTGCTATTGCCGCCGCGGCGAGACAGGCCGGCATCATCGAGCTGCCTGGCCACGAGCGAAAACTGCTCCGGCGGCGTGGAAAGATAGAACAGGTAATTGGACGGCATGTCCAGTTCGCGCGTCAACTGCTCCAGTCGCTGGCGCAGATGGGCGAAATCCTCGGCGCGGTCGTAGCTGCCGGTGTGGTAGGTGAGGCGCCCGGCGAAGCGGTCCCACGCCTGGGCGTCCCAGGGGCGGTCGGAATACTTCTGCGTCGATTCCGCCAGCCGCTGGCGAAACTGCTCATCGCTCAGTTGGGTTCGGGCAAATCCCACCACGTGCACCTTCTCATCCAGTAGCTTGTCGCAGAAGAGGCCGAACACGGCCGGAATGAGTTTGCGCTGCGTCAAATCGCCCGAGGCGCCGAAGATGACCAGAACGAAGGGTCCGCCCGTATGCGATTTGCCCGTGACAGCCGACAGACTGACCTGTTCAACTCCCGGCATACATGCTCCCTTGTTGCCCGCGTGGCGGCGGCGATGGCCTCGACCGCCCTTGACTATCTTATCCGACGGGCATCCTCTTGGCGCGGCCGCGGCCGTGCCAAAGAAGGGGTTGAAGCGCGGAGGGCGGACTGGTAGGGATAGGGGCGCGCCGGCCGGGATGAGTTTTCCACCAAGCGGCAATCCGGCGCTGCCGCCGTCGTAAATAGGAGTTCCGCATGTGTTCGTCATGTTGTAGCGCCGCGGCGGTGGCCGCCATCGCCGATCAACCAGCCCAGTCGGAGAAACGCTTGATCGTCCAGTCGATGTCATTGAATGAGCACGTGGCCCAGTTGGATGGCCAGTGGCAGTGCGCCCGCCTGGCTTCCAACGGCAAGGTGTACTTCGCCAGTTCCACCCACGCCCACGATCACGGTGCGGCCTTCTTCCAATACGACCCGACGACCGGGGCGCTGATGTTGCTGTGCGAGGATATTACCCCCGTTTGCGGCGAGGACCCCAAGCGGCAGGTGCCTCAGGGGAAGATCCACAGCGACCTGGTCGAGTGCGGCGGCCAGTTGTACTTTGCCACGCACCTGGCCAACGACTGGGACCAGGGCCGCGCGAATTACACCGGCGCCCACCTGCTGCGGTACGACCTGCGCAGCGGCCAATTTGGCGATCTGGGCCTCCTGCGGTCGCAGCACACCTGTTACGCCGGGCTGGCCATCGATCCGGCCGGCCGCTGGGCCTATAACCACGTCTGCTCGTGGGATAAGAGCTATGCCGGCGGCGCCGGCATCGTGCGCACCGATCTGGCCACGGGTCATCGCCTCGACCTGGGCGATGCGCCCGGACTGGGGAAGGCCTCCTGCTTCTACCTGTTCGCCGACAGCCGCGGCGATTGCTGGTTCGCGAAACAGGGTCGCCTTTTCGCCGCCCGCGCGGCCGAGGGAAAAATCGACGTGTTCGATCGGGCGATGCAGAACGTACCGGCGCTGGATGCCGCCGGCAACATCACGCCTCAGCCGGCGTACGGCTGGGAGTGGGGCCAGGACATCGGCGATGGGCAGCGGTTTATCTGCACGCTGATGCGCACCGAACGCGAGACACTCGAAACGCTGTACGAATTCGACCCTCGCAAGGTGGCCTCGGGTCAGTCGCCGTTTCGACCGATCGCGCACATCGGCCAGACGAACCTCGGGATGGCGCTGGGGGGCCAGCGGGTCTACTTCGTCCGCCGCGACGATGGGCAGCGCCAGCCCAAGGGGGAGAACCACCATCTGCACAGCGTGGCCTGGACCGGGCCGTGCGCCGGACAGGTGATCGACCATGGCCGGATTCTCGATCAGGACGGCCGCTGGCCCTGGCGGGTGGAGTCCATGGCCGCTGATGCCAACGGAAGAGTGTTTCTTATCGGCGACTGGTACCTGCTGAAAGATGAGCGCGAGCAGGTTCTGCCCGGCGAAAGGCGCCGCCAATCGCTGCGGCTGCCGGAAAAATGGGCGCCCCAGGATCCGCCGCAGTATGACCGGCTGTTTCGCGGGCAATTTTTCGCCGCCGCCGATGTTTCGAAGGACCTGCCGTAAGGCAACCTTCATCGAAAATGTGGGCGTTGCGCACACCATTGCAAGGAAGCTTGTGAAGCTGCGCAATATGCACGGTTAACACAGTTTGCTTACGCCGGAGTTTGTTGCAAGTATTTTAATTGCAACGGTTTATTCGACTCGAGCCGCGCATCTTAAGCATTATGCACTATTGCTTAAGATGCCTATTACCCATTTTAACATTTACGTAAGCTCCTGTCGCAAAGACCTTAACCGTTTAGCCGTGAAAAAGAACACCCGCGCGCCCCATTGGACTTGCTTAAGGAAGGAAGCCTGCCCAGTGCATTCTCTGCACTCGAAGGGTGATTTGCCTGAAATCTCTATTCAATTGTCAAGAACTGCCAACGCAGTGCGGCTAGCCCGCACTGGAGAGAAGGTGCATCTGAAACGTATCAGCTCACCCAGTTCTTATCTTGGGCTCCGTGGATTGTAATCATATCCTGTTATGCGGTCTTGTCAAGCTAATTCCGGAATAATCCCGCAGAAAAATCCCCGGTGAAGTTACGGCAGTCACCCCGGCAGCGCGGACTTCCGGACTCCCATTTGGTTGAAGCCAAAGAGGTCTCACGGGCTAACACGTCGTGCAGGTCTGTCGGGAGAAACACCGTGCCAATGCCCTTGTCCGAATCGATTTCGATTTCCAGGTCGACAGGGCTAACGTTCCCCCGCACGCTGCCCTCCTACACCTTACATCCGCGAAAAAACGGAATGTGTATCGCGGAAAATTCGTTTGACGCCGGGAAAGGTCGGTGATAGCCTTTCTCGCGACAGCTCTGTGGTGGGGATGGCCGATGAATCCTCAGGGCTGCAAATCCTTTTGTGCGGGTTTTTTTTGATTGGGTGCGGCGTGTCTAGGAACCGGCGAAAATCGCGGGGTAGCGATTCGGTGCCGCAACGGCCTTTGCCGAGCAAGGCCAGGAGAATTCTGTCTGTGGGCCTGCCCGCCTTGCTTGTTGCCGGCATCGGCGTCGGTGGCTACTTGGCCTTCGCCAAGCCCACGCTCAGTCATTCAGCTATAGCAGGCCCGACATTGCCGCCTCCACTGGCCGCGAAGGCAGTCAGCGAGCCGAGGACCCTCGACGAAATGCTGGCCATGCCGCCCGAGCAACTGGCCCAGATTGACATCGCCAGGATGAACCTGCTTTGCGCCATTGGCTTGCCGGGCGCCGAAGGCATGGATATCGACAAGTGCCTGGGCAAGCTGGATGCTTGGGCAGCGCACGTGAAGCAGGAAACTGAGCGGCACCTCTACCGCCTGACCGACCCGCGTTACAAGGACCACGCCGAACATTACCAGCACTCCGAAGCCCGGTTCCGTGCCGAGTGGCTGGTAACGGTCCTCCAGCAGGACATTGGCTTGCACTACCACGCCGGTTTTGTGCCGCAGGATGTCGAAGTCCCGCCATTCAAGACCTCCAAGGAAACCTTCATTCACGGCCTGATGGACAATGACGATCCCCCACAAGGCCTTCGGCGGCAACTGCGTCTCGCTGAACGGCTTCAGCATCGATCCTGACGATTTCTATCTTTCCTGGCCGCGCAAGAGTTGGCCAGATCAGGTCGAATTGTGCGGCTGGCTCCAGAACCTGACGCCCCAGGAGGAGTTGTCCGTCTTTCTGGCCAGCCGCGGCGGCGTTCTTTCGCACGTCAACGGGGACTTCGCCAACGCCCTGATTGCGTTTGCCTATTCCGCTCGCCTGCGCCCCGGCAGCGCCCAATCCACAGCGAGATTGAATGCCGCGTCTGAAGGGCTGTACGGAAAAATCATTGCTGCCCATCCCGAGGCGTATCGCCAGATGGCCGCCAGAATCGCTGACCAGGCCACAGCCAAGCCTGTCGCTATGCCGCCCGGGGGCGGAACCAGTGCGCCAGCGCCGTGGTGGCGGTCTGAAGCTGGCCGCACAGCCAATATGGCTGAAGTACAGCGGATGAACGAAGAGAACCGTCGGAACATGGAACGGATGCAATCGGCAGTGCCGCCGCAACCAAACGGGGTGCCGACGCCTGGCATTCCGCCTAAGCAGAATCTGCCGGCGCAACCGATGAAATAATGGTGCCAGGAGCATTGAGACCTGAAAGGGCATTGAAATGATAAAGGCAAGAACACTCACGGTTTTGGTCACTGCTGTTCTGCTGGGCATGACCGCTCAGGAGGCCCTTGCCCGCGGGAGAATGTACCACCCAGGGCTTGGTGTTTTCATGCAGCGGGACCCGGTTGGCATGGATCCTCAACCCGCGCCGACGATTTCTGTGCAGTCTGTTGCCAGAAACATATCTTCTCCCGAGTTCACACAGCGAGACCCAGAGATTGTTGACTCATCAATTCTGCCCCGGCAACCGGGCGTCCAAGATGTTATGCAAATGGCTCGCGTATCTGCGGCCGTGAAAATGAGCGATCAAATTGGCATTATCCCATTGATGCAGAACTCCAGGCTTTTGCAATATGCCAACGGGATGAATCTTTACGCCTATCTGGGTTTGAATCCGATTAATGCAACAGACCCTTCGGGGCTAGATCGATACATCGCAAGTGATAGTGCAACTCACCTGCACCTTTACATTGTAGTGGATCAGTGGGAGTGGTATGCCAAAGGATGTTGTTGGAGGACAAATGGAACGAGGCGATACGATTTCAGCGCTCAAGACTATGGGTGGGCAGGGTTTATTGTACTCAATTTGGATTCCGTTATATGGGGTCCTGGGATGATAACAAGTGAGCCGTCAACTCTGCCAGAGTCATATTCAACAGTTTCTAGTAAGCCTTGGGAAGATATGAAAATGGACGTGTTGCTTACGGAGCAGATGAATTGCCCTCCAATGTACTCGTTACTTTTCTTCAACTGCCGACATTGGGCGCATAAGAACATAGGACTTGGTATTGGAACGCCTGCACCTTCCGATCCAAAAAAACGCAAAGTATGCGGTCAGGGAGAATAGTGATGTCACCAGGACCAACAAGTGACATGAAAGAGGCGGAAAGGAAAGCGGTTAGGCCTCTGGAAGTCGTTCTTGGCCTTATTTGGATTGTAATTTCATTAGCACAGCCACTATTGCTAATCGATATATTATCTCCGGCCTTAGATAGGCTTGTTGCGAGGGGCATCGTATCTGTAACTGCTGTCAGATTATTATTTTGGGCTTTCTGGATACCGTTTAACGCGCTAGCGTGGTGGTTTATGCTGCCGGGAAGGGGATTTCTTTATCGGGGGCGCACTAGTGCGATGAGGAAGGTGTTAAGATGGGTGGGTATCGCTGTCATAGTAATCTATTGGTGTCTTGTTCTGTTTGGCCGAATGTGGTTAATTGAGCTCAGACACAGTTGAATGGTTGGAGGCCCTCTCCCGAATGGCACTTCCTTAAGCCGCAAAACGGCGTTTCCAATCGGCGCGAGTGGTTTGTAATCTTGGGGAGTGTTTCATCTCACGTCTGACCGCGCGGGGTTCCTGTCGGTCGGGGCGTCGGCGGACCCGGCAGAGGCGATTTCGCAGAGCATCGCCGAGGAGTAGGAGATTATGGCGTTACGGCTACTTGTCCTGTGGACACCACGGGAGAGGATCTGATGCGAAGTCGATTCTACGTTTTCATTTTGGCTCTTGCCAATCTCTGTGGTTGCGCCGAATGCAACCACGGTCTTAAATCGTCCGTTGCCTGCGACGAACATTACGTGGCCTCGCTGGATGCGGTCTATCATCAGATGTGCACTTCGCTGCAAAAAAGCCACGAGCTTGACGTGTTAACGGCAACGGATCACGGCGGGAGAATAATTCTGTGGGGAACGAAGGATGGTCCCCTACGAATTCATTTTTCCCTTGGGCTTTCTGCATCAGTTTTCGACGAAGATTATATCTTCCAAGATGGCAAACTCGTTATGACCCTAGAGAGTGTTCTCCGGCCCGAGTTCGACAAAGATGGCAATGCCCTGTGGAATAAGGGCTTATGGCTGGAAGGAGAACGGCTTTCTTATTATAGACGAGGGGTCCTGTTTCGATGCATAGATCGCGGTGATTGCTCGGAACTTTATTCGGAGCCGGACAGGGCGAAAGATGAATTCAGGTTTTGCGAATTCATAGTCAAGCACTGGGATGACCGCAGCCTCATCAACTTAGAGTTGTGGCTAAAGGACGGCGAACTCCCAGAATAACCCAGCAATATCTTTTGGGGTCATGTTTTGTCTGCTTGTTGCACGCTCATTCCTGACTAGCAGAACACACAACCTTCCCTCGCCGCCAGCTGAACGGAATCTCCACTCGGGGTGCGCTCGGGTCACCACGAGGGGCGACAAAGGTCGAAGTCAGAATCTTTACGTCGTTACCGCTTGCAGCTTTGGCGCCAGCACTTCCTTGGCGAACTGCTCCAGCGTCGTGGGCGTGACCGTTTGGCGGTTGGCGGCGTGCTCGCCGAGCATCAAGCCGCGGTCCAGGGCGTCGAACATGGCCACCATGCGATCGGCAACGCTGGGACTGGCGCCTCGTTGGATCAGGTGCTCGCGCGCCTGCTCGCCGGTCACGCGGATGTGGTGCACCTCGCGCCCGATGGCCCGGCCGATGGTCTGGGCGGCCTCGCCGAAGCTGTAATCGCGCGGCCCCAGCAGCGGCACGATTTGGCGGGGCGGCGGCGACGGTTCGGTGAGGGCCTCGGCCGCGTTGGCGGCGATGTCGCGCGTGGCCACCATGGGCACGCGCGCCTCGGCCGAGACGGGCAGGTACACGGCGCCCTGCTGGCGGATCGTGTCCAGCGAGCCCAGGTAGTTCTCCATGAAGAAGCCCGGCCGCAGGACGGTCAAATGGTCCGCCGCCTGGGACAACGTCACCTCCGCATCGTGCAGCGAGGAGATCAGGCCGGTGCCGTGCTCCAGGTGCGTTCCGACGCTGCTCTGGAAGATGATGTTGGAGATGTGGTTGGCGCTGGCGGCCTGCGAGATATTGGCCGCCAGGTCGCGGGCGAATTGGCGGTCATCCTCGACACCGCCCCTCATGGCCGGCGGGATGACGAAGAACAGGCTGTTGACGCCCACGGTGGCGTCGACCACATAGTGTTGATCGGTCAGGTCGCCCTCGATGATCCGCGCTCCCATGTTGCGCAGCGAGGAGAGCTTCTCGCTGTTGCGCGTCAGCAACACCAGGTCGTGGCCGCCGCGCATCAGCAGCCACTCGACCACTTTGCTTCCCACCTGGCCGGTGGGTGTTGTGATGGCGATTCTCATGGTCGTTTCTCCTTCGAGCCCCAGGGCTCGGGCGCCTCCTGGGCCATCCGCGCCTGCGCGAAAATCTCGGCATGCCGCGGGGGGCCGGATGGGGCGGTTGAATCGATTGTGAATTTCAGCGTCAAAGGCAACGTCGCCGGCAGCAAGCAGCGCCGGTCATCGCAGGCTTGGGCGCGCAGGCGCAGCGGCAGCTCCAGCGGGCCGGCCGGCGCGGCCGCCTGCAGCTTGATCGTGCCGGTGATCCAGAACGTGCCGCTATAGACGGACAGCGGCTGGTCGGTGAACGCCAGGGCCATCTCCCGGGGCGGCGGGTAATGCACGTCGAGCAACTCGGCGAAACCCTGCCCATCAAGTTCCAGGGTGGTCCCCACCAGGTGCTCCTGGTGCGGCTGGTGCGCATTGAGGTGATACCCCTCGCTCACGGCGATGCGCACAGCCAGATCGATCGATTGGCCGCCGGCGGCCGCCAGGTGCGAAAGAAAGGCCTCCGCCACCACCGGTCCAATCGAGGTCTGAACATCGGCCACGTGATTTGCCGGGGCAACCGGCGCAGCCGCCGGGCTTTGCGGTGCGGCGGCCTCCTGCCGGTCGAGGTACATCGCCACCGCCAGCACCATCGATTCGCCGGCCCGCGGCGAGTCCCAGACCGAGGCCCACGAGGCGCGAAGAGTCTGTTCGGCCAGCTCCCCATAGCGGGCCTGGCCCGTCAATTCCGCCAGGCGCAGCAGCACGCGTGCGGCCACGGCGTTGCCGGAAGGGACCTCGCGGTCGCGCGGGTTCTTCCAGCGGACCAGCATTTCCTCGTGATCATCGGCGGTGAAGAAGAAGCCGCCTTCGGCCGCATCGTGGAAATGCTCGATCATCGTGTCGGTCAGCGTTTGTGCTTCCTGGAGCCAGCGCGGCTCGCCCGTCGCCTCGTGCAGGTCCAGCAAGCCGTCGGCCAGAAAGGCATAGTCGTCGAGGTAGCCCCCCAGGCGCGCCTGGCTCTGCCGCCACTGCCGGCGCAGCCGGCCATCGGGGCGCAGGGCCGCCAGAATGAATTCCGCCGCGCGCTTGGCGGCCTCGATGTAGTCGGGGCGCTCGAGAGTCTTGCCGGCATAGGCCAGCGCGCCGATCATCAATCCATTCCAGGCGGCCAGGACCTTGTCATCGCGGCCGGGCCGCACCCGCCGCGAGCGGTATTCCAGGAGCTTGCGGCGCGACTGCTCCAGGCGCTCGCGAAGTTGTGGAAGCGGTATGCCCTGGTCCTCGGCAATTTCTTCCAGCGCGGCCGGCAGGTGCAGGATATTGGCGCCGCCGCCCTGGCCGGGCGCGAGGTCCTGGAAGTTGCCGTCAGCCCGCACATCGTAGATGCGGCAGAACAGTTCGCCTTCCTGGCGACCCAGGGCATCGAGGATTTCGCGGCGCGTCCACAGGTAGAACTTGCCTTCGACGCCCTCGCTGTCGGCATCCAGGGCCGAGTAAAAGCCGCCGGCCGGATCGGTCATTTCGCCAAGCACCCAGTCGCAGGTTTCCTCGGCAACCGCGCGATAGTCCACGTCGCCCGTCAGCGCGTGCGCCTGGGCGTACGCCCGGGCCAGCAGGGCGTTGTCGTAGAGCATCTTCTCAAAGTGCGGCACGTGCCAGTTGGCGTCGACGGCGTAGCGATGAAAACCGCCGCCCACATGGTCGCGAATGCCGCCGCGGGCCATGGCATCGAGGCTCAGCCGGGCCAGGTCCATCCAGTGTTCCTTGCCGCGGCGGCGGTACTCGTACAAAAGCACCGCCAGCGGCCCGTGCGGCGGGAACTTCGGACCGGCGCCAAACTCCGCCCGCTGGCTCGTGGCCAGCAGCTCGAGCTGGCTGAGCAGCTTGTCCACAACTTCCCGGCGGATAGCGGCTTTCGCGGATGGCGCCTTTCGCTCGGTGACGACCAGGTGGATCTGCCGCGACAGCTCCTGCGCCTGGGCCTCGACCGTCGAGCGCTGGTGCTGCCAGACGTCGAAAAGCCGCTCCAGCGCCGTCAGGAAGCCCGGCATGCCCGCGCGATCGGTCGGGGGGAAATACGTGCCGGCGTACCACGGCCGGCCGTCGAGGGTAAGCCAGATGGAATTCGGCCAGCCGCCGCGCCCGGTCAAGAGCTGCGTGGCGGCCATGTAGATTTCATCGATATCCGGCCGCTCCTCGCGGTCCACTTTGATGGAGACGAAATGATCGTTCATGAAACTCGCAATCTGCGAGTCCTGGAACGATTCTTCCGCCATGACGTGGCACCAGTGGCAGGAGGAGTAGCCGACGGAGAGGAACACCGGCCGATCGAGCCGGCGGGCCTCGGCGAAGGCCTCCTGGCCCCAAGGGTACCAGTCAACGGGGTTATCCGCATGTTGGAGGAGGTACGGGCTGGTTTCATGAATCAGCCGATTGTGCCCGGCTCTCTCTTGCGCGGCGGCCATAACGGTCTCCTGGGCGGCGGACGCGGCGGTTACCAGGCCCAACTCCTGCCCGCCGCGCTTGTTGAATCCTACGCTGTCGCCGGTAGTGCAAGCTGCGCTGTCCGGCACGCCGGCGAACAACCCTGTAGAATGTCTTGGAGGTCTTGCTGGATGGGAATAGTCGAGAACCGCCGGCCAGGCCGGTCGCCTCTCTAAGGACAGCCGCCATGGACATGACTCGTCGCGACATGCTCAAGAACGTGGGGATAGCCGCCGGAACATTGGCGGTGCTTGGAGACCAGGCGATGGCCCAGAATGCCGCCCAACCGCCGCCGCCGACGGGCAGCCCGCTGGCGATGTCGCCGCCGGAGAAATACACGCTGGGGCCGCTGCCCTATGCGTACAACGCGCTGGCGCCCAGCATTGGCGAACAGACGCTGCGAATTCACCACGACAAACACCACGCCAAGTATGTGCAGGACCTGAACTCCACGTTGGAAAAGCTGCACGAGGCGATGGCCGCCGGTCATCGCGACCAGATGGATCATCTGGCCACGCTGGCGGCGTTTAACGGCTCCGGCCACCTGCTGCATTCGTTGTACTGGGAGAACATGAAGCCGGATGGCGGGGGCAAGCCCGTCGGCGATGTGGCCGCATGCATTGAGCGCGATTTCGGCCCGCCGGAAGCCTTTACGGCCGCCTTTGCGGCCATGGCGGGCCAGATCCGCGGCAGCGGCTGGGCGGTCCTGGCCTGGGAACCCTTAGGCCGGCGGCTGGTGGTGTGCGGCGTGGAGCAGCACCAGAACGAGATCTTCGCCGGCAGCAAACCGCTGCTGGTGTGCGATGTCTGGGAACATGCGTACTACCTGGATTACCAGAACGAGCGGCCCAGGTACGTCGAGACCTTCCTGGGCAAGCTGGTGAATTGGGATGTCGTGAACCGTCGGCTCAGTGCGGCCCAGGCTTAAAGCCGCGCCGCCAGGACCGTTGCAGGCGGGGGGCCTCACGACCCCGGGGGCCTTGACCTGCGCCTCGTTGCGGGCGAAACATAGGGTGTGACCCATTGGCGTGGAGGCCAGTTTGAGGGGGCCCCTCGCGCGAGAAAGGAGCGGCATTAATGGTTAAGGTTCTTTCCCTGGCGGTCCTCTGTGCGGCGGTGGCCGCCGGCGGCTGCGTTTCACGATCCGACTATGACGATCTCAACGCGGAGCTGGCCAAGTGCCACCAGGAGCTATCCGCCAAGGATGCCGACCTGGCCAAGGCTCAGACCGACCGGGAGGCCCTGCAGAAGCAGTCGGCCGAGCAGGCCTCACAGGTCAATGCCTTGAAGGGCCAGCAAGGGGCCCAGCAGGCACAGGTGGATAACCTGAAGCGTTCCAATCAGCAATTGGAGGTGCAGGTGCAGACCTCGAGCCGGCAGGTCCAGGAGGCGACGAGCAAGCTGGCCGAGCTCCAGCAGCAGGTGCAGAATTTCGCCCAGGGTCTGGTTCAGCGGGAGGAGGCGATCAAGTCTTTGAACGAGCAGAACCAAAAGCTCCAGGACAGAATCCGCGAACTGGAAGCCGCCGCCCAGCGGCCGCCGCCCGCGCCGCCGACGCCTCCGGCGGCATCATCGATGCCGCAGACCTCGCCCTGATGAAAGCGCCGCACACTCGGCTTTACGCTGGCCGCTGCCAGCTCGGGTATGTCTCTAAGACGCTTGCAGAAAACGAATTAAGCTTCAATCGCTTGCGATTGAGTCCAAAAGTGCTGGCTGGTTTCAGTTCAGGCTAAGCCTGAACTGGTAAGTTGGAAAGAATAGCGGACTATTCAGATACCTGGCCAAATTGGACAATCCACCGGGTGATCATCGCATCTTGCACCTGGCGGGCCTGGTCTCTGCCGCCGGGCGGGTCGCCGCAGAAGATCGCCGCGGCGACCACGGGCCGGCCGCGCCCATCCAGCACGTAGCCCGCCAATGTGGAGACGCCCGCCACGGTGCCCGTCTTGCCGATGAACCGCCCGCTGCAAGCGCCCAGCCGCTTGGAGAGCGAACCATCGACACCCGCGATCGCCAGCGTCGGCAGGAAAACCGGCGCGTGGCCGCTGCGCGCCAGGTGCCGCAGCAACATCGCCATCGCCAGGGGCGACAGGCGGTTCTTGTGGCTTAAGCCGCAGCCATCGACGAGCGCGAACTGATCGGCGGGCAGGTGGTATTTTTCCACCAGTACGGCCGCGGCATTCTTGGCCGCCGAAGCAAAGGCCTCCGGCGCCGCCGGGTCGGCCGCCGCGCGAAGGAAGACGCACTCGGCGGCCAGGTTCAGGCTGTTCTTGTTCATGCGCGCCAGGGCCACGGTCAGCGGGGAGGCCTGCTTGGCGATCACGACCAGGCCCGCCGGCAGCGAGCGGTCGGGCGCGAGCACCGGATGCACCACAATCTGACCTTTGAGAGTGATTCCCGCCCGCGCCAGCCGGTCGGCCAGTACGCGTCCCAGCAGCACGGTGGGGTTGTCCACCGCCACGTTGATCGGGCTGGGCGCCTGCCGCGACGACAGCCGGATGGAACCCGTCAGCCGCACGGTCGAGACATCATCGCTCACAGCCACATGCCACAGGTGACGGGCCCCGCCCGACAGCCGATTGTCCACCTGGATCAACTGGCTTTGGGGCTGAAGCTCCGCCGCCGGATGGCCATTCTCCAAGTGCACGAGGATATCCAGGCAGTTGTCGTTGAAGTTGAGTTGCGACACCGGCGCGCAATACCAATGCCCGCGCTGATTGGCGGGCCAGTCCGCCGGTCGGCCCTGGGTGAAGAAGGTGTTGTCGAGCACCAGGTCGTTCAGCTCCATCACGCCGCGGGCCTTGAGGGCGGCAGCCCAGGAGTCCAGGGCATCGTAGATGGTGCCGCCACTAGCGCGCGCGACCACCGGATCGCCCAGCATCGGGTCGCCATCGCCCACGACCACCAGGTCGTGCCCGAGCAGGCCCACGGTGGTGATGAACTGGAAGTTATCGCCCAGCGTCTCCAGCGCTACCGCCGTGGTGCACAGCTTCTGCACGCTGGCCGGCTGCATCGGCCGCTCCGGCCGGCCCGAGGCCAGGATCGCGCCATCGGCCAGCCGCATCGCGCAGTAGCTGACGGCCCCGGGGTTCTTCCCCAGGTACGCCTGGGCCATTTTGTCGGCAGGATCGAGGGTAGGGTTGGTAACGAAAGGCGCGCTGGCCGGCTGGGTCGATGCGCCCGCGACGGTCTCGGGGGCGTCGATGGGATTATCGGGGCCGCCCTCCGGCTGCACATCGATAACCGTTTCTGCCGCGCATGCCCCGATAGCTACCCACAACACGGCCAGCAGCAGGAGCAGGCGCATATGGCCTCCATGCGCCGGCAACTCACGAAGCGATGAAAACATGGCATACATAGTGCCGCGGAGACTAGCGGTCCGCGCGCGGGCTGTCAACGAGCCGATGGCTTCTTCAAAGCCGCTCCCAACACAAAACTGATGGAATCAGGCTGGTGCATACGGCAGAAACTTGAAAAATGACGATGTCTATTAACGTTATGAGCGCCAAAGCCAAAGGTTCGGACCCTCGACTACGCTCACTTCCCCCTGCCCAGCGCAAATCGCTTGTCCAAATGCCTTGGCGCGGAGCAGAGGTGTCGCTAAGCTGTCCCCGGCACGGACAGCGGCAGAGGCAGGGTGGCCTCTCGAAATGGGCCCGGGCCAACTGGCATGGAGGACCTGACGATGGTGGATGTGGTCCGGCAGGAACGCCGCCGGCATCTCCGCCGGCCGCTGGGGGCGACGATGCGGGTCGCGCTGCTGGCATCTAACCGCGATTTTCCCTGCCTGTGCGCGGATGTCTCGGCCGGGGGCGCCCGCCTGCTCGTGCCGGCGGCCATGCCCGTCGGTGTGGGCCAGGCCGTGCGGCTGACGGATTTTTCCGGCCGGCTGGGCCACCAGGCGGGCCTGGCCAGCAGCGATCCGGCGGCCACCATCACGCGCGTTGACCGCCAGACCCTTCTCAGTGAAGGCGTGATCACCCTGGGTGCCAGCTTCGATCCGCCGGGGGGCGATTCTTGAGGTCCCACGTTCGCCGGTGGTATAGTGGCGGCAATGCTTGGTGAAGCCTCATCCTCCCCCGCCCGCCCGCACGAATGGGCCTCAGCCGCTTGGCGCCGGGGCGGATTCTGGTGAGCCGGCGGCAGAGAGTCAAAAAGCCCCTTGCAAATCGCGGAAAGACCCGTAAGAATGGCCTTGCAGTGAAGCACAAGCGCCCGTAGCTCAATTGGATAGAGCATCGGTCTACGGAACCGAAGGTTACACGTTCGAGCCGTGTCGGGCGTAGTCTACACAAACCCTTGATTTTCAAGGGCTTGTGTTTTTGGCTGACAGCCTTGTGCACTTCTCTCACCTCCTTCAGCGATCCCATCTACACGCCAGTTTTCCGGGAAACTCTCTTGATATATTCTGGGGTGTCGCTTAAACTCTTTAATTGAGCAGGAAGCAGATCTTGCCCCCCTAGCGGGGGCGATTGCGAGGTTTCTGGCAGCCCCCTTTACTGGCAAGGGCAGCTTTTGTGCTGCTGCTACGTACAAGGCGGTCTTGTACTTTCTTGACCAGTGAAGAACTTCTCCGCCAGGCGGAGGAGGGGACAGGCGTTCAGGTGAAAAAGGAGAGGGTATGAAGAAGCTTGCTGTCATTTTGGTTGCTTGCTTGGCGCTGACAGCCGCCGCGCAGGCGGAACGCATCCTGATTGATGTCGGCGACCCATCGACCGGCAGCGGCGCGGGTTGGAATAATTTCACCGTACTTCCCCACTGGTGGATAAGTGCAGGAGTGGTAGGGGATGGTTACGATACGTACCTGCAGGAGGTCGCTGTTGGCGCCATGGTTGACTCCACTGGCGCCATTCTCCCCGGCGTGTCCTTCGGCGTCGCCAACATCGACGATGTCAGAACGAATTCCGGTACGGCCACCGTCTACACCGTGGATGGCTTGACCTATCCCCCCACCGCAACCGAGGACATCTCTCAGACCATTGACGGGACCAGCGGCGATGCCAATGGCCCGACGGCCGGTCCCGAGGGCACATTCGTGGGCAAATTCATCATCTCCGGCCTGACCGGCACGGCCTATGATGTCCGCGTGCTGAGTTCGCGTGACAGTGGTGGCCCTCGGTTGGGCTATTTCCGCATCAATGGCGGCGCCGTCCAGTCCGTTGACTCGGGCTTGGCCCCGGCCGTTTTGACCTTCCCCAACTGTGCTCCGGCCGCTACCCTTGCCTGCGGCTCGACGAACCTTTCCAACGTCATCGAGGTTGAGTTCTGGGGCGATGCCAATTCCGGTACTTACGTGGACCTGAACCTGATCGACATAGTTGCCGCCGGTTCCACTCCCAATGTGGCCCCGACGGCCAATGCCGGGCCCGCCAAGAAGATCATGCTGTGCACCAGCCCCCTCATCAATTCGGTGGCGCTGGCCGGCACGATCAGCGATGATGGTCAGCCCAGTTCGCCGGGCATCACCACGGCCTCCTGGAGCAAGCTCTCGGGTCCCCCCGCTGCGGTGACCTTCGCCAACGCGGCCGCTGCCAGCACCACGGCCACCTTCACCAGCGCGGGCACGTACGTGCTGCAACTGACCGCCAACGACTCCTTGCTGACCGGCACGAGCAACGTGACGGTGATCATCCTGGCGCCGGGCGACTTCAACGGGGATGGCAAGGTCGACGGCGTGGACTTCCTGAACTGGCAAAGCAACTATCCCAAGTCCAGCGGCGGCACCTGCGACCATGGTGACGCCAACGGCGACGGCAAGGTCGATGGTGTGGACTTCCTGGTCTGGCAGTCGCACTATCACGGGTAGAACCGTGGGCCGTGCAGTTTGCTGCACCCCCGCAGGTTCGCGGTAACGAATCTTCTCGCCGGGGCGACGGATCTTGACCGATCCGCCGCTCCGGCCGTTTTTTGGGGATGGATCCTCAAATCGCCAATCAGGCAAATGGCGGATTGAGGCGATCCGTTGGGGCCGTTACACTACGTCCTGATGACACCTTTTGCGAACATGTCGCCGCTGGCGCGGCGCAGCGTGCTGGCCGTCAGCATGCTGATCGTGCTGCTGATCATGACCGCGGCGGCCTGGCTGTTGACGCGCACCCGCGGGGGGCCCCGCGCGGGAGAACAATGGTATCTGATCACGGATGCCAACGGTCAGACCGTGGAGTGGCGCGTCGTATCGCGCACGGTGCAGAAGGCCGGCTCGGCGGGCTATGACATGGTCGGGTCCGGTTCCGAGAATGCGCCCGTCGCCCAATGGACACTGTGGCGGCTCAATTCCGCGCAAGACCAGGGTGCGTATGTTTCTTCCATCTTTGCGGAAACGGGACCGGGCGACCAGCCGCTGTATGAAGAAACCGCGATTATCTACCAAGACGGCGTGATTGTGGTGACCAAGAGAATTCCATCCCCGGCGGGGCTTATTGCCGTGCCTCCCCGGGAGCTTGCCGCGCCGAAAGACTACTTGCCGGAAGGCAGTCTATGGCAGGAAATAACGACGGCGGCCAGCCAGCATGAAGCGCAAGAGCGCAGCATGGTCTGGGATAAGACGCTCACCTTCATCCGGGTGTCGATTCAGCCTCAGGAACCTCGGCCGCTCCTGGTAAATGGTTCCAGCATTACGGTGACCCCGGTGTTGGTCCAGTACAACCGGGGAACGTCAGAAACCTACATGGTCGCCCCCGACGGGACCGTCGCACGCATCGAGACCGGCAGCAATGGAAGGCGCCTCATCTTTAGGAGCGTGCCTTTCGAGACCATCCTGCAGCACTTCCCCAGCGCCGCGGCCGACCGCACGCGAGTCCTGCGGCAGCGGAATCTGCCCCAATCGCCATCGGATTAGCCCCAGCGAACCTGAACGTTTCCCCGGGCGAGCGAGGCGAGCGGTAAAGGAGCCGCCAGCAAAGAGATGGCCTGTTCTTCCGCTTCGGGGCTTCAGACAAAAAGAGCAAGAGTCTCCACCGCGATGTCGGTGAGAGGCGATCGTAAAGAACCCATATTTCAAGTGGGCAGCCGCTGTACCCCGAAGGGCCTGGATCGGGCTTCCCTAGCTATGGGCATCGGTTCTTTTCAATTCGTCTCTCTGTCGAGCATGGCAGAGACTCTTGCGTCTGTACGTATTCTACGATCCATTTCATCGGCAAACCAACCGCACCACTTGAAGGAGGCCAAAGTACCCGCGACAGACCGGCCGCAGGCCAATTGCGGAATTCCTTTGGCGGCGCGACCCGCGCCTCGGGTCTGGCCTTTCTTCCTTGACATCACGCGTGGCAAAAGATCAAATGGTTGCTCAGACGTTTGCATAAAGTGAGAGTGGCGTTTGTTATCCCCGAAGGCGTGAGAATGGTCCGAGCCAGATCCAACGCAGGACGCACCGGCGACTACGTCGATCCCCGCCAGGCCCGGCGGGCGGCCAGTGCCTTGCCCCACGATGGCGTCATCAATGCCCTGGCCGAGACGTTCCGCGCCTTGGCCGATCCGACGCGGATCCGCATCATCGCCGCGCTCTCCGAGCGGGAGTTGTGCGTGCTGGATCTGGCGGCAATCCTGAATCTGACCGCCTCGGCGGTCTCGCACCAGCTTCGGCTGCTGCGCGGGCAGCGCCTGGTGAAGTACCGCAAGGAAGGCAAGGCCGCCTTCTACGCCCTGGACGACATCCACATCAGCCACCTCTTCGCCGAGGGCATCCGGCACGTGGGGGCGGGCTGAGCGTTTTTTGTTGTGAGGTTTCTGCAAACGAATGTTCAAGTGTTATTAGTGAGCAGGCGATGGGCGCGTTGACCTACCTCCGCCGCCTGGCGTCTTCCAAGCCGGCCGCGCCACCTCCGGCGGCGGCCTCCCGGCGGCCGCGCGTGCTGCTGGTGGGCAGCCCCAACGTCGGCAAAAGCGCGCTCTTCAACCGGCTCACCGGCCGGTACGTCGCCGTGTCCAACTACCCCGGCACCACGGTGGAGGTGACGCGCGGCCGGTCCAAGGCGCTCGAGGGCCGGTTCGAGATCGTCGACACGCCCGGCATGTACTCCCTGGCCGCCATCGGCGAGGAGGAGCGCGTGGCCTGCCGGCTGCTGCTGAATGAGCCCGCCTACGCCGTGCTGCACGTGGTGGATGCCAAGAACATCGAGCGCATGCTCGGCCTGACGCTCCAGCTCATCGAGGCCCGCCTGCCGGTCATCCTGGTGCTGAACATGGCCGATGAGGCCCGCCGCCTGGGCGTGCGCATCGACGCCGCGGCCCTGGCCAGGCGGCTGGGCATTCCGGTCGTCGCGACCGTGGCCACGCGCGGCCGCGGGATGGCCGAATTGCTCGGGGCTCTCGACGCGGGCCCGCATCCCGCCGCCGGCCGCGTGGAGTACGACCACGAGCTGGAGCGGGCCATCACGGAATTGCAGGGCGAACTGGTCGGCATCGACACCCTCGCGCCGCGCACCGGGGCGCTGCTGCTGCTCCAGGATGTCCACGACGAGGTGCTGCACCTGGCGGCTCGGCTGGGCGGCGAGCGCGCGGGCCTCCTGGCCGAACGGGCCGGGCAGCTTCGCCGCACGCTGCCCCACTCGGTGCACTACCACGTCACGTTGGCCACGCGGCAGCAGGCGCAGAAGCTCCTGGCCCAGACCGCCGCCTTTCCGCCCATCCAGCGCGTGCAGTTCCGCGAGCGGCTCAGCCGCCTGTGCATGCACCCGGTGACGGGCTTTCCGCTGCTGGCGGCGGTGCTGTATTTCGGGCTGTACGGCTTTGTCGGCCGGCTGGGGGCCGGCGTGCTGGTGGACTGGCTGGAAACGCATCTGTTTGCCGATTGGCTCACTCCTCATTTTCACCACGCGGCCGAAGCGCTGATTCCCTGGCCGCTGTGGCGCGACCTGTTTGTGGGCGAGTACGGCGTTCTGACCCTGGGGCTGCGGTACGCGGTGGCCATCGTGCTGCCGATCGTCGGCACGTTTTTCCTGGCGTTCTCGATCCTGGAGGACAGCGGCTACCTGCCGCGCCTGGCCATGCTGCTGGACCGGCTGTTCAAGCGCATCGGCCTCAACGGCCGGGCCGTCATTCCCATCGTGCTGGGCTTCGGCTGCGACTCCATGGCCACGCTGGTGACGCGCACGCTGGAGACGCGGCGCGAACGGATCATCGCCTCCTTTCTGCTGGCCCTGGCGATACCCTGCTCCGCGCAGCTCGGGGTCATCATGGGCCTGCTTTCGGCGCACCCGGCGGGGCTGGTGGTCTGGGCGGCCTGCATGGGCGGCATCTTCCTCCTGGCCGGGCACCTGGCCGCCCGGCTGCTGCCGGGTCCGGGGCCCAGCTTCTACATGGAGCTGCCGCCGCTGCGGCTGCCCCGGCCGGCCAACATGCTCATCAAGACCTACTCGCGGATGGTCTGGTACTTCCGCGAGGTGCTGCCGCTGTTCCTGCTGGCCAGCGTGCTGATCTGGCTAGGGCAGGTGAGCGGCGTCTTTGGCGTCATCGTATCGTGCCTCAAGCCGATGGTGCGCGCCCTGGGGCTGCCGGAGGGGGCGGCCGTGGCGTTCCTGTTCGGCTTCTTCCGCCGCGACTACGGCGCCGCGGGCCTGTACGACCTGCAGCATTCGGGCGCGCTATCCGGCGTGCAGCTCACCGTGGCGGCCATCACGCTGACGTTGTTCCTGCCGTGCATCGCGCAATTCCTTATCCTGAAGAAGGAGCGCGGCTGGCGCATGGCCCTGTTGACCTCCCTGGTCGTCATGGTCGTCGCTTTCGGAGTCGGCCTGGCGGCCTCGACGATCTTTGGCCTGCTGAAGGTGACGTTATGATCTGCCCATTCTGCGGCCGCACATTCGATGCCGAGGCCGCCCAGGCGGCCTGCCGGACCTGCACGATGCTGGGCGGGTGCAAGAAGGTCAAGTGTCCTCACTGCAGTTACGAGATGCCGGCCGAGACCTCGCTGGTCAAGTGGCTGCGCAAGAAACTAGGCAAGGGCCATGGTCAGTCCTGAAGCGGAAGAAATCCTGGAATCGCTGTACCTGCACCAGGCCGAGGGCGGCCCGTACCCCGCCGCCGCCATCGGCACGGCCGCCATGGCCGAGGTGCTTACGGCCGCACTGGCCGAAGCCCGCGATGGCCGCTGCCAGCTCAATGCCGCCGGCCTGGAGGCCGGGCAGGACGTGGTCCGCCGGCATCGCCTGGCGGAGCGGCTGCTCCAGGATGTGCTGGCGGGGCAGAGCGAGCAGATGGAGGAGAACGCCTGCCAGTTCGAGCACGTGCTGGTGCGCGGCCTGGCCGACCAGGTGTGCACCTTGCTGGGCCACCCCACCACCTGCCCGCACGGCAAGGTGATTCCGCCGGGTCCGTGCTGCCGCGAGGCCCGAACGAGGAACATCACACCCGTCGGCCCGATGGCCGAAGGCAAAGTGGGCGCCCGCGGCACGGTGGCCTACCTCACCACGCGCGACAGCCGCGCTGTGCAGAAACTCATGGCCATGGGCGTGCTGCCGGGCGCGGATGTGCAACTGATCCGCCGCTTCCCCTCGTACGTCTTCCAGGTGGGCTACAGCCAGTTCACGATCGACCGCCCGCTGGCCGCGGCTGTGTACGTGCACTGGAAAAAGTGACCGCTTCCTCACTGGGCGGCAGAGCCCATCTTGCTGATTTCTTGCTTATTCCAGCTTTTGCATGCGCTTAGCTGCCAGACCAAGGGGTCAAAACGGGCCAAAATAGGAGTTAAGATACTTCAGCATTTATGCTTATGCGCAAGTCATTACTGCATAAGGGCGCATGCAAAAGTGCATAATGCTTAGGATGCATATTCTCCTATTTTGTGCTTTTGAGCTTCTCCAGTTCAACAAATGGTCGCTATTCTATTGTCAAATTACTATGCAGCCCTTACCGGTCGCCAGCGATTGCTTGATTCGCCGAGTATATCCGGAGCAAATGGCGTGCCAATAG